>CAYVIA010000001.1:0-11837 GCA_964451485.1 uncultured Gammaproteobacteria bacterium
GAAGGCAGGATAAGTGAATGCTTTATGGGGATTTGCCTGACTTGCAGTTGGGTGGATGAATACGAAAAGGAGGAGGAAATAGAAAATGTTATAGAAGAAATAAAAAATGGGAGCAGAGACGAAACCCGCTCCCGTAACAAAGAGGAGGCAAAGGATATCCTCCGGGCAAGGCATTCACAATCAAAAAATGAGTGCCCCGGGGAAGTGCTCGTTATCTAAAGTTTCGAACCGCCGCTACCGGCGGTTTTCTATTTGCCAAAAGCGCCTATTCGCTTTATAATTAAGTTAAGATTTAAGTATAATTTATGCAGTTGGACAGATTATTCAATCCCAAGACTATCGCCGTGGTCGGCGCGAGCGACAGGCAGGAAAGCGTCGGGCATGCCTTGATGGAAAATTTGCTGGAAAACGATTACCGGGGCGTTGTTTATCCGGTCAACGTCAAACATGAAAGCGTGCACAGCGTCAGGGCGTACAAAAGCGTTAAAGATATCGACGATAAGATCGACCTGGTTATTATCGCCACTCCGGCCGCGACCGTGCCCGGAATCGTCAGGGAATGCGGCGAGATAAAGGCCGGCGGCGCGGTCATCATTTCCGCCGGTTTTTCCGAGGCCGGCGAAGACGGACAGGCGCTCGGCGCGGAGATTACGCGGCTGGCGCGTGAATATAAAATAAAGGTCATGGGCCCTAATTGCCTTGGCTTTATCCGGCCTAAGCTTAAGCTTAACGCCAGTTTTGCCGCCGATATGGCCCTGCCGGGAAAAATCGCCTTTATTTCGCAATCAGGCGCGCTTTGCACCGCCATTCTCGACTGGTCGATAAAGAATAACGTAGGATTTTCCCATTTCGTTTCGGTCGGCGAGATGCTCGATATCGGCTTCCATGACCTGATCGATTACTTCGGTTATGACAAAGAGGTGGAGAGCATCCTCATCTACATGGAGTCGCTTAAGGAGGCGCGCAAGTTCATGAGCGCCGCCCGCGCTTTTTCCCGCACCAAGCCGATTATCGTCCTTAAGGTCGGGCGTACCGGCGAAGGCGCGCGCGCCGCTAAATCCCATACCGGGGGTCTTGCCGGCAATGACGCCGTTTTCGACGCCGCTTTCGAACGCGCCGGCATCGTCAGGGTTGATACCACCGTCTCTCTTTTCCATACGGCCAAGGCGCTGGCCATGCAGCCGAGGCCGCGGGGAAACCGCCTGGCAGTCATCACCAACGCCGGCGGTCCTGGCGTGATCGCCACCGACGCGCTCGTTTACTCGGGCGGCGCCTTGGCGAAATTGCAGAAGGGAACCGTCGCCAAGCTGGATAAGTTCCTGCCGGCCGCCTGGAGCCATGGCAATCCGGTCGATATCCTCGGGGACGCGGACGCGGCCAAATACAAAAAAACGCTGGAAATAGCGCTCTCTGACGCCGGTCTTGACGCCGTTTTGGTGATTCTCACGCCGCAGGCCATGACCGATCCTTCGGCGGTCGCCAGAGCCATAGCCGCGGTGAAAAACGATACGGGCAAAACGATCCTGGCCTCGTGGATGGGCGGTCATAATGTCGAAGAAGGGCGGAGGATACTGGAGCGCGGGAATATCCCGGTTTACCGCCAGCCCGAAGACGCTATCCGTAGTTTCATGTCGATTTGCGATTACGCGAAGAATTTAGGGATATTATATGAAACTCCCGCCACCATTCCCCATGCTTTCAAACCGAAAACCAAATCCGTAAGAAAACTCGTGGAGGCCGTGATCGCCGCCGGCCGCGATACGCTGACCGAGGCGGAAGCCAAGGAAATGCTCGCGCATTACGGCATTCCGGTGGTAGGTAACGCTATTGCCGCTTCCGCCACCGAGGCCGCCGAATGCGCTTCCGCGCTGGGTTATCCCGTGGCCATAAAAATACTGTCGCCCGACATTATCCATAAGACGGACGTAGGCGGCGTGCGGCTTAACGTCAATTCACCCGCGGAAGCATCCGCCGCTTTTGCCGACATCATGGCCGCGGCGAAAAAAAGCGGCAAAAACGCGGATTTGCGCGGCGTTTTTATCGAACCGATGATTAAAAAACGCTATGAGCTTTTGATCGGCTGCAAGAAAGATCCGATTTTCGGCCCGGCCATCGTTTTCGGCATGGGCGGCCTCGCGGTCGAGGTTTTTCGCGACACGAAAGTGGGCCTGCCGCCGCTTAATATGTCGCTTTCCCGCCGCTTGATCGAAGGCACGAAAATATATAAATTACTGAAGGGTTATCGGGGCATGCCCGGAGTGGATATCGCCTCTATTCAGTTTTTACTTTATAAATTCGCCTATCTCCTGGCCGATTTCCCCGAAATCGCGGAACTCGACATCAATCCTTTCGCCGTGGACGAGCATGGCGGAGTCGTGCTCGACGCCAAGGTCATACTCGACAAGGCGGTCGCGGATAAGAAGATAAAGCCGTATTCCCATCTTGTTATTTCCCCTTACCCCAAAGAATACATGGCCGATTTTACCATGAAGAACGGACTTAAAACCCATATCCGGCCGATCCGCCCCGAAGACGCGCCTGCCTGGATAGAGCTCGTAAAAACATTATCGGCCGAAACCCAGCGGCACAGGTTTTTCGGACCCCTGGGCGATATCACGCCCGCCCTGGTCCAGCGCTATACCCAGATCGATTATGACCGGGAAATAGCCATGATCGCGGAAACCGCGGATAGGAAAAAGAACATGATCGGCGTGGTGCGCCTCATGGCCTCGCCCGAAGGGGAAACCGCGGAATTCGCCACGGCCATCGGCGATCCCTGGCAGGGATTCGGGCTCGGCTCGAAATTCGTCCCCTATATCGTAACCGTTGCCAAATCCAGGGATATTAAAAAACTTTGGTGTAAATTTCTTGCCGATAATAAAATTATGATCCATATTCTCGAAAAAAATGACTTTAATATAAGGCTCAAGGGGAAGATGGGGACGGCGGAACGCAAACCCTGAATATATTGGAAAATAATTAGTTTAAAAAAGACGATCCTCGAGGACCGTCTTTTATCTTAGAGAATAGCCGCTAAGCGGCTGAATATATCAAATATCGAGATTTTTTACTTTGACTGCGTGCGTTTGGATGAATTTTTTGCGCGGCAGTACGTCTCCGCCCATGAGCATGTCGAAAATTTCATCCGCTCTGGCCGCGTCTTCGATCGTTACCTGGCTCATTACCCGTTTTTTCGGATCCATGGTCGTCTCCCAAAGCTGAGCCGGATTCATTTCGCCGAGACCCTTATAGCGCTGGATGTTTATTTTAGCCGTTGTTTTGGCTTTCTTTTTTTCCTCCGGCGCTTCCGCCTCGTCCGTATCTTCTTCTGCTTCTTCCGCCTCCTCCGCCGGTTCGTTCTCCGCGTCTGACGGCAAGCCGCCCAGTTCTTCGATTATTTTATCCTTTTCTTCGTCACTGTAAGCGTATTGGACGGTCGCGCCTTTTTTTATCTGATAAAGGGGCGGCTGGGCGATATAAAGATGGCCTTGGGCGACAAGGGGATTGAAATGCCGGAAAAAGAGGGTCAGGAGCAGGGTGCGGATATGAGCGCCGTCCACATCCGCGTCGGTCATAATAACGATTCGATTATAGCGCAGTTTTTCCAGATCGAACTGGTCGTCGATATTGGTTCCCATGGCAATCACCAAACTTTTGATCTCATTGTTGGCGAGCATCTTATCGAGCCGCGCCCTCTCCACATTAAGGATTTTGCCCCTGAGCGGCAGGATCGCCTGGAATTTACGGTCACGGCCCTGTTTGGCCGAACCGCCGGCCGAATCGCCCTCGACGATATATAGTTCGCACTCTTCCGCTTTTCGGCTCGAACAATCAGCCAGTTTTCCCGGCAGGGTAAAGCCGTCAAGCGCTCCTTTGCGTAATATCGAGGCGCGAGCCGTGCGGGCGGCAATGCGCGCGTGGCTGGAGAGAATACATTTGCCAATCATGGCCTCCGCTTCTCTCGGGTGCTCTTCCAGGAAAGTCATGAAAGTTTCGCCGAAAACCTGTTCCACGTATGTTTTCATCTCCGCGTTGCCCAGTTTTCCTTTGGTCTGGCCTTCGAACTGAGGATTTTTCAGCTTAACACTGATAATGGCGGTCAGTCCTTCGCGCACGTCGTCGCCCGTAAGGTTTTCCTCTTTTTCCTTTAAGAGATTCTGCGCGCGCGCGTATGAGTTCAGTGTTCGGGTCAAAGCCGTGCGGAAACCGATCAGGTGAGTACCCCCTTCCATGTTATAGATATTATTGGCGAAAGCCATGACTATTTCGTTATATTCGTCGTTATATTGCAGAGAGACCTCCACTCTCGAATCGTTGATGTCTTTATCTACGTAAAATATAGTTTCGTTCTTGACGCTTTTATTGCGATGCAGGAATTTTATGTATGACTTTATTCCGCCTTCGAAATGGAATTTATAGTCCTTGGGTCTGTGGTTCGACCGGCGGTCCGAGACTTTGATCGTAATGTCCTTTGTCAGATATGCCTGCTGACGGAGATGGTCGAGTATCTTTCCCCAGTTGAATTCCGTTTCGGAAAAGATTTCCGCGTCCGGCTTGAAAGTTATGACCGTCCCGGTTTCCTTCGCCGTACCGGCCGCCTTTAATTTTTTGAACGGTTTACCCCGCTTGTATTCCTGTACCCAGGTTTTGCCGTCCCGATAAACTTCCGCCTTAAGATATTCACTCAAAGCGTTAACCACCGATACGCCGACGCCGTGCAGCCCGCCCGACACCTTATATCCGGTACTGTCGCCGAATTTACCTCCGGCGTGGAGCTTCGTCAGCACCGTTTCCAGGGCCGACACCCCGGTAGCTTTATGCTTGTCGACCGGGATACCGCGGCCGTTGTCGGTGATTCTGGCCATGCCGTCATCGAGCAGGGTAACGGTAATTTCCGTGGCATAACCGGCCATGGCTTCGTCGATGCCGTTATCGACGACCTCCCATATCAGATGGTGCAGTCCTGTCGAAGAAGTGGAACCGATATACATGCCGGGCCTGCGCCTGACCGGCTCAAGACCCTCAAGGACCGTAATAGCATCGGCGCCATAACTTGATTTTGACCCGTTAGTACCGTTTGCTTTTAACGATTTTCCGGATTTTTTCGCCTTATTCTTAGCTTCTTTTCCGGTCTTCCCCCCCACGTTGATTTTCTTCGCTTTGGTTGCCATATTATTAGTTAGTATTTCTTTAATATTAGTAAATTTAATAAAACAAAATTACCCCCAACGGGTCATTCAATATAATAACATTTTAGCAGAAAAATAAATAAAATACAAGTTGCCAATTTAATGTTATTTTGTTAGAATAAATTCATGGTTAATTTCAATCAAAACAACGAAATACCGAAGAAATTTTCACCCGCGAAGATGAATAATACAGATATGGGTAATGGCGGACAAACGCAAGGAGGGCCCATAATACCTCCCAAAAAACCGAAAAAAATCGACATTAACCGTTATAAAGACCCGGAAGGGATGACCACGCAGAAAATGGCGATTGGTTTATGGTATGTGGAGCACAGGCGGATATTCGTAAAAACGTTCATAGCGGTCCTTTTGGCAATCAGTACCGTTTCCTGGATTTATACTTTTTACCATGTAATCGATTATGTAGCTTTCGGCATCAAACAAGATCGGGAGATGGTCGCCGAATTAGTGCGTCCGATTTTAATCGGCCACGATTATTTGGTGCAAAACGGACACCGCGCTCTCGAATTTGATCCGGTTCAGGTGCTTGCCGGCAATAAGGAGGGGGTATATGATTTTCTGGCGCAAGTCAGGAATCCGAACGAAAAATATTACGCCAAATTCGATTATTATTTTCTTGCGGGCGGAAAAACATACGGCCAGGCCAGCGGCTTTATCCTGCCGGGAGAAAGTAAGTATCTCGTGTCTTTGGCGCAAGAAACCGGAAGCCGGCCGAACGAAAGCCGGCTTTACGTATATAATTTATCCTGGTCGCGCGTAAATAATCATGTCATACCGGATTGGCCTCTCTACAGGAAAGATCATCTCGATATCTCTGTCAGCGATATCGCCTTTACGCCTTCCTCCAAGACCATCCTGACCGAAAAATTGCCATTGAACGATCTTGTTTTCACGGCAACGAACAATACCGCCTACAATTACAAAAGCGTTGATTTCTATATCTTTCTTCTTAGAACGAACAGTATCGTCGGCGTGAACAGATATATCATGAATTCCCTGATGTCCGGACAAACACAAAATATAACTATGACCTGGCCCGGACAGTTCGGCAGAGTCGATAAGGTTATCATCGCTCCGGAAATAGATATCACGCGCAGCGATATATATCTTAAATTCGAAAGCGAATAGGGCACAAGAAAAGATGTTCAATAAATTATTATTATATCTGAAAAATCTAGACTGGGTGCTTCTGTCCGCTATCCTGATCCTGATTTGCCTCGGCATCCTCGAAATTTACAGCATTACCCTTAGCCAGGATGCGGAATTACTTAATTTCAAGAAACAGGCCCTGTTTATAGCCGCCGGAATTATTTTGCTTTTTTCTTTTTCTTTTCTCGATTATTATAACCTGCGCAGTTTCAGCTATTCTCTTTACGGCATCGGTTTCCTCGCGCTTGTGGCCGTCCTTTTTTTCGGCAAGACCGTCAGGGGAACGACCGGATGGTTCGATTTCGGATGGATTAATCTGCAACCGGTAGAATTCGTAAAATTTATTTTCATTATCTTCCTGGCAAAATATTTTTCCGGTATTTCCCTGAAAATCAACCCCCTTAAACATTTATTCATTTCCGGCTCCGCCTGCCTGCTTTTGATCATCCCTATCCTGAAACAGCCGGATTTCGGGTCGGCCGCTATCTTATTTTTTTTATGGCTGGCCATGATTATGGCCGCCGGCTTCAGTAAAAAATATTTGCTCGGCATCGGCTTGATTCTGATCATCGTTTTTGCCAGCGGCTGGATATTTTTTTTCGCGGACTACCAGAAGCAGAGAATTATTACCTTCCTCGATCCGAGTTCGGCGCCATTGGGGCGGGGCTACAACATAACCCAGGCGATTATCGCTATCGGCTCGGGAGGAATAACGGGCCGGGGCATCGGCTTCGGTTCGCAGTCCCAGCTTAAATTTTTGCCGGAGTCGCAAAACGATTTTATTTTCGCGGTAATCGCGGAAGAACTCGGTTTTGCCGGCGCCTGTCTCGTTATCGCGCTTTTCACCGTATTTTTCTACCGCCTGCTGGCCAACTTAAAACGTGTTAATGATGATTTCGGCGTTTATTTCATTATTGGCACCATGTCCTTGCTTTTTATCGAAATGTTCGTTAATATCGGAATGAACATAGGACTATTGCCGGTAGTCGGTATTTCTCTCCCGTTTTTAAGCTATGGCGGCAGCGCTATCGTATCGAGCTTGATCATGGTAGGCGTGGCGCAAAGTATTATCATCAGATCTAAGCTAAAATATTAAATTACCCACAAATCAACAAATCAGCAGCTTCACCCCGTTAAATGGTAGAGTGATAAACCGCTAAGCGCCTGACATTACCGTGATTATCCCTCAAAAATTATTTTAAAAATATTTAACGGGGCGGGTCAACGAATTCTAAGCGAAACATATTAATCTATATTTGTAGATTCGTTGTAAATTCGTAGATTTGCGGGTTTAAAAGTATGATCAGAAAAGTAAAGCTAGAAGCACAATCGAGGGGCAAGGAGGAAAAAGCCAAAAAGACCAGGGCGGAAGGGTTTATTCCGGCCGTGTTATACGGTACGGGTGGCGATGTTCAGGGTCTTAAAATCGTGCAGAGGGATTTTATCCGCCTTTATTCCCATATCGGCGAGGCGAACCTGATCGATCTCGCCATTGACGGCAAAGAGGGGATTAAGGTATTGATTAAAGACGCGCAAAAAGACCCTGTCCGTGACTCCATCATCCATATCGATTTTTACCGGGTCGATATGAAAAAAAGGATCGAGGTGGAGATTCCGTTGAATTTTATCGGCGAAGCCAAGGCCGTGAAAGAACTGGGCGGGACGCTGGTCAAGAATATGGAGAGCATCGACGTGAAATGCCTGCCCGGCGACTTGATCGAGAAGATCGATATCGATCTTTCGGCCCTTATTACCTTCGATGATTATGTCAGGGTGAAGGACGTTAATTTATCATCCGACCTCGAAGTCATCAATCATCCCGAAGACGTTATTGCGCATGTCATGGCCGCGACGGTCGAAAAGGAAGAAGAAAAACCGGCGGAAACCGCGGAAGGAAAGGAGAAAGAAGAAAAGAAAGAAGAGAAAGACGCGGCTGCCAAGGGAGAAGAGGAGAAGAAAGCCGAAAAGAAATAAATTTTATATCCCCCCATGCCTCTGCCCAAGTTAAAAAATGAAACCGAGTCCGAAAAAGAGCTGAAGAAAAAGCATATCTGGATAATGGTCTGCGCGATTTTAGTTATTCTGTTTTGCGGTTCGGCCTTTACGGTCTATATGATCGTACACAGTTTTAGGTACGCAAGCGATGGCGCTTCCAGGGAAATCAAATCATTGTCAGTCGATTTGAGCCATAACGAAAAAAACGCCGGTGATATCGCAGCAGACGGGAGCGATAATCTCGTACGCCGGTATCTTGACGGCGTTTTCGTGGCCTCGGGAACCGAGGATCTTCTCCCGGTGGCGGTAATGATCGACAATAGCGTGTTCGCCAGGCCGCCGTCGGCTCTTGCCAAAGCCGGCCTCGTCTATGAGGCCGAAGTTGAAGGCGACGCCACCAGGCTCATGGCGGTTTTTTCCTCCGATGAAAATTTGTCCGAGATCGGCCCCGTACGCAGCGCCAGGCCCTATTTTCTTGAATGGTCGCGGGAGTTCGGCGCGCCTTACGTTCACTGCGGCGGCAGTCCGGAAGCGCTGGCTATCCTCGCCAAAGGCGACATCGTCGATATTAACGAGTTCTATAACGGCGGCTATTTCTGGCGGGACGACGAGCGTGAAGCGCCGCATAATCTTTATACTTCTTCGCGATTACTCGATAAATATTTGACGAATATCGACGCGGACAAAAAGGAATTTTCTTCCTGGCTTTTCAAAGAGGATATGGAAGAGAAGGAGCGGCCCGAAGCGAGCCGGATAACGATCGGTTATAAACTTCCGGATTATGTCGTGACCTGGAAATATGACCGGTTAAGCGATTCGTACCTGCGTTATGCCGGCGGACGCGCCCATATAGATCGTAACGGCGACGGTATCGTCGCCAAAGACGTCATTGTCCAATATGTCGATACGCGGGTAATCGACGCGATGTTGCGGCTTAGGATGGATATTATCGGCGATGGTCGGGCCACCGTTTGCCTGGACGGCGCTTGCCGTGACGGAGAGTGGCGCAAAGAGGCCTCGGGCGAGCGCACGAGGTTTTATTACGAAGATGGCGGCGAAGTGCAATTCAACGCCGGTCCGATCTGGATCGAGGTGGTCAGACCGGGGTACGAAGTCAATTACGAATAAAAAGATTACGAATTACGAATTGTCAGTATAACCAATCTGTTATGACCCAAGAGGTCTTTTTTTATTTGGAGTTGCGCATCGGGCAGGGTGGTTTTAGCGAGTTTTTTTATTTTTTCCGTCTGGGAAGGGTCGATTTCGGCGAGCACGGATAGCCACGGATAAGATACGGATAGCCACAGATTTTTGATTTGTTTAAATAATTCGCGGTAGTATTTCAGGCCGTCAGGGCCGGCGGAGAGGGCTAATTTCGGCTCATATTCGATCGTGGGCGAGTTTTTTATCTGTTTGGGGGTGAGATAGGGGAGATTGGCGAGGACGATAATGGGATTTTTGTGATTTTTAAGATGTTTGGGATTTTTGAGAATGGGTTCGAACAGGTTGCCGCGGAGAAATCTGATGTTATTATTTACGCCGTGCAATTTTGCGTTTTTGCGGGCGACGGTAAGGGCGGAGGAGGAGATATCGGTTGCCAGGAATTTTAGATTTAAGATTTTAGATTTAAGATTTAAGATTTTTGCCAGAGTTATAATAATACATCCGCTGCCGGTACCGACATCGATAATTGTTCCATGTTCCATATTTCGTGTTCCATGCTTCGTGCTTCGTGTTCCATATTTCGTGTTCCATGCTATGTGCTTTAACGCTTCCTCGACCATTAACTCTGTTTCCGGGCGGGGGACTAAGACATGCTTGTTAACGCAGAAATCCAGCCCGTAGAATTCTTTGCGGCCGGTGATATAGGCCAGGGGCATACCTTGCAGGCGTTTCATAACGCATAACTCATAACGCGTAACTCGCGATTTCGTCAGCCGCTCTTCGCCGTGGGCCAGTATATATTCCCGCGGTTTTCGCAGAGTATGGGATAATAAAAGTTCCGCTTCCAGCTGCGGATTTTTTATGCCGGCATCCTTAAATTGCCGGATGCTTTCATTTAATATTAAGTGAATTTGCATGTTATGCGGCCTTTTTCAATTCTTCGATAATGCCGTTGATCTCGCCGTCCATGACGCGTTCGATCGAGTGCCATGATTTCTTTACGCGGTGGTCGGTAACGCGGTCCTGGGGAAAATTATAGGTGCGGATCTTCTCCGAGCGGTCGCCCGAACCCACCTGTTGTTTGCGGTCAGCCGCCTTTTTGGCCGACTTGTCCTCTTCGATTTTTTCGGCCAGGCGCGAACGCAGGACATACATGGCTTTTTCCTTGTTCTGGTGCTGGGATTTCTGGTCCTGGCACTGGACGATCAGGCCGGTGGGGAGATGGGTAATGCGGACGGCCGAATTCGTAGTGTTGACTTTCTGGCCTCCCGGGCCGGACGCGGCGTAGGTATCAATACGCAGGTCTTCCGTCTTTATTTCGATATCGACGTCTTCCGCTTCTGGCAGGACGGCCACGGTGGCGGCCGAAGTATGGATACGGCCCGATTTTTCCGTTTCCGGCACCCGCTGTACGCGGTGGATGCCGCGCTCGAATTTAAGATAGCCGAAAACGCCCTTTCCCCGCACTTCAAAGATTATTTCCTTGAAGCCGCCGATACCGATACGGTGCGAGTCGAGAATCTCCGTTTTCCAGCCCATTCTTTCGGCGAAACGGACATACATGCGAAAAAGGTCGGCCGCGAACAGGGCGGATTCGTCCCCGCCGGTACCGGCCCTGATTTCCATAATCACGTCCTTTTTGTCGTTGGGGTCGGCCGGGTGCAGGGCGGCCTCAACTTCTCCTTTGAGCCGCGCATGCGACTTTTGAAGAGCATCCCGCTCTTGGCGCGCCATTTCTTTCAATTCCTCGTCGGTTTCTTTAGCGATAAGTTCTTCGTTTTGCGCTATTTCTTTTTCGGTTTTTTCCAATTTTAAGACCAAGTCGATAACTTCTTTAAGCTCGGACCGCTCGCGGCTGATACGCGCCAGTTTTTTCGGGTCGGCGCCGATATTAGGATCGGAAAGTTCCCTCTCCAGATCGTTATATTGTTTTTTGATGTCGTCGTACATAAGATATAGTATTTTAAAAAACAAAAAACGGCTGAACAAGAACGGATAAGAATCCGCCGATGTTTAACCGTCTTTGCATACGCTATTTTTTGCCCGGTTTTTTTCCCTCTTTCTTTTCCTTTTCAGCTTTGACCGTTACTTCCTTTTCAGCTTTGACCGCGGCGCGAGCCGCTCTTTTTACCTTTTTACCTTTTCTGGTTTGAGCCACCTCATTTTTCGCTTTCATCTTGGCTTCGAATTTCTCCACCATGCGGGCCGAATCGACCAATTTTTGCTTGCCGGTATAAAACGGATGGCAGGCCGAACAGAGCTCGGTTTGGATTTCCGGGACAGTCGAACCGGTCGTAAAAGTATTTCCGCAGGCGCAGA
>CAYVIA010000001.1:11937-13051 GCA_964451485.1 uncultured Gammaproteobacteria bacterium
TTTGAAAATTTTTTTTAAAAAGTAGGGACAGAACAGTGTTCTGTCCCTACAATTAAAATTGTTTTATTATTTTTGATATTAGCATAGATGAAATTTTTTAGCAAGATGTTAATAGTGAATTAAATTGATTTTATTGGGTAAAAATGCTAAAATATAAACAGATAAAGGCCGACAAGATACTTAGATAATATAAATTAGCTAATATTAAATAAAAAATAAATCTATGGAGGCATATTGCGTAAAATGTAAAGCTAAAAAAGAGATGAAAGACGCCAATGAGGTGGAAATGAAAGGCAAGGGCGGCAAAACCAGAAGGGCCATGAAGGGCGTTTGCCCCGATTGCGGTACCACCATGTTCAGGATCATGGGCAATGCCCCTGCCGCTGATAATGTTGCTTAATCGGGCTATTTTTTTCAAAATAGCGGACAAAAAATACTCCTCGCGGGGTATTTTTTGCATAAAAAACGTTTACAGCATAAAAACGTTTCTTGACCGATTATCTTTATTTTTGTATGTTTAAATAAACGCCGAGATAGCTCAACGGTAGAGCAACTGTTTTGTAAACAGTAGGTTGGGGGTTCGATTCCTCTTCTCGGCTCAGGATAACGGAGGCCGTTTTTTACCGATGGCCCCCTTTTTTATCACTAAACACATTGAATTTTTTATGAAGTCGCTGAAAATAAGGTATAAAATTTATACTTTGGGGTGCAAAGTCAACCAATATGATTCCGGGAATTTAAGCCGCCGGCTGGTTAGCGTCGGTTTCGTGCCGGTCGAAAAGGGCGCGGATATCGCCATCGTTAATACCTGCGCCGTTACCAAAACCGCGATCAGCAAGGGAAAAAGAATGATCAATAAGGCGCGCCATGAGAATCCGTCAGCCAAAATTATTATCATGGGTTGCTGGCCGCGGGTGTACGGTGACGACATGAAAGACGTGGAAGCAGATCTGGCGTGGAGGAAAGACGGTAAATTTAATGAACTCGTTAAAAAGATTTACGATTTAGGATTTAATAATTACGAAAACGATAAGTGCGAAAAATCGTCCCCGGCTAAATATTCGCGATCGTCCAGATCAAGATATTTTTTGAAAATTCAGGACGGGTGCGAGCA
>CAYVIA010000001.1:13151-28837 GCA_964451485.1 uncultured Gammaproteobacteria bacterium
GGGTCGGACAGGATTTTAAAATTGATGAATCGCCCCTATACTACCCTGGATTTCCGACAAAGGGTAAAAAAGATGCGTAAGTCGATTCCCGATATTGCCGTTACCACCGATATCATTGCCGGTTTTCCCGGGGAAACGGAAACCGATTTTAAAGAGACCCATGATTTTGTCCGTGAACTCGCGTTCAGCCGCCTGCACGTTTTTCCTTTCTCGGCCCACGAAAAAACCCCAGCCGCGAAATTACCGGGGAGGGTGCGGGGGGAAGAAATGCGGGCCAGAACAAAGGCCCTGCGCAAACTCGGGGCCGCGCAGGCCGCACGCTTCAAAGAAGAATTCACGGGCAAAAATCTTGAAGTTATCGTAGAAAACATCGAAGGGGATAAATTCACGGGCAAAACCGAATATTATTTCGATATTGTTTCGCCGAAGAAAGGAAGGGTCGAAAAAGGCGGGCTAATCACGGTAAAATGGGCTAGTCCTTGACTTTTTTTCAGTTATGGTGTATAATGCTCTTAATATCTATTTAATATTATGACCGGCGCTAAACAAACATATTCGATAAAAAAGATTCTCCTCTTCGCTTTTGGCGGGGGCATACTTTTGTTCGGTCTGGCCGGTCTCATTCTTCCTTTCCTGCCCGGAGTGCCCCTGATCTTTGTCGGTTTATCATGCTGCGCCAAGGGCTCTGACAGTTTTGGGCGCTGGCATCCGGTAAAAAGGGTGTTACTGTACGCCAAAGAGCATTATCCGCGCATTTGTTTATAATAAGCTCAACCAATAATAAACGAAAACGGCGCTGTTAACCACACAGCGTCTTTTCTTATGTCTAAAATATTTTCATTCGATCTACAGAGATATCTCTGTAGATGGCCGCCGCGATTCGCGGAGACGAAAAAGGCCTTACTGCCGTAAGGTTTTTATTTTCGTAGCCCGTAGGGGAGTCGAAGGGGCGGAAGCCCCATGATAGATAGTTGATATGTAAGTCATCTTTTAAAACATTTTTTTAAGTATTAAAATTATTATATTTTTAATACTCTTTTTGCCGGGCTTCTTATCCTCATAACAATACATAATTAAAAGCCCTGCGGGGAGGGCATTTAATTATGTACCGCCACGGGGAATCGAACCCCGGTTTTAAGGATGAGAACCTTACGTCCTAACCACTAGACGATGGCGGCAGATAAATATATTTTAGCTTAGCATAACTTTTTTATTTTGTCACCTTTATTTTTTTATTTTTATTTACATGGCTAAATGGTTATAACAAAGATGTGCATAAACGCCTGCGGATAATAGCGAGCGATAGAGAAATATATATTAAAATATATATTTTAATATATATTTATCAACCGGTCTGTCCACACCTTTGTACACATTTTTTATACACAAATCCACATCTCATAAACCCCCGGGGGGCTTGACAACCGTGTCCGATGTAATATAATGAGGGCACGATATACCGCTTGGGAGATTCTAGGGACCCGGCAGTATATCGCAAAAACCACAAAACAATAGACCGTGGGTCTAAGCATGGGACTAAAGCGTCCGCATATTGCATATGCGGGCGCTTTATTTTAATTCTGCATGCGTATATTTGGCGTAACCGTTGAGGAATTCGCGGGCAGCCATGGATTTTTTTCCCGGTAGTTGCAGCTCCTCGATAACAAGGGAGCCGCGGCCGCATTGCACCGCTAATTTTTTGTCGGTCGTGAACAACTTCCCCGACTGTTTGCCGCCCGTCTCTAAAATATCTCCCGCCCGCGTTATTTTAAGCATTTTTTCATCCGGACCGATAAAAGAAAACGCGCCCGGCCAGGGATTCATGGCGCGGATAAATCTTTCGATTTTTTCGGCTGGCTGGCTCCAATCGATATGCCCATCCCGCTTGGTCAGTTCTTTAGCGCAACTTGCCGCGCCTTCATCTTGGGGCTCCGGAGTGAGCTTGCCGGAAACGTATGATTTAAGGGCATAATCGAGGATTTCTCCCGCCAGCCGCGCCAGCTTATCATGGAGCGTCCCGGCCGTATCCTCGGCGTCGATATTTACCGTTTTTTGGGCTAAAATCGGCCCGGTATCGAGCCCCTTATCCATTTTCATGACAGTTACGCCCGTCCGGTCATCGCCGTTTAAAATAGCCGCCTGGACGCAGGCAGCGCCGCGGTATTTGGGAAGAAGTGAGGCGTGTAAATTGATACAGCCATACTTCGGTATCGCCAGGACGCTTTCGGGCAAAATCTGGCGATAAGCGGCTACGATAATGATATCCGGATCAATGGTCATAATTTCATCGATGGCCGTATTAATATTTCGCGGCTGGAGGACCGGTAAATTGTGCTTTAACGCTTCCGTTTTAACCGGCGGAGGCGCGATATCCATCCTCCTGCCGGCCGGTTTATCCGGCTGGGTGATAACCGCGGCCAGAGCGAAAAATTCGCTGGTTGCCAAACGGCGCAATGCGGGCAGGCCGAAATCGGAGGTGCCGATAAATATCGTTTTGAGTTTATTCGGTTTCATGCAAGGTATTAGGATATCAGGAAATGCGCATTAGAGAACCCCGATATCTAAAATTATTATTGCCTAAATCCGTAAATTTTAATATAATTAAGCCATGTCCGGAATAATCAACATCCTGCTCAATTTTTCCCTTCATATCGGCTACCCCGGTATTGTTTTATTAATGACTATCGAAAGTTCGTTCATTCCTTTTCCCTCCGAGGTGGTGATTCCGCCCGCGGCTTATCTTGCCCAGCAGGGACAATTCAACCTAACTTTTGTCGTTCTGGCCGGAATCCTTGGCAGCTTACTCGGAGCCACGATTAATTATGTCCTGGCCATAACACTCGGGCGCAGGATTATTTACGCGCTGGCCTCTACGAGATGCGCCAAAATCTTCATGATTAACGCGAATAAGGTGCAAAAAGCGGAGAAATATTTTTTGAAATACGGTAATGCCTCTACCTTTTTGGGGCGGCTGGTGCCGGCCATACGCCAGCTTATTTCCATTCCGGCCGGCTTTTCCCGCATGAATTTCAGGAATTTCCTGTTGTTTACTTTCCTGGGTTCCGGCATCTGGACGGCTATCCTGGCCGTGCTCGGTTACGCCTTCGGAGCGAATCAGGAATTACTGCAAAGATATTATAAAGAGATCAGCGCGTTTTTCCTGTCTTTGGCCGGTATTTTCGTTATTTACGTTTTGTATCGGGTTATAAAAGAAAGAGGGGGTGCATCGCACCGCCCCGGAACCGCACCGAAAAAACCGGATATATCGAAATAGGTTGAAATTATTTCGCCCGTGTTATCTTTTTCGTCCGGTCGATAAAAAGAATACCGTCAAGATGGTCTATCTCGTGCTGGATTACCCTGGCCAGAAGACCGGCCGCGTCCATTTTCTTCCCGGTTCCGTTCCCGTCGATATAGACGCATTTTATTTTCCGGTGACGCTTTACCCTGCCGAAAATTCCGGGCAGCGACAGGCATCCTTCTTCGCCCCATTCTTTCGCCCACGATTTTTTGGTAATTTTCGGATTAAGCATCACTATCGGCTCATTTTTGACGTTAATCGCGATCAGCCGGATATTGCGTCCCACCTGCGGCGCCGCCAATCCGACCCCGTCTTTGGCCGCCATGGTTTTCATCATATCCAGACAGAGTTCTTTCGTGTCCGCGGAGCCGATTTCCTCCGGTCCGATTTCTCTCGATTTACGCCTTAATATCGGGTGGGGATTTATTAAAATGGATAAAATTTTTGCCATATATTGATATGATAGCTTATTTTTCCATAAAAATCAATTAAAAACAGGACTTGCGCGTTTATATGCTAAATCAAAAATCAGCCGACCGGCGAACAATCGCGCAAATCCTGTAAAAATAATTATGCCCATACGCACCGAACCGGAAAAATTCGCCGACCTGCTAAAGAACCGCAGACGGGCAAAAAAACCTCCCGCCTACCAGTGGCAGGACCTGGCCTTAAGGGTAATCAAAGAACTATCGATCCCGGGATTCAAAAAAAGCGCGGTTTTTAGGGTTTGTAAAGAGAATAACAAATACTTTATCGAAAAATGCCTGAACGAAACCAAGGAACTATGCCAGACGGGACAAAAATGGAAATATTTTTTCAAACTGGTGAGCGGGGGATAAAGGCGGCACATTGCGTGTCGCCTTCGATGTAATATGCCATAGCCACTTTTAAATCACGAAATTAGCCGTCAGATAACCGACCCCGAAGAGCGCTTCGTAGGAAAGGACTTTCGGTTCGTGCTTTATGCCGCTTAAGATCCCCGCCAGGATAAGTATCGACTTTAAGCCGCATTCTCCCGCCTCGGCCGTCAAATCCGCGTCTATATCGGCGAGATCATCGAGTTTATTCTGTACTAAAGCCGTGACTATTTTTTTATCGAATTTTTTCGCCCTGGGAGCGTATCCGCCCGGGGCGTCTTTCGACAGGCGATGGGACAGGTCGCCGGACGCGACTACCGCGATCGGCGTTTTCTCAGAAAGTAATTCATGCTGAAGCAGTCGTCCGAACTTGAAGTGGGCTTCCGGGGACAAGCCGGAATAATAAAGCGGGATTATTTTTGTACCCGGCAGCTTTTGCGTCAGCAGAAAGAGGGGAATTGAAGCGCCGTGGTCAAGGTCTTCGACGCTGACAAGCTGAAGATTAGCTTTTGTTTCCAGGGCCTCCCTTATCCTGTAAGTCAGGCCGACATTGCCGGGCCAGGTTTTTTTCGTGGAAAAATCCCCGAACTTCTCGAAATTACCGGTAAATTGCGGGTTGAGATTCATGGTAAAAACATCCGTCTGGACGATTCCGTGCGGGGAAATTATCATGATCGTATCGGCGCCGGTCCGCGATAATTCATCAGCCAGCCTGGCGTAGGAATTGCGCGTCGCTTCCAGGCGCGAGAGATTCTCTTTGCCGATAGAAGGTATCAGCACCGGAGAGTGGGGGACAATGGCCGCGAAAACCAAAGACATATAATTTTATTTTATTTCGCTTCGGTATAAAACTACATATTCCTGCGGTTGACCGTAAGAAATTAAGAAATTAGGAAATTGGAAATTAACTGGAACATTCACGTCTTATCAATTTCCCAATTTCGCGAGCGAAGCGAGCTTAATTTTTAATTTCCAATTTTTTGTTCCCGAACAGCTTTTTTTAATTTTTTATGAATCAATATTAGAAGAATCAACGTCAGAATTATACACCTGGCTTAACGGTTCGCCGAAGGGGTATAGATCGAGAATTTTGTTCGAGACGGTAACGATATTATTCCATTTATACCCCAGGCCGGTAAAGACCCCGGCCGAAGTAACCGGTCTTTTTTTGCCATCCTCGATCACGTAAACTCCGGAAGAAGTATTCGACTTGAGCAGTTCGCCATTATCGAACACGACCGGAGCGACGGTCTCGAAACTCGCCAATTTTTCCGGCGTTTCCGGTATAATGACCTTGCCCCTGAATTTAGTGGCAAGCAAAGCCGCGTCCCACAAGGGGGCTTTCGTGCCTTCGGTTACCCAGTAAACGCCGCCCGTGGTCTTATCCTGCAACAGCGCGCCGGTAGGATAGGTCGAGGAGGCGGTGATAGGCGGACCTTCGGTATAAGCGTTAATATCTTCCCAGCTCGCGTCCATTACTTCCGCCGGGTTATAGCCGATGCGGCGGAACGCCTCGCTTGACGCGAAACCGCGCCTCTGGTCATCAACCAAAAGATAGATAGTGCCGCGCGGCGAACGTACGAGTGAATATTGAGGGAATTTTACCGGCGCGCCGAGCGGATATCCGTCTAATTCGCTTTCGTCCACTGCGATAATCTTCGCCGTATCGAACCTGCTCGTAAGCGCTCCCCGGCTCAAAAACGGACGTTTTTTTCCGTTCTGGATAAGCCAGACCCCGGGCTCGCCCCTGGCCTGCAAGAGGGAGCCGTTCGGATAATTGACGGTAAAATAACGCCGCCAGAGATTGTAAAAATTATAATTGCCCCAGTAAACATGCGGCGTATAATTATAGAGCGCGGCCGTGGCCTGATTTTGGGGCATGATCTGTATATCAGGATGAGCGGTGTTCGAAACCGTATACGTGTTGCCTGCTTTGTATGTATAGTGATAATCTTCATAATCTTCATCATTTTCATCGAGAAGGCTTTTTCGGTAGTTTTCCATGTAATCGTAAAATTGTAACGCGGCGGAGTTCACTTGTTTGCCGAAACCCTGCCAGTACGTATTGCATGCCCTGCTGTCCGGACATCCGTAGCCGGTCGCCCAATCGAGTTCGCTTTTGGCGGGAGCGGGATTTTCGATCAAACTTTGCTCTTTTTGCAAAAGCACCAGGAGGACTTTGGGGTTGATGGTAGCGGGGGGGCATTTTGTCGCTCTTTCCGCGCGAGTGGGATTGTCGCTTAACTCAACTCCGTAACAGTCGTAATTATTGGCGGCTTCGTAGATTATTTCCGCCGCTGTTTTCGTACGGCCATCAGCATTGGCCGTTTTGTAATTCGCGAGATAACTGTTTTTGTCCACAAGAAACGCTTCTATGTCCTCGAGCGTCATGGTGCTTGCGTCAAGCATTTCCGCGTCGCTGATAATATAATCAGGATCAAAATCCGCTTCCGCCGAGGCGCCGGCATGGCAAAATATCAGCCCTGCGGCTAAAATTAAAATAAAATATATAATTTTTTTATTGCTTAATAACATATTTCACGCCTCATTTTATTATACCGATATTATACTATAATCGGCCAGGTTGCACAAACAGGACAAAAAAACGAAAACACCCCCGGTAAAAAGCAATAGGGATGTTTTCGTTAATTCATTATTATTGTTTTTTATTTCTTTATTTCACTTTAACAGTAACCCTGTCTTTGACGCCGAGGTCGATCGCCACTTTGTCTCCTTCCTTAATCTTGCCCTCAATTATTTCAAGCGCCAATTCGTCGAGGATCATGTTCTGGATTATCCTCTTTAAAGGCCTGGCGCCGAAAGTCGTGTCATAGCCCTTTTCCGCCAGCATTTTTTTCACTTTTGTCGCTATTTTCAGGCTGATATTTTTCCCCAGCAGCCGTTTTTCCACCTTGGACAGTTCCAGGTCGACGATCTTAGCCAAAATCTCTTTGGACAAGGTTTTGAAGATAACGATTTCGTCGATGCGATTAAGAAATTCGAGCTTGAAATGGTCCTTCAGGATTTTATCTATTTTTTCCTTCATTTCCGCCTCGCGTATATTTCCCGCCTCGACCGCATCGGAGGCGCCGGAGAAGCCGATGGTATATTGTTTGATCACTTCGTTGCCGAGATTAGAGGTCATAATGACGATAGTATTTTTGAAATTGACCACGCGTCCTTTGGCATCCGTCATTCGTCCGTCATCTAGTATCTGCAGAAGGATATTGAAGACCTCCGGATGCGCTTTTTCGATCTCGTCGAAGAGTACCACGCTGTACGGGCGGCGCCTGATCTTTTCGGTCAGCTGGCCGCCTTCGTCATAGCCGACGTATCCCGGGGGTGAGCCGATCATTTTTGCCACACTGTGCTTTTCCATGAATTCGCTCATATCGAGCCGGACCAGGGCGGCCTCGTCGTTGAACATGAACGCGGCCAGTGATTTCGCGAGCTCGGTTTTGCCGACGCCGGTCGGGCCGACGAAAAGGAACGAACCGATCGGCTTCTGTTCTTCGCTGATACCCGCGCGCGAGCGCCTGATGGCGTTGGCAACGGCGCTGATGGCCTCGGCCTGCCCCTTGACGCGCTTGCCCAGTTCCGCTTCCGCTTTAGCCAATTTTTTTATTTCCGACTCGAGCATTTTCGACACCGGGATGCCGGTCCAGCGGGCCACCACTTTGGCGATATCTTCCCGGTCGATCTCCTCTTTGAGTATGCGCTGGCCCTTTTGCTGGATTTTCGCCAGTTCGGCTTCTTTGCTTTTTACCGATTTTTCCAGGGCCGGGATTTTCGCGTATTTTATCTCCGCCACCTGCGTAAGGTTATCGCCTTTGCGCTCGATAATTTCCGCCCTGGCCTTGAGTTCGTCGATCTCTTTTTTCGTTTTTCTGATATGGGAAATTATATCTTTCTCGTTTTTCCAGTGTAATTCGAGCTGGTTCGATTTTTCTTTAAGCTGCACTATTTTTCTATTCAAGGCCTTGAGCTGAGCGGCGTTTTTTGCCTTATCCCTGACCAGCCCCGCTTTTTCTATTTCCAGGCGCTTGGTTTCTCTTTTAAGCTTATCCAGCTCTTCCGGCATCGAATCGATCTCCATGCGCAGGGCGCTCATGGCCTCATCGATCAGATCGACCGCCTTATCGGGCAGGAACCTGTCCGTAATATAGCGCGCCGACAATTTGGCCGCCCCCATAATAGCATCGTCGCTGATGCGCACGCCGTGGTGAACTTCGTATTTTTCCTTTATGCCCCTAAGGATGGCGATCGTGTCCTCAAGGCTCGGTTCGGCCACGTAAATCGGCTGGAAACGCCGCTCAAGGGCGGCATCCCGCTCGATGTATTTTTGGTATTCTTTGGTGGTGGTGGCGCCGATCGCCCGCAATTCGCCGCGCGCCAGAGCCGGTTTGAGCATATTCGAGGCGTCCATCGAACCCTCGCTCGCGCCCGCGCCGACAAGAGTATGCAATTCATCGATAAAAAGGATAATGCCGCCGCCGTGCGCTTCAATCTCTTTAAGCACGGCTTTGAGGCGGTCTTCGAATTCGCCCCTGAATTTCGCGCCCGCTACGAGCGATCCCAGGTCGAGGGAGATCAACTCCTTGTTTTTAAGCGTTTCCGGCACGTCGCCGGAAACGATCCTTTGCGCCAGCCCCTCGACGATGGCGGTTTTGCCGGTGCCGGCCTCGCCGATCAGTACGGGGTTGTTTTTCGTGCGCCGGGAAAGGACCTGCATAATCCGCCTGATCTCGTTATCCCGTCCGATAACCGGATCGAGTTTTTTCTTTTTCGCCCGGTCGGTAAGGTTAATGGCGTACTTTTCGAGCACTTTGTATTTGGTTTCCGGATCCGGGCTGTCGACCTTCTGCGTGCCGCGCAATTCCATCAAAATGGCGAGCACTTTATCATATTCCACGCCCAATTTAATAAGGATATCCCGCGCCGCGGATTTTATGCCGATGAGGGCCAGGAGAAGATGCTCGGTCGAGATATATTCGTCTCCCATTTTGTCCGCTTCCTTTTTCGAGCGCTCGAGGATCATAGCCACTTCGGCCGTACCCTGAACGGCGCCCGCGGGAGACGATGAGCCGTGATTTTTCGGCAAGCGGGAAATTTTTTCCAGCGCTTCTTTTTCGGCCGCTTCCGGTTCGATATTGAGTTTTTCGAGAACCGATCTGACCAAACTCTCGCTTTGTGAGAGCAGGGCCGCCAGCACGTGCAGGCCGTCTATCTGCTGCTGGCCGTAGTCCTGCGCGATGATTTGCGCGTTGATAATCGCTTCCTGCGATTTATTGGTGAATTTGTTGAACATAATGTTTAGATTATTTTTATACTTTATACTTTATGAATTATGCGCTTTCAATATTAACGTCCAGTTAACGCAAATCGGTATTAGCACTCGCAGGGGGAGAGTGCTAATTTGAATATACTATAAATAAAAAATATTGTCAAGACAAATCGGACATTTTATCCGGCATGAATTAAGAAAAAAATTTTACCAATATTAAACAATTATTTTTATCACGCTAAAATCAGATTTTAATTAAAATAAGCCACCGCAAATAAGCGGTGGCGATTTTATTTCACTGAATTTATCGAGCAAACATTATTCGACAATGTCGAGAAATCTGTCGCAGTGGACGCAATGTCCTCCGGCATCCAGACGGTCGATATCATAACCCATGCGCCGGATCGCGAGCTCGCCGCATTTGGAGCAATAGGTATTCTCCTTTTGGTCGCCCGGCATATTGCCGACATAAACATAGTTCAAGCCCGCGTCTTTTCCCGCGTTATACGCTTCGTAAATGACGGAGTCGCCGGTAGCGCCGCGGTCGTGCAGTTTCCATGAAATCTCCGGAGAAAAACGGGAAATATGCCAGGGCGTGTCAATATCGAGTTCGTCGCTTAAAAACCGGGCCAGTTTTTTAAGCATGCCGATATCGTCTGACAGGCCGGGGATAATAAGCGTGGTTATTTCCAGGTGGACCTGCGCGCTCTTGAGTTTTTTCAGGTTGGCGAGCACCGGTCCGATCTTGGCTCCGCAGTTGTCGCGATAAAACTCATCGTCCATGGATTTAAGGTCTATGTTCACGGCATCAAGATAGGGGAGAATGGCGGAGAGGCAATCGTCGCTCATATATCCGTTCGAAACCCAGATATTCTTAAGGCCATATTCGCGCGCCAGTTTCATGATATCGAGCGCGTATTCGGTAAAAACGGTGGGCTCGTTATAAGTATAAGAGATCGACCGGCAACCGTTGCCGAGCGCTTCCTCCACGATTTTTTCCGGCGGCATGAAAGCGAGTTGTTTTATCTTTTTTTCGATCGTGGCGGCCGGCGGCTGGCTTAAGTCGTAATTTTGGCAATTAGCGCAGGTGAAGTTACACCCCAATGTTCCGAGCGAATAGGTATGGGTCCCGGGCAGGAAATGGAACAACGGCTTTTTTTCCACCGGATCGATATTGGTTGCCGCCGGAAGTCCAAAAATCAGTGACTCGAGCTTGCCTCCGATATTTTTTCGCACGCGGCAGATGCCGGTCTGCTTGTCGCCGATCACGCAGGTATGATAACACAGGCGGCATCGTACCGCTCCGTCTTCTTTTTTTTCATAGAATCGTGCTTCCATATATTAATATTTTACCATAATTCGTCCTTGGGTGATAGTGAATTATGATATTTTGACATATTATCATCTGTTTGTCAAATACAAACAATTGCAAAATTATCTTATTTTTACTATAATTATATTATGCAACAAGAAGAATCAAAACGAATTTTTATCGCCATGAATATCCCCGGCGACGTAAAGTCGGAGATGGGCGATTTATTACGTTCCCTGGCCAAAGGGGAGACGGCCATACATTGGGTAAAACCGGAAATATTGCATATAACCCTGCATTTCCTGGGCAACCTTGGCGATGAACAGATCGGCCGGGCAAAACTGGCCATGCAATCGCTGGCCGGCAAATTCAAAGGATTTCGCTTCGGTATGAAAAAAATCAGCGGTTTTCCCAGCAATAAGCGGCCGCGGGTGATCTTTTTGGAATGCGGCCAGACTAACGGCAATTCGGTTTTTAAATTCCAAAAATTACTGGGCGAAAAATTGGCGCAAAACGGAATTTCCGTTGACACGCGTTCCTGGCGGCCGCATATAACTTTGGGCCGGGTAAAAACCCCCGGAGGCGAACCGTTTGACTTTAGCGCGCCCGCGCCCCGCATCGACAGCGCTTTTGATGTCGTTACTTATGACCTGATGGAATCGACCTTAAACCGGGACGGGCCCGAGTATACGATTCTGGAAAAATTCAATTTGATACCCGACGCATGAACACCATAAATATTCTCGGCGTAAACGTTTTTGCCGGCTCGAAGGCGGCGGCTCTGGATATGATCGAGGGCTTTTTGCGCGGAGAGAAAGGGCGTTATGTCGTAACTCCCAACCCGGAAATAATCCTTAAGGCCGCGAAGGATGAAGAATATTTTTATATCCTGAATAAAGCCGACCTGGCCATACCGGACGGCATCGGTCTTAAATTCGCCGCCTGGGTCATGGGGCGGAATATCGAAAGAATTACCGGCGCGGATCTTACGCGGGATATTCTTTCTCTGGCCGGGAGAAAGGGCATTAAAGTCGCGATCGTGATCCGGCGGGATAGCCTATCCAGGCCGGATGATGTCAAAAAAAAATTGGCGTCGGCTTACCCCGACCTGCGCTTCGTAATCGAGGAGGCAGACAAGGAGTGGGACATGCCGTATTACCGCGAGATCAACGCTTTTAGGCCGGATATTCTTTTTGTTGCCCTGGGCGCGCCCTGGCAGGAAAAATTCATTTACCGCCAGTTACCGAAAATGCCATTCGTTAAACTGGCCCTTGGCATAGGCGGGGCTTTCGATTTCCTTACCGGCAAAATCAAACGCGCGCCCGCGCCGGTGCGCGCTATCGGCATGGAGTGGTTGTGGCGGATATTCCAGGAACCGAAAGGCAGGCGGCTTTGGCGCCTCGGGCGTATCTATAACGCCGTAATCGTTTTTCCTTTGCGGTTCATCAAATGGCGGTTCATCAACAGATTTTTTTATAGAAAAAATGTTGTTGGGTTCCTGTTCGATAGCAGCGGACAGGTATTGCTTGTTAACTGGGTGCACGGCGAGGATTACTGGGGTTTACCGCAGGGCGGAGTCAAGGGCGGAGAAGATGATAACGGCGCGATCTACAGGGAGATTAACGAAGAGACAGGAAACACAAAATTTAAAATCAGGGGAAAATTCAAAAATATTTATCGATATAAGTGGCCGAAAAATTACAGCCACGGCGGCTACAAAGGACAGAAACAAACATTATTTATTCTGGAATTCACGGGCCGGGACAGCGATATAAAATTATGCCCCTGGGAGCATAAAGCGTGGAAGTGGGTGAAGGCCGATAAATTAATCGACGAAGCGCATCCGGTGCATAACACCGCTTATAAATTATTTTTGGAAAAATTCAAAGAGACGATTACGCGCTAAATCCGCGTCTTGATCCGCGTCGTATCAGCGTTAAAGGTGTGAATTTCCCGCCAAGCATCGATTATCGTAAAAATTTAAAAAAATAATATTCTCATCTCTACCACCATGAAATTCAAAATCAAAAAATACGTCTATCTGATCAATGACGTTACCAACATGCTGCTCAAGAAAGACCGGGAAGAAACCGCCGGAGATCTTGGCCGCATGAAAAAGGCCGTGATAATTTTAGCCGTCGCGCTGGCCATGTCGCTGGCGCTGAATGTTTATTTTTTGATTAGATAATTTTTTATATGCCAAAAATCAGGACGCGCTTCGCGCCCAGCCCAACCGGATATCTTCATATCGGCGGTTTACGCACCGCCTTGTTTTCGTATTTGACCGCCAAAAGCGGGGGAGGGGAGGCGATCCTGCGCATCGAGGATACGGACAGAAAAAGATACGTCGAAGGGGCCGTGGAGAAACTGATCGCCATCCTCGATTGGGCCGGTATTAAATTTGACGAAGGGCCGCATGTGGGCGGCGATTATGGACCGTATATCCAGACCGAACGACTCGATATTTACAGTAAATATGTTGATGAACTTTTAGAAAAAGGAGAGGCCTATCATTGTTTTTGCGCTCCCGAACGCCTGCAGAAGATGCGCGAAGAACAGCAGGCGAAAAAATTACCGCCGCGCTACGACCGCGCCTGCCGTAACTTAGGCGCCCGCGAGGCCGAAAAGAGAATAAAAGCGGGCGAAAAATACGTTATCAGACAGAAAATGCCGCTTACGGGCGAAGTAGTTGTCCACGATGAATTGCGCGGGGAGATCAAATTCTCCGCAGTTGAGCTCGAAGACCACGTGCTCGTTAAATCGGACGGCATGCCTACTTATCAATTCGCCAATATCGTGGATGACCGCCTGATGGAAATTACCCATGTCCTGCGCGGCGAAGAATGGATCCCGTCGTTTCCCAAAAATATTTTATTATATAAGGCATTCGGCTGGCAGCCGCCGAAATTCATCCATATGCCGCTTACGCTCAACAAGGGCGGCGGCAAACTCTCTAAACGGCAAGGCGACGTGGCAGTCGAGGATTATCGCGACAAGGGCTATTTACCCGAAGCGCTCATAAATTTTTGCGTTTTGCTCGGCTGGCACCCCAAAGGCGATAATGAACTGTTTACATTGGATGAACTCATCAAAATCTTCGACTACAAAGATATCGGCACCAGTCCGGCGGTGTTCGATGTCGAGAAACTGGATTATTTTAATGGACATTATATTCGGCAAAAGTCATTGGACGAGTTAACCGAACTTTGTATTCCTTATCTGACAAAGGCGGGATTAATCGAAAAAAACAACAAAAAAATCGACAAAAAGTATATTAAAAACGTGGTTCGTCTTGAACAAGAGCGGCTGAAAAAACTGTCGGAGATAGGGGAGTTGACCGGGTTTTTCTTCACGGACAAACTCGCGTATGAACCAAAACTATTGATTTGGAAAAAAATGACCGTCGAGGAAGTGAAAAATAATCTGCGAGAGACGTATGCCGCGCTCGAAAAAATACCGGATGGAAACTGGACCAACGACTCGATCGAAGACGCCATGATGTCGCATATCAAGGCGAAGCAAGGCGGAGCGGGGGACTACCTCTGGCCCATGCGGGCCGCCCTTACCGGGCGCAAAGCCAGCCCCGGCCCGTTCGACGTAGCCGAGGTTTTGGGGAAAAAAGAAAGTCTGGCAAGAATAAATTTCGCCATGGAAAAAATAGCCAAAGAATAGCCAAAATCAATGATATAATAATCACATGCGTAAAAATATCGCTAAAATTTTCACTTTAGTTTGTCTCGTGTGCGTAGTCAGCGCGTGCTTCAAGGCCGATATTGTCGTCGGACAAAGCGATGATTCTTATTCTCCGTCCGTAAACCGGGAAATAAAATCCATTAACGGTGATATCGCGGACAAACAAACGGAACTGAAAAAAATAAAACAGCAGCAGCAGGTATACTCCAACGCTATCGCGCAAAAACAACAGGAAAAATCGACCTTAAATAATGAACTGGCTATCCTCGACAACAAAGCGGCCAAGGCCGAGCTCGATATCGAAATGGTACAAACGGACATAGAAAGAATAGGACTGGAAATAAAAAAGACCGATGTCGAGATAGACAACAAGAGCGCGGAAATAGACAAAGAGAAAGAACAGATAGCCGATCTGCTCTCTTTGATATATAAAAGAGACAACATAAGTTCGCTCGAGATCATGCTGGTTAACGATTCGCTGGCGGATTTTTTGAGCCAGGCGAAGTATCTGGAGGATATTAACCAGGGCGTTAAGGAAAGTCTGGATAACGTCAAAAAGATGAAGAATGACCTGGAAAACGAGAAAACGGTTTTGGACGGACAAAACAAAGACCTGGTCGCGATGAAAGAGGATTTGGAGGAGAAAAAACTCACTTTTGCTTCGGAACAGGATAATAAAAAATATCTTTTAGAACAGGTTAACGATTCGGAAAGTCAATACCAGCGCTTACTGGCCGAGGCAAAAAGACAGCAGGAACAAGCCGCCGCGGATATCGCCAGCATGGAGAAGCTGGTCAGGGCCAAGGTGGCTAAGCTGAACGGCAGTCCGCTCCAGTTCAACGATAACGGTCTGATCTGGCCGGTGCCGAAAAATACTATTACCGCTTATTTTCACGATCCGGATTATCCTTTCAGGGCTATTTTCGAACATCCGGCCGTAGACATCAGGGCGGGGCAGGGGACGCCCATCAGCGCGGCTGCTTCCGGATACGTGGCGAGGACCCAGTACGGCCATAACGGCGCATACGGTTATATTATGCTCATCCACGGCGACGGGCTGGCCACGGTTTACGGCCATGTATCGAAAATTTACGTTAAGGAAGATGAGTATGTGGTCCAGGGCCAGACCATTGGTCTTTCCGGCGGGATGCCGGGCGCCGACGGCTCGGGGCCTCTGACCACCGGTCCGCATTTGCACTTCGAAGTCCGCCTGAACGGCATCCCGGTCGATCCGTTAAG
>CAYVIA010000001.1:28937-41472 GCA_964451485.1 uncultured Gammaproteobacteria bacterium
GGGGTAATCAGCCCCGCTTAACCAACAAAAAAAAGACGGTTCCGCGTGAGCCGTCTTTTAAATTTAGAAAAATTATTGCGATTAATCTTTTAATCTGCTGCCGCTGTGTAATTTATGGTGGATGTCGCGCAGTTGTTTGTTGGTTACATGCGTATATATTTGGGTAGTGGCGATATTTTTATGGCCCAGAAATTCCTGCACCAGGCGCAGGTCTACGCCTTGTGACAGAAGGTCGGTGGCGAAAGAATGCCTGATGGTATGCGGCGTGGCCATTACCGGCAGTCCGCAAATTTTCACGTATTTCTTTACGATATCTTCCACGCTTTTGGCGGTCAGTCGCCGTGGTTCATCCGATTTTTCTATTCCCGGCTTATAATTGATGAAAAGTGCCGGATCTGTATCTGAGCGGCCGTCAAGGTATTTTTTCAGCCACTCGACGGCCCGCCCGGAAAAGTAAACCGTTCTGACTTTTTCTCCCTTGCCGATAACGGATAATTCCAGCTCTTTGGTCCCGGTCCTGATTTTCAGCTGGTCCCTGTCAAGACCCACGAGTTCAGCCACGCGCAGGCCGGTGGAAAACAGCGTTTCGAGGATTGCCCGGTCGCGTAAACCGATTTTAGTTTCGATTTTAGGGGCAAGAAGCAGCTTCTCTATCTGGTCGAGATTTAAAAATTTTACCTCTCTTTCCGACTTATCTTTGGCCAGCTTGACCTTGGTGGGGGAGAGAGAAGAAATATTTTTTTCGGCAAAAAATTCGAGCAAACTACGAAGGGCGATTAAATAATAATTCTGGGTGGATTTTTTAAGAGGTTTTTTTGATTGAGGATCGATATGGCGGGAAAGAAATACCCGGTATTTCCAGATATGGTCGCCGGTAAGTTGATTGGGTTTGATTCTGTCCAATTTCACCAGCCCGAGCCAATAAAAAAATTTTTGCAGGAATCGAGTATAATTTTCCTGGGTCTTTGAAGAAAGGCCTTTTTCTATTTCCAGATAATCGAGAAAATCGGTCAGATATTTTTCGATTGGCTTTGAAGTATTGTTCATATTTATATTATACCACAAAATAAAAACTCCCCGAAGATTTACAGAAGAGAGGAGTATAGAATAGCTGGCATAGCATTTGTTTTTTCCGTGAAATTACCCTATATAATACTTCGCATAATGTAGATTAATTAACGTATTGTGTGGGATTTTTAACCTCCTTAACCTCCTTTATAACGCCGGCGTCATGGTAATGCCCATAAGGGTTATTTCCGGATAAGCTAAAAATAATATTTTAATTATAAGTAAAAACACGCCAATCACCACCAAACAAAAAAGTATAATAGCCAAACCGAAAACGATTTTGAATAAGAGTTCCATATGATTATCGAGAAAAGATTATAAGATATCTACTATTATATATCTTATTACTACTTTAGTAAATGCCGGGTTTATTGATAATACACCCTGTCACCGAATTTAAGATTAATATACGACTTATCCGCGAAATCGTCTTTGAGCTTTTCGTTCTTGACGATGATAAGTTTGTTTATCTGCTTGTCTGCCGGCTCCTCGGTGTTGAAATAGATCTCCGGCCCGTTTTCCGTCCTGACCTTGACTGTGTCGATCTCCGCGTCCAGCACGTAGCGTTCGATTTTAAAATCATCGCCCAGCTGTCCCCTGGCGGCCTCATCGCCGAAGGCGCGAAATAACTTCAGGACGTAATCGGAATATTTCTTATCGACGGCTATATGATTGTTGGCTGTCGCCTGGCCGGTAAGATTATCGATGATCGGATAATCCTTTTGTTCCACCTCAAGCAGGTTTACCTCGGTAATGATATCGCCCGCCGCATCCGCGTAATAATACTTGTCGCCTTCCTGCCAGATAAAAGCATATTTTTTCTCCGTGAAATTTATAATAAGGGTGCGGGGCAGTTTTTTCTTTATTTCCAGCCGGTCGAAAGCGTATTTGGCGTTTAGGTCATCCGCTAACTTCCGGCTGTCGAAAAAGAAAATATTTTTTTGCGGCCAAAGAATGAAAAAATCTCCGTTCATCTGTTGCCGCGCGAATTTTTCCATGGTCCCGGCTTCGATTATCGGGCCACCCCGCACATCGATATTCTTAATAGTGAAAAAATTCGAATAAAAAAAGAACCAGGCGCCGGCGGCCAAGAACAACAAAACACCGCCCACGATAACCTTCGCCTTCCATGGGAGGCGGTATCCGCCCCGTTTTTTCCCCTGGGGAAAGAAAGGATTGGCGTAATCCCCGGTATCATAAAACGATTTCCCTTTTTTCCTGTATTTTCTCCTTTTATGCGGAGTGTTGTTTCTTTGCGGCAGCATAGTCCCCTATTATTAAGCCCGCAAGCAGGGCGTAAATATGATGTTGGCCGAAGCGTTTTATTTCGCGCGTTTGTTTGTCGCGGCCGTGGATAACGGTAACGCGCTGTCCGTTGTCGGTCTTCTCTGTTTCTACGGCTTGCCAGTCAGCGTCGGAGTTTAACCCGAAAGTGGTTACCCGCGCCGGCGAGACCTTTTCTATTTTTCTGACACGCGGGTTATCGTGGTTGAGTATCAATAAGTTGTCCGCATCAAGCGACTTCGCCAGATACTCGTACTCCCCTGCCAGGCGGTCCATGTCCGAAAACGCGTCCAGGTAGCGCTGGGTGATGTCGGTAATGATAACGATGTCCGGTTCGATGATCGACAGGAGATATTTCATGTCGCCGGGCAGTGAAACCCCCAGTTCGATGACCAGATACTGCGGGAAATCCCCCTGCCAGAGCCGCGTGGCTGCCCGCCAGATGATCGGCAGCCAGGCGCGGTAAGAATTATAGCCGCTCGGCAGGGAAAGGATAGCCAGGGGCAAACCGATCCCGGTATTGAAGCTTTTGGGGTTGGCACGCACTTTTTTACCTGATTTCAGCAAAATATTCGTTACTTCTTCCCTGACGAACGCCTTATTGGTACTACCGGCAATGGCGATAATTTTCGGCATCTGGATAAAAAGCACGATCCTCGTTATCCATTTAAGATAAACTTTCAGTAAAAATCTGAATATGGGTTTTATGGCTTGACTAAATATCATAAATTTGTTAATGTCTTTATATCATAGCGCTTGTTCTTTTTACATCAATCAATCAAACAATGGAGGTAATGTTATGAACGCATTCCTGGGTTTAATCTTACTTTGCTCGTTATTTATCTTTACCGTTATTTTTTATTATTTTGACGGCAAAGGCAAAGGACGTAATGAAGAAAAACGCAAAAACGAAATAAAAATCACTACGGCCCTGAAAAAATCTAAAATTCCCATGAACGGCGAATACACTCTGGCCGCCAAATTCGAGTTCAAGGACGGGAAATTAGATATTGATTCGCTCGAATTCACTGAACCGGAATAACAAGGAGGTAATGTTTATGGTATGGCTCATATTTATTATTTTGTGCATTGCGGGATCCGTTTTTATGAATTACTTGGATGGTGATGACGGCACACCGATCCGCAGATAAATTCATTGAGTTTCAAAAAGAATAAATAACGTACTTTGAAACGAGCTTTATGCTCGTTTTTTATTTGTCATTGCGAACGCCTTGACCAAATTAATTTTCATATTTTAACTTCGGGTCTAACAGAATATCGCCAGCAGTAGAAAGGCGCTGGCGTGAAGCAATCCCGGGGTAAACAAACCCATGATAAGTTACAGCGCCAAAATATGACTCACCGCGGGATTGCCACGCGTCCGCGACTCTTGGGTTGGTTTAAGATCATTTCTACATTCATCATTATTCCCGCGCCATTAAACGCTTATCTGGACGCTCGCAATGACGTGGTTATTCTGTCAAAGGCCGTATTGATATCCCGCTCGCTGCGGCCGAAACTCATGCGTACGTGGCCCTCGCCGCCGGGACCGAAAGCTACTCCCGGCACGACCGCCACCTGGGCACGCTCGAGCGAATCGAGCGCGAATGCGCGTGAGTCAGACATACCTTTAACCCGCGGGAACACATAATAAGCGCTATCAGGCCTGGTATAGCTAAAAAAGTCTTTTAATTCATCCAGGCGGGCACAGATCAGGTCGCGCCTTTTCCTATACTGCTCCCTGAATTTTTTCACGTCGCTCTCCCCCATCTCGAGGGCGCCCAGGCCGGCATATTGCGAAATAACCGGCGCGCAGGTAACGAGGCAGTCGTGCACTTTAAGGATTTCCCGGATCACCGATTCGTCGCTATGGATATAGCCCACGCGCCAGCCGGTCATGGCGTATGATTTGGAAAAGGAAAAAATTCTGATCACCCTCTTTCTCAACTCGGGCACTTCAGCTAAGCTGAATAGTTTATTCGCATTTTCCGTATTCGCATCGTATATGAAATCCTTGTAAACTTCATCGGATATAAGAAATAAATCATGCTTAACGGCCAGGCCGGCGAGTTTCATTAACTGGTCGCGGGAATAAACCGTGCCGGTCGGGTTATTGGGATTACAGTAGAAGATGGCGCGGGTGCGCTCCGTAATAAGCGGTTCGAATTTATCCGGGTCGAATGCCCAGCCCCCGGCTTCGTCAAGCGGCGCGTAAACCGGCCGGCAGCCGGCAAGGACTATGGCCTCGCGATAACTGACGTAGGTCGGGTCGGGAATAATAATCTCGTCCCCGGGCTCGGTTACGGTGAGGATGGCGGCGGTCAGAGCTTCGATAGCGCCGGCCGTAACGATAATTTCTTTCTGCCAGTCGTAGTACATATTCTCGCGCGCGAGCGAAATTTCGATCAGTTCCCGCAGTTCGGGAAGTCCCGGGGAAAGCGAATAACGCGCCACCACCCCCCTCTCGAGAGCGGCTTCCACCCTTCTCTTGATGCAGCCGGGCGTGTCGAAATCCGGAATCCCCTGCGCTAACGAAATAACATCCGGATACTGCGAGGCGCGCAGTTCCATCTGTTTAATAATGCTCAAGCGTAAATTTTTCGTGCGTGGAAACATATTAATTCCTTCCCCGAAGCGCGCCCTCTATCAGTTTATCCAAAAATTCGGAGAAAGACATGCCGGCGGCGCGGGCGGCGCGGGGCACCAAGCTCGTCTTGGTCATGCCGGGGATGGTATTGATTTCCAAAAAGTACACTTTGCCGTTATTCTTGCCGAAGATGAAGTCCGCGCGGGCCACGTCTTTGCAGCCGATGGCCGCGAAGATCCTGACAGCCATTTTTTGCACATGATCTTTAACCGTATCCGGGACGCGAGCCGGACATATTTCCCGGCTGCCGTCTTTCTCGTATTTGGCGCGATAATCGAACCAGGAAGAAACCTGCGGAGTTATTTCCACCAAGGGCAGGGCCTTGAATCTTATTCCGCCTTCGCCCTCTCCTTTCGGCGTTTGTTCGGTCATAACCGCCGCGGCCAGTTCTTTGCCGGCGATATATTGCTCGAGCATGATTTCCGATCCATGATTGAAAGCCTCGGTAATACCGCTGGCGAGTTTATTCTTGCTTTTGGCGATACTGACGCCGACCGAGGAGCCGAGCTCCATCGGCTTTATGACGATAGGCAGTGACAAAAGATTGACGATATCATTAAGTCCGTATTTTTCTTCATTGACGATCTCTTCGTTGCGGCTGATTGTTCGGTAAATCCGGTCCTGGCCGCCGCCTCTGCGCAGAATTACGCTTCTGGCTGTCTCTATTCCCAGTTCCTGGGCGATAATCTTAGTTTTATATTTATTCATGGCCAGGGCGCTCGCCAAGGTGCCGGAAAAAACGTAAGGCACCCCGAGGAGGTCGAGCATGCCCTGCAGTTTTCCGTCTTCCCCGAAGGGACCGTGCAGGGCTGGAAAAACCAGCTCGAATTTACGCTCCAGGCAGTCGTTCATGAAGCGTTTCAGGTCGGTAGCCGGGTCATAGCGAAAAATTTCGTATTTATCCTTGTCGAGCGTATCATAAATCTCTTCCCCGGTAGCCAGGGAAATTTCCCGTTCGCCCGAAACCCCGCCCGAGAGCAGGGCGAGTTTTATTTTTAACCTTGATTTATCTGATTTCACATGATTTTCATGATTTTTATTTCATTATCCCGAAAAACTGCCGGTCATTATTTATCAGCCGCTTTAAACTTTTTCGATAGATTTTGTCTGGTTTATTATCTTTTTATGACTTCCAAACTGCTCATATACTCCCGCAATACCTCCGGTACGACGATCGAGCCGTCAGAGCGCTGGTAATTTTCCATAATGGCGATCAGGGCGCGGCTTACGGCCACAGCCGTACCGTTTAACATATACACGAAATTTTTTTTACCGTTTTTGTCCTTGTATTTTATATTGAGTCCGCGCGCCTGGTAATCCGTGCAGTTGGAAGTTGAAGTAATTTCCGCCCAGTCCCCTGCCCCGCCATCCGGGCTGGGTTTGCCGGGCATCCAGGCCTCAAGGTCGAAAGTGCGGATGGCAGGCCCCCCGAGGTCGGCCGTACAGTGATCGACCACGCGGAACGGAATATCGAGTCCCTCGAATATCTCACGCTCGATCGCTAATAATTCTTTATGCGCTTCTTCGGACTTATCCGGAGTTACGTATTGGAACATCTCGATTTTCGTGAATTGGTGAACGCGGAAAATACCTTTGGAAAACTTAGAGTAGCTGCCGGCCTCGGTGCGGAAACAATGGGAAACGGCGATATATTTTTTCGGTAGTTCCGCCTCATCCAATATTTCGTTCATGTGGTAACCGCCCATGGTAATCTCGGCCGTGCCGATCAAGCTTAAATCGGAGTTTTCGATATTATAAATCTGCGTGGATTCTCCCCGCGGATTGAACCCGAGTCCCTCAAGCACCTCGCGCCTGGCCATATCCGGCGTGGAAAAAGGCGTAAAACCGTGCTTCAAGGCGATGTCGAGCGCGTAACGGATAAGCGCGAATTCCATAATAGCCAGCTCGTTTTTAAGGTAGTAAAACTTAGCGCCGCTCACCTTGGTGGCGCGTTCGAAATCGATCAAATCTAACTTCTCCGCGAGCTGGACATGATCAAGCGGTTCGAAATCGAATTTCGTCGGTTCGCGGAAAGTATCGAGCACGGGGTTGTCGTTCTCGTCGTCGCTGACACGCACGTCTCCGTGGGTTATGTTCGGCACGGCCAGCAGAAGAGCGCGCAATTCTTCCTCAACCGGCCCCATCCCCTCTTCCAGTTTCTTTATCTCCGCGCCGACGCTTTTCATCTCTTCGATCTCTTCGGCTGTCGGTTTGGTCTTCGAGCCCTTGTTCCGTTTCGCTCTTAATTCCCCGATTTTGGTTTCCATCTCTCTCCTTTGTTTATCGAGATCGAGCAGACGGTCGATATCGATTTTAACCAGCCGATTGGCGGTATTTTTTTTCACCAAATCCGGATTTTCCCGGATAAATTTGATATCCAGCATACGATTAAGATTAAATAATTGAAAAAAAATTTTGTTTCATGTTTCGTGCTCCCTGTTTCATGACTTCGGCTTCACCAGCGGGAAAATCTGGCACTCGCGCACGGACTTGCCGGCCAAAAAGGCGAAAATACGCTCGCTCATGCCGAAGCCGCAGGTCGGGGGCATGCCGTATTCGAGCGCTTCCACGAAATCCCGGTCATACATCTGGGCCTCCTCATCACCGCCCTCGCGCAGTTTCTGCTGGGCCGCGAAGCGCCCGGCCTGATCGAGCGGATCGTTCAGCTCCGAGTAGCCGTTGCCCAGCTCCGAGCCGGCAATGATTACCTGGAATCTTTGCACCGCGTCCGGACGCTCCGGCAAACGCTTGGCCAGCGGCGAAACCACGAGCGGCGTGCCGGTCAAAAAGCCCGGTCCGGCAATATCCTTCCGGCAGTATTTCCAAAGATTGTCGATTGCCCGCGTGATATTCCAGCCTTGTTTATCGTATTTGACCCCCAATTGTTTAAGTTTTTTCTCTATCTCATTAAGACTGACTTTGGTTATGTCTACGTCAGTATATTTTTTAATCGTTTCCCGGTAATCGTACATTTCCCACTTTTTACCCAAATTGATGTTAAAACCGCGGATTTTGAACTTAAGCGTGCCGAACGTTTCTTCGGCCGCGTAGCGGAAAAGTTTTTCCACCAGCGACATGCCCATTTTATAATCGGCATAAGCCCAGTAAAACTCCATCTGGGTGTAGTCCTGCAGATGCTCGGCGTCCATGCCCTCGTTCCTGAACTGGCGTCCGATCTCGAAGGTCTTGGGGAATCCCGCCACCATCAGCCGCTTCTGCCAGAGTTCCCCCATAGAAATGCGCAAATAAACGTCCGTATCGAGAGCGTTATGGCGCGTAATGAACGGGCGCGCGTCCGCCCCGCCCGTGGTAATCTCCAGCACCGGCGTTTCCACTTCCAGGAAACCGTCATCTTTCATGAAGCGGCGCACCGCGTCCCAAAATTTAGTCCTCCTGATGATTAATTCGCGCAATTCCGGATCGAACATGATATCAAGATATCTCTTGCGCAATTTCTCCTCCTCGTCCTGGAGCCCCGCCCATTTATCGGGCAATGGCCGCAGGGACTTGGTGAGTATCCTCCACTCCCCCGCCATCACGCTGGGTTCGCCTTTGTGGGTGGTAAAACAGGTCCCGGCGACCTCGATAAAATCGCCCACGTCGGCATATTTATCGAACAGCTTATAGCTGTCGGCGCCGATCTCTTTTTTGGAAAAAGCGATCTGCATTTTCCCCGTACCGTCTTCCAGGTGGGCGAAAGTAAGGTTGCCGTGTCCGCGCTTGCCGCGCAGGCGTCCGGCGACGCATATTTTTTCTTTTTTCTTCTCCAAATCCCCGAATTCGCCCAAAACCCGGCCGATTTCATAGGTGCGGTTGGTTTTGGCCGGATACGGATCTATGCCCTTTTTTTTCAATTCCTCCAATTTCTTCAGGCGTTCATCGTATTCGCTGATTTTTTCTTTACTGTTTGTCATAATTTTCATTATACCAGGACTTACGCGATTGTTCGCCAGCTGGCTGATATTCACTGATTTTTTTTCGGTGGCGAATGGAGTTAGAATGCGCCAAGTCAAAAAATCAGTGAATATCAGCCAGCATTTTCTGAATTTAAATTTATCACGTAAATTCTATAATATTACAAAATTAGGAAATAGTATTTCCCTAATATTATTGTAAAATATTTTTCGCTAAATGTCAAAAATAAAAAGTAGGGACAGAACAATGTTCTGTCCCTACAATTTTAAAAAAAGTTTTCGAAATTTTTATTCTATCCTCAGAATTTCGTACTCGACTTCGCCGCGGGGAGTGCTGACCGTTACTTTGTCGCCTTTCTTTTTCTCCAGAAATGCCTTGCCTAAAGGCGATTCATTCGATATTTTCCCGGCCAGCGGATCCGCTTCGTTGAAGCTGACAATGTGGTAATCTTTCTTCTCATTGTTGGTTTTCACGGTTACTTTCGACCCCATGCCCACGACGCCTTTCTCTCCTCCGTTCTCGACGATGGTCAGATTCTTGAGCATCAACGTTAATTCGGCGATGCGGCCGTCGTTGAATGCCTGCTCATCCTTGGCTTCGGCATATTCGGCATTTTCGCTCAAGTCCCCCATATCCTTGGCTCTCTGGATGCGCTCCGCTATTTCCCGCCGCTTAACGTTGGTTAAGTGGTCGAGCTCTTTTTTTAATTTTTCGTACCCTTCTTTGGAAATAATTTGATTTGGCATAAATCATTACCCCCGCATGCCTTTTTGAGATAAACTTTGGCGTTTGGGTGGATAATTTTTAATACAATATAAAATATACATCAATTTTTAAATTTAAGCAAGGGGTGGCGCGGGCTGTGGCGCGGGCGATATTCGCTTCCGGATACCGGCGCTTTTAAGACCGTCTATGGTTACGGCACAGAGGATAATATACCCCAGCCCCAAGGGGTGATTGAGATAGGGGCTGAAAAAATTCACCACGATAATAGCGGCGAGGCCGATAAGCATTCCCGGAACTATTCCCGCGTTTTCCTCCCCGGACGACACTGATATGCCAGCTTTAAAAATCATTACCAGCAGTAAAAGATAAGCCGCTATGCCGATGATGCCGGTTTTCAGCCAGATATCGAGCCATCCCCACTCGAAGGCATAAGTCGTGTACTCGCCATTGGCGGAACTTGCGAGAATGCGGGGATCGTTCGTCCGGTAGGTAACGGTCGCACCGAACCCTTGGCCCAAAACGGGCGCTGCCACTATCTTAGCGGCTAGCGGGGGCAGTAAATTCCAGCGCGAAGAAACGCCCGCTTCACCCGTTACCTGACCGGCCCTTTCCGAGAGAAGTCCGGTATTAAAATTGCCTGTTGAGCCGGGGTAAGGGAATTTCACGATAGCGGCTATTATACCGATGCTCAAAACCAACGAAGCCGCGAGCATGGTCATAGTAATCGATAATTTTTTGAACCGTTTTTTTTTCGTCATCCACAGTTGATAAGCCACAACCGGGATAATACCGAAGATCAAACCGGCCCAGTTACTGCGCGAAAAACTTATCAGATTAACCGACAAAAGGATCGAGATCATGGCAAAAATAGCCATAAAATACCGGCTGAATACCACTCTTTCCCTGTTTATATACCGGGTCGCAACGAAAAGAAAAATCAAGAACCCGGCCAGCGCGAAAATATGCGACTGAAAAAAAATACGGTAAAATCCGCCCTCCATGCGGGTTATCTCCCCTACTCCACTCTCTCTTACCCAGCGGTAGATGGCGGGCGCTATCGATTCGAGATCATGGGAAAAAATAAAAATAAGGAAAAAGGTCTTAAAGGAAAGCCAAATCACGGAAGCCGCAAAAACCTGTCCAAGGGCGGACAGGCCAGAGCGAACCCTCTCCGCGGCCTTTTTGTCTTCTCCGGTCCCGGCAAATACGATCCGATAAACCGGCAAAAGCAAAGTCAAATAGAGCCAGCCGTTAAAATCGAAAAAAATATCGGCCCCCGGATTCCCCCGCAAAAGGCCGTTTAACGCTCCCAGGCAGACAACCGCGAAAAGAAGAAAAAAATACGGCAATAAGGTTTTTCGCGCGCGCATGGCCTCGTCCGCAAGGTCCACCTTTTTCGTTTGTACAAATTTTTTGCACAAACCGGCGAACCAGACCGACATGATGATGATCCATAAAGCGATCCTGATCGACACGACCAGCCCCCCGGCGGTAAAATAAAACAAATATCCTTTCGACCCGATAAACAGCTCCGCCAAGGCCATCCAAACGCCGTATTTGAGGTTATAAAGCGACAAAACCAGCGCCGCGGCGGCAATAACAAAAAAAACTGCCTGGTTGACAGGAGACAGTAAATAACCGATGAAGGAGAGTATTTCGGCCAGAAAAATAAACAGAAAAGTTCTTTTAAAGATGGAATAATTCATCGTTACAAAGCTTTTTATCTATTAATCACCACGCTATCCCCTGCCTTAATGTGGTATTGGGCCGCAAAGCCCGCATTGACCTCCAGCACGTAATTGACGGGGGAAATCGAGCCGTAGGTTCGGGCCGGGGCTTCGCCCTCCGGCGGAAGATCGGCGCTGATTCCCGCCACCTCGTCATCGCTGATCCAGATTATATCCAGGGGGAAATTCATGTTTTTCATCCAAAAAGTTCTGACTTGCTTGTCAGGAAAGACGAACAGCATTCCCCGGTCCGCGTCCAGGGACTCGCGATCGCTCAATCCCTGGCGCCACGCCTCGAAGTTGTCGGCGATTTCCACTTCCACGGTCTTGCCGTTTATGACTAAACTCGGTACAGGCGGTTCCTGCAGCGAAAAACCGGGCATAATCTCATTTTTCAGCTGGATCAACACGAACAGCGCGGCGAACAAAATAGCGGATATGTATATTATTTTTTTCATATTGTCTTATTATAGCGTTTTAACTTCAATTAGTCAATTCCGTGCTTTTTTTTCACGATTTCTACGGCCTGTTTATATTTTTTTACCCCCGCGAGAAAGGGAAAAAATTTATAACTGAAAGACGGCAGCCAGGCGCTCATGGTACCGCCGGTATCGATAATAGTGAATAAAATATTATCGATCCATGTGCCGCTATGCCCGGCCTCAAGCATAGTCAGCCAAAGGTCCCAATCCTGCAGGCGGGAAAGCGACTCATCCCAGCCGGGAAAACATTCCCGCCGGATTAATGAGGTAGAATGGATATAGGGCATAATTTTCAGCTTGTCGGCATCGAAAGGCCACAGGCGAAACGTTTTCCGGCCGAACTTAAAAGAGGAATAGGCATAAGCGGCTTCCCGGGTTTCTTTCAGCGCCTCAAGCATAAAAGAAAGCATTTCGGGCCTCATCACCACGTCGGCATCGCAAAAAATCACGAATTCGCCCCTGGACGCCGCAAATCCCTTGTTGCGGGCGTATGGCGCGCCGTGGTTCGTCTGGTTATTTATCCATTCGAGCTTATAGCCGAAGACACGCGAATATTTTTTATATACCCAGCTTAGCCGGCCGGTAGAACGGTCGTTAACCACGATAATCTCATAATTATCGTATGTTTGCCCGGATATGGCCGCGAGACACTTATCAAGTTGCTTCGCCTGGTTATAGACGGGAAT
>CAYVIA010000001.1:41572-54410 GCA_964451485.1 uncultured Gammaproteobacteria bacterium
CCCTCGAAATCGTCGCCGATCCTCCTTGCCGGCGTGATGAAAATATCGCAGGCGTTCATCCATGCCCACTTGGTTTCGTCGTCTACACGGCCCAAAAAGAAAATATTGGGTACGCCTTCGGCCTTGTCGTACAGGTACTTCTTGTCCGGTCCGTCGCCTGCCAAAAAATAATAAAGATTGGGCACCGATCTGGCGACTTCCGGCATGGCCTCGATAACCTTATCGAAACCCTTCCTTTTCACCAGCCGGCCGACGCTGAATAAAATAACTTTCCCGGAAAGATCATATTTTTCCCGCAAACGCTTTATTCGTAATTCGTAATGCGTAATTCCTAATTCATCCGCATCTATTCCCGGATTAACCACCTCTATCTTGCCGGCGTCTCGCTCCCCAAGAAAATCCCTGGCCAACCCCGCCGTAAACTCGCTGGCGCAAATTATATGCGCGGCCTGGCGCAATATTTTCCCGGTTACGCGCTTCTTTCGTTTCGTGCGCAGAGCGTAAGTGAAGTCCATACCGTGAAGAAAAACCGTATAAGGGGTCTTCGTGATCCGGGTTACGTAATAAGCGATTATGCCCAGCGGCAGAACCTGGCCGACGATGATATGCTCGATTCTTTTACGCGTTATCGTCCGATATAAATAAAAAAGCGAGAGAAGCCATTTGGGCCACAGCCATTTTTTCTCCAATTTGCCGCCGCTGTTGTCTAACACCTCGATATTATCCGGCTTAGGCCAATATTTCACGATGTGGCTATAATAATCGGCTACGCCGCCTTTGAAAGGCGGGTATTCTAAGGTGATAAGCAGTGTTTTCATAAAATTTTAAAACTTCACTACACTTTTTTGCGGAATGACGCGTATATTCCGGCGATATCCTCCTTTCTAAAGCCGCGCACGAGGAACAGGACGAGAAAATAGACGAATCCGGAAAGCATGATAACGATGAATATGTTAACCGCATGTTTCGTGCTTATAACCGCCATAGCCATAACCGCGGCGGACAACAGGGCCTTGGCAAGGGTAGAAATAATCCTGCGCGGCCGGTAAGCGATAATTTTCGAGGCGTGGGACATGTTCAGCGTGAAGAGCACGATATTCGATATCGCCACGGTCAAACTGGCGCCGGCTGCCTGCCACTTCGGGATCAGGAGCAGGTTAAGAAGCACGCTCGACGCCAAAGTTATGCCCATATTCCTCGTATTGATCTTCTGCCGGTCGCAGGCGTTAAGCAAAGCGCCGACCGGAAAATTGATAAAAATAAAAAACAAGGCGGCCATGGCGAGCCGCAGAGGCAGAACGGCGCTCATATATTCCGGCTTGAACAGTAATATAATCTTGTCCGCGAGCGCGATGATACCGATACTGATGGGCAGGGAGATGATGATCAGGTAGTTCATGGCGCGTTCGAAAGAGACCACCAGCTGCTCGCGGTTATTCTGCCAATAGGAAGCGAAAGCCGGATAGAGCGAGGCGATAAAAGCCATGGGCAGGAATTGCAGGGCAAATGTTATCTTAAAGGCGATTTGGTAGAGCCCCACGTATCTGTCGCCGGAGATGACCGAAAGCAGAACCGTATCCAGGTAAGTATAAAGACGCTGAAAAACGGCGAAAAGGGCGAAAGGCGCGGCAATGCCCGCGATCCATTTTATCAGCAGGCGGTCATAAACGGGACGGATCGGCAGCTTCCACCTGAATTTCAGGAGAGAGAACGAATAAAGAAAATTGCCGATACTGGCCGCCGCCTGGGCCGCCAGCACCCAAAACAGGCCGAAATTCATTTTAAGGGCGAAGAGACCGAAGGACATAGTAATCACCTGGTACATCACGGCCGCTATGCTTTCGAACTTAAGATTGTGAAAACCGCGAATCAGGCCGAAAAAAGTCAGGGTAAAAGAATCGAGCAGCATACAGACGCAGGCGAGGTAAACGAGGTGCCGCGTCAATGCGGGATAATGAAGCAGGTTAACCGTGGTCAAAACGGCCAGTAGCGACATCAATGCCAACGGTAATTTTATGGCCAACACGCCGCCCAAAAATTCTTCGGCCCTTTCCTTCGCCTTTGCCGTCTCCCGAATCAATACGTTCGACAATCCCAGGTCGATAAAAATAGCGAAAATGGCGGTAAAGGAGAGAGCGAAATAATATTTTCCCAGGTCTTCCGGCAAGAGATTGCGGGCGAGGATAGTAAAATAGGTGAAACTGATAATTTTCTGCAGAATCAACGCGAAGGTGAAAAAAGATGCATTTTTTGCGATATTGGCTATTTTTTCCGCCATGAAATTAAAAAATTACCGGCTTGCGGCCCGAAAACATATTTCCGTAAAGATAATCATGATTTAATGCCTTTATGGAATAATTCGTAATCATGCGGAAAATAATGCCTGGCAATATGAAAAACGCCGTAAGTGATGAAAAAAGCGGAAAACACGTCGATCGAATAATGCAGATGTCCCAGCAGAACGCTCGCGCCGAAAATCGCGGAACCCGCCAGGCAAACATTGCGAATAAAACGTTCGTCCCAAAAGACCAGGGCCATAAGGAAAGGCAGGGCGGTGTGGCCGGAGAAAAAAAAGTCCCCGCCGGTGTTAAAGCGTATCATCAAATCCGTCGGGTCGAGATAGGAACGCTCCGGAAAGGGTCCCAGGTGCGTCAGGGTAACGAAAGCCGAGCGTATCAGCACCAGGAGAGCTAAGCTTTTTAGGATGAACGGTATCCGGCGCGGTTCGAAAACGAGGAGGACAAAAATAAAAATCACGAAAAACAAAGCTCCCTCGGAAACGATCAAATTGACGTTAACCACCGGAATATTGCTTAAAATCAAATCATTGACCGAACTGCTTGCCCTGTCCGTGGCGTAAAATGACGCCAAAAAATTGGCCTCCAGGCTGGTAAGAAAAATCATGATTCCCCACACGGCGGAAGCGAAAAACTTCCCGTTGGACCAGTATTTTTTTTGTCTGGCTAAATAATTGCGCATAATTTATGATATAAGCATAACACAAAAAACAATTTTTATCAAAGCAGAATGTTGAGGAATGTTGAGGCAGAGGTCTGGGAAAAAATATTTAATCATGGTATAATAATGTCTTAATAAGCGTTCATGAATTATTCATTTCATTGCCGTAAAATACATTTATGCGCATACTAATCGTGGAAGACAATCAAAAATTAGCCGGTTATATCAAAAAGGCGCTGGAACAGAAAAGCTATACGGCGGACTGCGTTTATGACGGCGAGGCCGGCGAAAAGCGCGCTGTTTTCGGCGAATACGACCTGTTGATTTTGGATATCATGCTGCCGAAAAAGGATGGCATTACCGTCTGTAAAAATTTGCGGGAGAAAGACATCACTCTGCCGATCATGATGCTTACGGCCAAGGGAGAGCTTGACGACAGGGTGGAGGGTTTGGATAGCGGGGCCGACGATTATCTGGTGAAGCCGTTCGAGCTGGAAGAATTATTGGCCCGGATACGGGCATTGCTCCGCCGGCCGAAAGAAAAAGAAGCCGAGATTCTAAGCGCCCGGGATATTACCATAGATAACGCCAAGCATACAGCCAAAAAAGACGGAGAAGAATTAAAATTAACCATCAAAGAATATGCTTTGCTTGAATATTTGATCAGGAATAAAGGGCAGGTTGTTAATCGTGAACAAATACTCGATCATTGCTGGGATTTCGCTTTCGATTCGTTTTCGAATATCGTCGATGTTTATATCAAGCAGCTGCGCTCAAAATTAGATGATAAAAATGAACAATATATCAAAACAATTCGCTCCGTGGGCTATCAATTTCAGGAATAATCCTTTTTTGCGCGCGCGCCTGAAACTTACCGCTTACTATACGGCCGGGGTATGTATTATTTTGATTATTTTCAGTTTAGCGGTTTACGGACTATTCGTAAAAAATATTACCTCTAACTTTGAATATGACGGGCCGGGCTTTGAAAACGAAGCCAATGTTGAAACGCAAATTATTGACAAGGCGCAGGATCAGCTGCAAACTATTTTGATTACTATTGATGCGATGATTGTTCTTCTCATCGCCGGATTCAGTTATTACCTGGCGGGTAAAACCCTGCAACCGATTGAATCGTCATATATGAGGCAGAAAAAATTCGTGGCCGATGCCGCCCATGAATTGCGCACTCCCCTAACGGTCATGAAAACCGGCGCGGAGGCGGTTTTGAGCGGCGATAACAGCAAAGAAGAATATAAAAAAATAGTCAGGGACTCGCTGGAAGAAATTAATTATTTGTCGGCCATGGTGGATGATCTGTTATTTCTGGCCAAAAGCGACAATTCGCGGAAAACGGAATTTTCCAGCTTTAATTTTAGCGGGTTAATTCACCGGCAGATCGAACTGATGCGCCCCTGCGCGGAGAAGAAAAGTATCGCGGTGGCGAGCGAGGTTCAGGAAGAATTATATATGAACGGCAATAAGGCCTGTTTAAAACGGCTATTGGCCAATCTGATAAAAAATGCCATCGATCACAACAAGCCGCATGGAAAGATAACAGTATCTTTGAAAAAAAATAAAAATCTGACAGTATTAAAAATTGCCGATACCGGCATCGGCATCGCGGAGAGCGACTTAAAGCATGTTTTCGACAGATTCTATAAAGCCGAACATTCCCACGCCAAACAATCCGGCGGGGCGGGGCTGGGGCTGTCGATCGCGCAAGAGATCGTCAAATTGCACCGGGGAACGATCGACATTAAAAGCAAACTTAACCAAGGCACCGAAGTAGTTATTTCCCTGCCCGTTGGCCTTGATTTTCATGAAAAAAATCCTGCATAAACATAAGTGATTCTGGAAAGAGAAAAAGTTCAGGCAATTTTTATTTAATTTTATTTATTTTTTATGGCGCAAAAAATTATCGAAATAAAAAATTTAACCAAGGACTATGGCGATTTCAGGGCGGTCGATAGTATTTCTTTTGTCGTGGAAGCCGGAGACGTATTCGGTTTTTTGGGGCATAATGGCGCCGGAAAAACAACTACCGTCAATATGCTGACTACGCTGATCGATCCCAGTTCCGGCACGGCCGATATTGCCGGCTTTGATTTACTGAAACATCCTTTTGAAATCAAAAAAATTATCGGCTATGTGCCGGAAAACGTGGAATTGTACCAGACCTTTTCCGCTTATGAAAACCTGGAATACTTTGCCCGGCTTTCGGATATTAAAAATCCGGAAAAAATCATTAATGATACTTTGGATTTCCTGGGAGCGGGCGATTACGCCGGAAAAGAGGCCGGTGATTTATCGAAGGGTATGCGCCAGCGCATCGGCATAGCGCAGGCGATTTTGCATAACCCCAAAATTCTGTTTTTAGACGAGCCGACCTCCGGCCTTGATCCTCTCGGCATGAAACAATTGCGCGAGCTGATTTTGCGGTTAAACCGGGAAAAGAACATCACCATATTCATGAATACGCACCTGCTTTCGGAAGTGAGTAAAATTTGCAAGACCATCGGTATCTTGAGCCACGGCCGCCTGGTTTACCTGGACAGTTTAAAAAATTCATTGGCAAAATTCAAAAACCAGAATTCTCTGGAAGAAATTTATTTAGATATCGAAAAACATGACAGCAGGAGAGACGATTAAAATCATCGCCCGAAAAGAAATAAAATATTTACTGCGGGAAAAAACCTTTTTTCTTCTTTTGGCTGTTTTTATTATTATGGCCGCCTTATCGACTTTTATCGGCTGGTCAGCCCAGCATACTATCAGGAACGTTTATGACGCGGCCACAGCCGAATTAGCCGCCAACCATCAAGCCATTCCGGCATTCCCCCTGGCGCACGTTTCCTCCCTGGCGATCATTAAAAATATGATCATTTACGTGGTTTTGATCGGCTCTCTTGTTTCTATTATTTTGGGGTATTTTATCGGCATCAATGACCGCATTTCCGGCACCATAAAATTAATTTTCTCCAGGCAGGTAAGCAAAACAGAACTGCTGGGAGGGAAAATTTTCGCGATAACATATGTTCTATCGATCATCACTCTCTCCGCCCTTGCCATCAGTTTGATTTCGGCCGGTATTTTCCACGTCTTAAGTTTTGCCAATGGCCTGAAAATTCTCGGCTTTTACGCGCTTTCCTTTCTGTATATGCTCGGATTTGCCCTGTTGTCTTTGGCCCTGGCCATGAAAATGAAAAGTTCGGCCGGCGCTATTTTATATTCTTTATTCATCTGGATCATTATTACTTTCGCCTTGCCCGAATTAAGCTCGGCCCTGTATCCGACCAGCCTCTTAAATCCGGTTTTGCCGCCGACCGACATATTGAATTCGCCCGTGCTCTCATATATTCATAATTTTGTCTGGCCTTTTTCCATTTCCGAACATTTCAAAGAATTAAGCGCCGCTGTTTTAGGGGTAGCCGATCTGCCGGGCGGTCAGCCGTCGCTGTATGCTTACGGCTTTAATATTTCGATAATATTTTTTTGGAACATATTTTCTTTTCTGGCCGCGTTTTTATTTTTTCGGAAAATAAAGCCGGCGCAAAGCGATCTGTATGAATAAGACCTTGATCATAGCAAAAAAAGAATTCAAAGATATAAAGAGAAGCAGAATTTTCGCCTATGTATTATTAATGCTGTTCGCCCTGACGATTATTTCTTTATTCGTGTCGGAATTGATTTTCAGGGACCAGGTAACGCAATATAATAATTCCCTGGCCATACTTAAAAGCATGGGCAAGCTGCCCGCCGCGGCCAGTCCGCAGCTTTTTCCCCTGAATTTGCTCAGGGGGGTGGTTGATTACATCGAAATCATCGGGGCGATTCTGGGAATTTTTCTCGGCTATATCAGCGTTTTTAAGGAAAGAAACACCAGGGCCATCAAGCTTCTTTTAACCCGCCCGGTAAAAAGAAGCAGTATCATTTATGGCAAAATATTGGGAAATTTCGCTTTCGTATTTTTTGCCATAGCGAGCGTTGCCCTGTTGATTCTTTTGACATTGCCTTTCATCGGCGGCGCCGGGCTTACCGGCATCGATTTCGTCAAACTGGGTATTTTCACCGTTCTTTCCTCCTTATATATTCTGATATTTTTTACCCTGTCGTTTATTTTGTCGATTAAGCAAAAAAGCATCGTTAACGCCCTGATAATTTCTTTTGCCATTTGGCTGGTGTTCGTGCTGATCATGCCGCAAATCGGCGATACCATGGATCCGGACAACCAGGTTCCGGGAGGATTTTTCATGAGTATGGCGTTATCGAGGCCGCAGGAAAAAAAAGTAATGGCTCACTTCAATCATTACGAAACGATCAGAGGCGGGGTGGAACAGCTTTCCGTCACCAAGCATTACGAACGGTCGATTTTCGCCTTATTCGGCATTAAAAAGGATTATAACGGCCAGGCGCTTAACGCGATATTGCGGGATCAGTGGGGTAATATAGCGGTGGTCGTTTTATTTTTATTGATCGGGGTCTGGGCGGATATTATTTTCTTTCGCAGGAGCCAAAATTTATTAAACAGTTAATTCATAAAAATTTATGAACGAACAAATAAAAAAACATTTCAAGACCGGCGCTTTTTTGTCGGTGATGTTGATTGCCGCGGCCGCTTTAAGCGGGTGCGGCGATAATTCGTCCGTAAAAAATACCAACGGACAGCCGGCGGACAAAACAACAAAAACCGCCAGTCAGCCGGCGGGAGTCGATACGGACAAAGACGGAATTCCCGATAATGCGGAAGTTGTCCTGGGCACCGATCCGCAAAACCCGGATACCGACGGCGACGGCATCAACGATAAGGCGGATAACAATCCGACCTTGGTCGATCAACCCTGGCAAAAATCCGCCGGAGCCGATGATTTTGCCATCCAAAACGTATTGGTGGAGAATAATATTGACGAGGCAACGCAAAAAGCCGCGCCGGACCATTTGGAAATAATATTGAAAAATAATAGCGCGCAGGCGATTAGCGACTTCAAGGTTTATTATGAATTTACCGATTTGCAAAATAATTATCAGGAGTCATACGAGCTGCCGCTGACCGGTTTCGTACTGGATGCCAATCAGACAAAATCTGTTCATATAGATATTGGCGGCCAAGCCGGACATTTCCGCGCCAATCCGAACAGCTCTTATTACCAGAACCAGGACGCCAAAGATGTCAAAGTTATCGTGAGCGCGCCCGGCCACCTGGCGCAGGAAATGACTATTAAAAAAGACAAAGGCGGCGCGGAAACAGCCGATTAAAGATTGTTCACGGAGTATTCATCAAGCGTGAGCCAAAATTTAAGCGCCGCTTCAAAAACATCACGATCTAAATCGTGATGTTTTTTATTCACGGGCCATTCATTTTCAATTGTTATATTTAAGTTCAGATAATAAAGGTCGGATAAATTTTATTAAAATATAATAAATTTTGATTAGAATCTGACGCTGAGGGCTCTGCCGTATAAAATAAGTTGTAAAAAAATACGGTTGCGGCCTTCGCCACCAGATTCTAATCGGAGAATGTAAAAATATGAACAAAAAGGTTGTCAGCATGTTAGCCCTGGGGCTTCTTTTGGGAGGCGGCGGAGTGGGCGCGTACCAAGTAGCCGCTCAAAATAATACCGCTACACAAACTCCGGCTGCTGTCTCGCAACAAGAAGTTCAGGATCCGGCAGATCAAGGAAGCATCGCGGTTAAAGAAACCGCGAATGAGCCAAGCGAACAGGACGAAAACCAGGCCTTGGCGGGGCTGGCTAAAATTACGGCCGATCAAGCCCGGCAGATAGCCGAAACTAAAATTGGCGGTACCGCCTCGGATGTAAAACTGGAAAATGAAAACGGGACTCTTGTTTATGCGGTAAAGATCGCGAACCAAGAAGTTAAAGTTGATGCCGGCAATGGGTCTGTTCCGCGGGTTGAAAATAATGACAACAATCAGCAAGAAACGAAAAACGAAACAGCAGGAGTTAATGACGCGGAAAGCGCCGATTAAAATATTTCGGCCCCATACCGGAAAAAGCTTCCTTGGCCGGAGGCTTTTTCCATTTTTTGCCATTTTTTATTATTGCATGGTTATCAGGAATTATTCATAGAATATTCATTTTTGTATCAAATAATTATATATATTATTAATGCAAAATAAATTATATAGAGATATTTTTCAGACAATCTCTAAGTATCTCTATGCAATTAACCACTATGAATGAACAAATGGGGATTAGCAATTCCCGGGTTAGGCAGATGCTTAACAAAGTGCCGGAAGTTACCATCTACTTCTGGATCATCAAGATTTTATGCACTACGGTCGGCGAGACCGCGGCGGACTATTTGAACGGCGCTTTTAACCTGGGGCTGACCGGCACGTCGCTGGTGATGGGCACCCTGCTCTTTGTCGTCTTATTTTTTCAATTCAGGGCAAAAAAGTATATTCCCGCGCCTTATTGGCTCGCGGTCGTTCTTATCAGCATTGTGGGCACGTTGATTACCGATAATCTGACCGACAATCTCGGGATTTCTCTGGAAACGACCACGCTCGTATTTTCCATGGCGCTGGCGCTTACTTTCGCGGTATGGTATACTGTGGAGGGGTCGCTATCGGTGCACTCGATCATCAGCGCTCGCCGCGAGACCTTCTACTGGCTCGCGATTCTTTTCACTTTCGCGCTCGGCACGGCGGCGGGCGATCTTGTGGCGGAGCAGTTTGATCTCGGCTACCTTACCTCATTGTTGATTTTCGCCGGCATGATAGCGATCATCACGATCGCGCATTATATCGTTAAAGGGGTTTTGGCCGCGGAGCACAGGCATCAATCCACGAACGCGGTGCTGGCGTTCTGGCTGGCCTATATCCTGACCCGGCCCCTCGGCGCGTCGATCGGCGACTATTTATCGCAGGCGCCCGCTGACGGCGGTCTGGGACTGGGAACGACCGCCACGAGCGCGCTTTTTCTTGCCATGATTTTGGGATTAGTCGTCTTTTTGACGCTTACCAGAAAAGACGAGACGCCCGCCGAGATTGTGCGGGAAGATATGGACGAGCAGCGCGCGCGGGAAGAACAGGAAGAATATGAGAATGCGGCCGGAGAGAATGCGTACTCTCCCCTTTGCGGTGAGATGTGCGCCGAGTCCGCCAAAGACGATAATGACGGGCGATTTAATCAATAAAATAATATCTATGGAAAACAACAAACCGGACAATTACAAAACGGAAAATCAATAATAATACAGGAAGAAAAAAAAGGGGGGGGATAAAAAACAATTTTTATCAAAGCTTTGCTTTTCGGTGAAATATAGTTTATTATTATACACATGCATATTCTGACATTATCATTAAGCGCGATATTCTCGCTCTTGGCGCAATATCGCTATTTTTTACTTTTTCCGATCACCGTGGCGGAAGGCCCTATTATTACCGTCATCGCCGGCTATCTTTGCCGTTTGGGGTTTTTTTATTGGCCGACTGCCTACCTGATAGTGGTTGGCGGTGATTTGGCCGGAGATATCCTTTATTACCTGGCCGGGCGCTGGGGCAGGTACCAGTTCATCGAAAAATGGGGGCATTACCTTGGTATTAAGGCGCAAAAGGTTAAAGATATGCAGAAAATCTTTGAGCGCCATAGCGCCAATGCTTTATTTTTCGGAAAATTCACGCTCGGGATCGGCGGCGTCATTATCCTGGCCGCCGGCGCCAGCCGGGTTTCGTTCAGGAAATTTATCGGCTACTGCACTTTGGGTACCCTGCCGAAAAGCGCTTTACTTATGCTGATCGGCGCTTATTTCGGCTATGCCTATCTCGCCATCAGTAAGTATTTCGACTATACGGCAATCATAACGGTGGCGGTCGCGTTCGTAATCGCGGGCGGATATTATTTGCTGGAGCGTTACGCCAAGAAGCGCCTGAAAAAGTAACCTTTATGAAAATAGCGCATTTTACCGATAACTTTTATCCGGAGATGAGCGGCATTTCCGACTCGATCGCGATCACCTCGAAAGAACTGGGACGGATGGGGCATGAAATAATGATTTGCGCGCCGAAGTATTCGCGCCGGAATTATGATATATCGCGCCTGCTCCCACGGGAAATCAATCTTGGAGACAATGTCCGGTTTTGCCGTTTTTCCTCTCTCCCCTATCCCGGCCCGACGAGCCAATCGCGCCTGGTCATTCCGTCCTTTTGGCGCTGGCTTAAAACGAAAAAATTCGATCCGGACATAATCCATGCTCATCTGTTCTTCGGCGCAGGCATCGAAGCGCTGCTGGCCGCCAAAATACTCGGTAAACCTCTCCTGGGCACGAGCCATACGCCCATTACCGAATTCACCGGGAATGGCCCTTTGGCCGGATTTTTGCGCAAACTGGGTCCGGCTTATACCGCCTGGTACTATAACCGCTGCCGCTTCGTGAGCGCGCCTTCCCGGTCGATTATCGACGAAATGCGGGCCAACGGTTTTCGCGTATCCAGCCGGGTAATTTCCAATCCGATACCGACGGAATTATACAACGATCATTGCCCCGAAGACAGGCACGTTTTAAAGAAAAAATTCGGCTTATCCGCCAGGACCGTCGTTTATACCGGCCGCCTGGCCCCGGAAAAGCATATTGACGTGATCATAAGGGCGATAGCGCTCGCCCGCACCCGGCTGCCCGATATTACCCTGGCTCTTACCGGACACGGCAGCGCCGCGAGGGACCTTAAAAAACTGGCGGCTGAACTGAAAATCGCCGGCAGCGTGAAATTCCTGGGATATATAGAAACCGCGGAAATGGCCCGGCTTTACCATGCCGCGGAAATCTTCGCGGTCGCGAGCACGGCGGAAACCCAATGCATGAGCATGATCAACGCCATGGCTTCCGGCCTGCCGGTAATCGGGGTTCGCGCCCGCGCCTTGCCGGAATATATAAATGAAAATAACGGTTTGATCGTGCCGCCGCATGACCACGCGGCCATGGCGGAGAAGATCATGATTTTATTCGATCATCCCGAAAAGAGAAAAGCGCTCGGACACAATGCCGCCCTGTTCGCGCGAAAATTTTCCACTTCCGCGATCGCCCGGGAATGGGAAGGAGTGTATAAAAAATTTGTACAACCAAGAATATGAAATTAAGCATTATTATTCCGGCCTATAACGAAGAGGAAAATATCGCCAAATGCCTAAAATCTATTTTCCGGGAGAAAGACGGCAGGGATTTCGATATGGAAATTATCGTTGTCGATAATGCGAGCACGGATAAGACCGGAGAAATCTCCGCGTCCTTCCCGGGCGTCAAAACGGTTTATGAGAAGAAAAAGGGGATCCTGTGGGCCAGACGCGCCGGTTATCTCGCCTCCAGCGGCGATCTGATCGCGAATATCGATGCCGATACTATGCTCACGCGCGGATGGATCGATAAGGTTTTTCGTGAATTCAGCCGCCATCCCCGGCTTGTCGCCCTGAGCGGCCCGTTCATTTATTACGATTTATCTTTATGGCAAAGAATTTTCGTTAAAATTTATTACATCAACGGAAAAATACTTTATCTCTTCACGCACTATCTCTTTCGCGCCGGCAGTATGCTTCAGGGCGGCAATTACATTATCACCCGCGCGGCTCTGGACCGTATTGGGGGTTATGATACTAATATAGATTTTTATGGTGAAGATACCGATATCGGACGTAAGGTCGAAAAAATCGGACAGACGAAATTCACTTTCGGCTTGCCGATATTGACATCCGGCCGGCGCCTGGCCGCGGAAGGCGTTATTAAAATGGCCCTGCGCTACGGCCTGAATTATTTCTGGATAACCTGCTTCAAAAAACCTTTTACGAAAACCCATAAGGATATCAGAAGTTGAATTGAAAAGTAATTTTTAAAACACCGAAAAAACCGCGTATTGCCGCAATGC
>CAYVIA010000002.1:0-4867 GCA_964451485.1 uncultured Gammaproteobacteria bacterium
ATAAAATTTTTATGAAGCCCTTATGTTATAAAAAATTAACCCGTCCTTAATGGAAATGACCTAAAGTAATAACGTATCCGCATTGACATGTTCGGTGAATATGTTATACTGTGGGTAGACACCTGTGAGGGCTTTGGCCCTCCCGCGGTCAATACATAAACCGCAGACGGGTGTTTTTTTATTGTCAGTCATCTTCCGGATTGCCCGAATAAAAAACTTTTCTGCTGTGGCCGTTGCCATCGGTTGTCACCTTCCAGGAAGGATATAAACTGTGAAAAAATCTTATCCCGCCCTCGATCTCTTTGACGATCACCTTCAGGCGGACGTTATGATCTCTGATAACCGCGATAAAAACATAATAGGTAACCGCCTTCAACCGCTTTTCCCACCGTGAATTGATCTTTTGCCTGACAAAAATCTTCCGTTCGTCGAATTCCTGCAGCGTGGCCGTTTTGGCGATAATCCTAACCGCCAAAGGCAGCAATCTCAACCGGGTATACTGCTCAACCCTCGACCTTCCCCTGTTCCATGACTTCGACAGCAAATGCTCGAATCCTTCCGTGTTGAAATGTACATTCGTTTTCAAATAAGGGCATTTTATTGTGCCGATGGTTTTATAAAATTCTTCGGCCTGCTTTTTTACCTCTTCGAATTTCTCGTCATCTATCTCCATAATCAATAGCAACAAAAAACGCATAAATTTATTTATGCGTTTTATTATACTCTCACGAACATGAAATTTCCTGAAGATAATTATAAAATTTTTATAAAATAAAGCTGCGCGCTTGTTGCATGCAGCTTTTTGTCTTTAGCATATTTTCTGCAAATCTGCAATCCTTAGGCAGGCGGCGATTTCATGCTCCCCCAGATGAATGGTCAGATTGCCTTTCATATATATATACTTCTTCCTTTCTTCGTTGTAGACGAACAGCTCCTTGTCTAAAATAACACACCCTTCCTGCAGACGACCGCCCAACTTTTCCGCCACCTCTTCCCTTGACGCGGCCTCCACATAACCGTAACTTTCCAAATACCCTCTATGCGCGGAAAAAACAAAAAAAATCTTGTCTTCTTCTGCCATTTTTTCCTCCTTTTCCTCTTTTTTTAGTGTTATTTTATTAAAATCATTTTAACATGATAAAAAATTTTGTCAACAACGGTTAACGACCTCAAAAAACATGCCGCGCCTGCCCGCTTCCGGCGAGTTATATTCATTATTAAAAAAGGGCCGCTGGCGTCATCATCCGCCGTCCGCCTCCGTCTTGTCCGCCGTAGCCCGAAAGGCGAAGGCGTGCCCCTCCCCTGTTCTGTCCGGCGTCCGCCTGCGGCCGACCTTGACCAGGTCATAAAAGCGCGCCAATCTTACCAAACGCTCACCGGCCTCAATCAGGGTAGATACATCCAACAGCAGAAACAGTTTCGCTTTCCCGACACTTTCCTTCATGCTTTTTCCTCCTTTGTTTAAGGCGCTGTGAATAAAAATACTGATTTAAATCATGATTTAAATCAGTATTTTTTTGTCTGTCGGGGCGAGAGGAATCGAACCTCCGCTACTGGGCCCCCAGCCCAGCGTACTACCATTATACTACGCCCCGTCGTATATGAATCTATTTCATCATACAAAAAAATCCCTGATTTGTCCAGGGCAAAAATGCGTATATAAACGCTTGCTCCAACGGCTTGCCAAAGAAGGGCGGGTATAATATGATAATGAAAGACATGAACTTTCAAAAACGGAGGATGCCGTGAAAAAAATATTGCTTTTCCCGCTGTTGATCGCGCTTATCCTTTGCGCCTGCGTCCCGGGGTTGTCGAACAACGAACGAAACGCGCCCGCTCCGGCCGCCTTAAACGCCATACCGGTTGCCAGGGTGAACTCATTTATGCCCGACAACAACTCTTTCCACGGCAGCGGCATTATCATCGATAAAAGCGGCGTGATTTTAACCGCTTACCACTGCCTGCATAAAAAGGCGACGCTTTGTATCGGCCCCGGTCCGCGCGGCAATTTTACTCCCGCCCGTCCCCTGCCCGGGAAAATATTCCCGGATAACGACGTCGCCTTTATCAAAGCCGACGGCCTGACCGATCCCAAAACCACGCCTTTGTATGAACGAAAATACGACCCGAACGCGTTTCTCGGCAGCGCGGTTTGCCTCAAGGGCCATAAATTCGGCCATCCGCGCAAAATCATCATCGGCCGCGTATGCAGCAGCCGGATGTTCGCCGGCCTGTTATGGCTTCAAAAAATCATTCACGGCTCGGCCAGTTTATCCCACGAGACCCGCCTGGCGGCACGCGAGGCAAACAACCTGCTTTTCGTCAAAATAAATGACCGGGATATCGCCGGTATGTCCGGCGGAGCGATCATTATTGACGGACAAGCAATCGCCATGATTATCGCCCAATTTAACGCACTGGGCGGCACTTACGCCGTCGGCGTACCTATTTATCGCTGTCTCGAACTCTATCATCAACCGTAAACACTCAAAAAAACCAACAAAAAAAACCCGCCTTAAAGCGGGTTTTTAAAATTGAAAACTTTTTGAAAAAATTTTTCAATAAACTCATTTTAGAAAATTTTATGGCCGTAGTCCGCCGGTTGGCGGATTTGCTCGCTATAAAATTTTCTAAAATACCTTATAATTTTGAAAGCGTCGGAAACTTTTTGAAAAAGTTTCCGAAAAACGGAAAAAGCTTCACCAGCGGGCCTCCAAGAATTGGCATACCTCCAATAGGGTCTGTTAAACCGTGATCTAACAGTATGCCCTGACTCAAATACTTATTAGACGCACTCGCATCCTATAATGCTTAAATCAGAACAATTTCACCTTGTGCTCCTATCCTGCCTCCCACGGGAGAGCGGGAACACCCGGAAAGCCAATGAAGAACAATTTGATCCAAAACTTGGGTATGGCTCTTGATGAAGCTTTTCCCGCAGGCAAATGGGGGTTTGCCTCCGGATTTCATATTTTTGTTTCTTTTGTTTGGTGGGGTTTTACTTGTGTATGTCCAGATACATTTTAACAAAGAACGAGATTTAATTAAAGATCGAATGTCAACAATATTGTCGTATTTAATCGTGCACTATTTATTTTTTTATCTTACACCTCTATTATACCAAACGCTTTATTAAGGAAATATTATCTTAAAATTAATTTTAAATTAAAATAAAAAATCGCTGATTTAAAGCCATTTTTCCCTCTTTTTGCCGGTTTTCGCGTAAATGATCGCCCCGGCCGCGAACGCGTACCATAAAATTATCCAGCCGGGCCAAAGATTATCCGTCGCCACCGAACTTCCCGGCATAGCCGCCGCCAGGGCGGCTACCCGCGTGATATAGGCGAGCAGAAGCCGGGCCGGCGCGAAGAACACCACCGCGAGGCCGGGCAGGAGGAAACTTATTCCCAACGCGGCGATAATAAGGATCATCAGGAGCGGCAGGCACCAAAGCACGAGCAGATTCGTAAGCGGGGCGGCGAGCGAGACGAAAGAGAAGTCGTAAGCGATCACGGGCAGGGTAAAAATCTGCGCGGAGGCGGTCAGAACCATAACCGAGACCGCCGCCCGGGCCGTTTTCGCGCGCCATAGCGGTGAAGCCGCCCTTTCCGTCCGCCGCTTGATCCGGTTGTCAAGCAGGGGGTAGGCGTAAGCGATGCCGGCCACGGCCAGGAAAGAGAGCTCGAAACCGACGTCATCGCGCAAAAGGCGGGGGTTAATAAGCAAAAGAACAGCGGCGGCGAGCACGAGGGAATTTGTCAATTTCGAAAGACGGCCGAGTTCGAGCGCCCAAAGCACGAGGAACCCCATCAGCCCGGCGCGCATGGCGCTCGCGGGCAGGCCGATCAAGATTATATAGACGGCCAGGAAGGAAACGGAGGCGTAAAAGGCGTAGCGGCGCGGCAGGCCCGCGCCCAGGAGCGCGCCCATCAAAAGCGCCGCCAGGATACTTATATGCATGCCGGAGATGGCCGCGATATGGCTTATGCCGGCCCGCGCGAAAACCGTACGCAGGTCGTCCGGCAAGCCCTTTTTGTCGCCGAGGATTATGGCGGAAGCCAGGGAAGCCGACGGCTCGGAAAGTCCCCGGTCGATTTTCGCGCGCAGGGCCGCTTTGAGGCGAAAAATAGCGCTATATAATTTATTGCCCTGTGCGCCGGCGATTTTTTTTATCTTCGGGTAATAGCAAACCGAATAGATATCGAACCGGGCCAGATAGCGGTCATAGGCGAAATCGTCGAACGGCTCCGGCGCTTCCAGGCCGCATGTCATTTCCAGTTCGTCGCCGTAATCGTACGCGGGATAAAGATTGGTGGTTGCCAAAATCGTGCCGGAGACCTCCTGCCGTTCCAACTTCCCGGCTTTCACTTCGAGCTTCCGGTTGGTCTGCCTGACGTCGGCTTCGTTCGCCACCACCCCTTCTACCGTTACCGTTCGTCCGTTATAGTACCAGATCTTATCGGGCGTGCTTACGGGCAGGCCGAGCGCGTAGCGCCAAAACCCAAGGCAAAAAAACGCGCCGGCCAGGATAACCGTGCGCGCGCGCCTATATCGCCAGGCGAGGACGGAGACGGACAGAAAAAACATAAATGCTCCGAACCACCACAAAGCCGCGGAGCGCGCGGCCAACCGCGCGCCGAAAGAAGCCGCGGCAACGCCGGCGATGAACGCCAGGCAGCAGAAGAGGAATATTCTCGATTTGGTTAATGTCATCCTTATATTTTACCATTACCCGCATAAAATTTTCATAAAGAAAAGATAAAATAGATATAAAAAAGAGGGGTTCTCGCGAACTCCTCTCGGGTTTTTTCGAATCTTCGTTTTACTTTATATCGACGCTCCGCCAGTAATCCCGGCCGTCTTCGGC
>CAYVIA010000002.1:4967-17521 GCA_964451485.1 uncultured Gammaproteobacteria bacterium
CGGTGATACCGGCCGTTACCGCAGCCGTTTCCGCGCCTTCACAGCCCTCCTGCCAGGCCAAAACAACCAACAAACCGGCTAAAACGGCCGCCCACAACAAAAGAAATCCGAATCTTTTCATGACATCTCCTCCCGTAAAATTTTTGTCCGATATATAAAAGATCTGCTATGCGATTAACCTTACCCTAATTTTTGCCGATTGTCAAGTGTACCATGGGGCATGTCATGGAACATGGAACATGAAACACGTAACATGAAACATGGAACAAAAAAACATATAACCATTGCGAGGTACGTACTGTGCCACGTTACGTATTATATGTTTCCTGCCGGCATTAACTTGCCCTCTTTCTTTCTTTTCTCAACTGCCTTCTTTCTTCGCGTTCGGATCGGTAATTTTCTCTCCTGTCCCGCTCTTTTCTTTCCGCCAAGCGCTCATTTACGCGCTCCAGCGCCCGCTCCTGCTCATGGTCTAATTTTTCCTGTTCCCATTTTTCCATATATTTATATTAAATATTACATGCTTTATGTTTCGTGCTCTATGTTTCGTATTGCGTGCTCCGTGCTACTTGCCGCGCGCCCAGCGCAGATACGCCTCCATGAAGCCATCAAGGTCGCCGTCAAGGACGCCATCCACGTCCTGGGTCTCAAAGTCGGTGCGGTGATCCTTTACCATCTTGTACGGCTGTAAGACATAGGAACGAATCTGCTTCCCCCACTCGGCCTTTTGCGCCTCTCCTCTGAGCTTCCTTTCCTCTCTTTCTCTTTCCTCTTCCTGCCGCTGGAATAATTTCGACTTCAATATCTTCATGGCTGTCTCCTTATTTTGGTGCTGGGAGCGCTCATTCTGGCAGGAGACGACGATGCCGGTCGGCTTATGCGTAATACGCACGGCGCTGTCGGTGGTATTGACGCTTTGGCCCCCGGGTCCGGACGAACGGTAAACGTCGATGCGCAGGTCGGCTTCCTCTATCTCTATTTCGGCCGCCTCCGGCAATTCGGGAATAACCTCGACCAGGGCGAAAGAGGTATGGCGCATGGCTTCGGCGTCGAAGGGGGAAATGCGGACGAGGCGGTGCACGCCCGATTCGCTTTTCAGGTACCCGTAGGCCCAGCGGCCGCGTACGCTTATGGTTACGCTCTTAAGACCGGCTTCGTTGCCGACGGTGCGGTCGAGGATATCGGCGCGCCAGCCCTTCTTTTCCGCGAAGCGCAGGAACATGCGTTCAAGCATTAGGGCCCAGTCCTGGGCGTCAACCCCGCCCGTGCCGGCATGCACGGAGAGGATGGCGTTATTAGCGTCGTATTTCCCGGAAAACATGACGAAAAATTCCAGCTTAGTAAATCTCTTCGCCAGCTCTTCGTAATGACGGCGCGCTTCTTCCGCGAGCGAATCGTCCCCTTCTTTGGCCGCCACCGCCACCAGCTCTTCCAGCTCGGTTACTTCCTTTTTGAAATCGTCCCACTCGGAAATTTCCTTGTCCAGCTCTTCGGCTTCCCGGCTTATCTCCACCGCCTTCTCCCGGTTATCCCAAAAATGCGGATCGTTCATTTTCATCTTGAGACCCTGCGCCTTCGACATCTTGCCGTCTAAATCCAAAAGCCGCCAGGTATCGGCCACCCGCTCACGTAAATCCTCGATTTGTTTCAACAGATTTTCCATACGCTTAAACCTTAGCAAATTATTGACAAAAAAGCAAGGAAGTGATAAAGTATTGTGTTAAGATAAAAAAACAACGAACATTGAAAACCAATCTTTTTCAAAACAAAAAACAGGAGGTAAAGTAATGAAAATCACCGAACAATTATTTACCGAAGAGGAGCTCAACAATTTCGCCGATGTCCTTATCTGGGGCCTCAAAACCGCCCGCGGCACGAACGGCAATAAATTCAGGCGGCGCGAGAACGTTTATGTGCCCTACGATCTTGCAGCCATGGACCTTGCGACTCATATTCAGGTGCGGCTGCTTGAGCTCGGTCTTAATCCCATCATGCGGGCCATGTCCCCCTGCGGAATGGAACACAATTTCTTCACCCTGGCCAACAGGAATCAGCTGATTTTCAGGGCTCCGGGCTCAGAGGAATTATTCCGTAATCTGCATGGATATATCGGCCTACGCGCGCCTGAATCCCTCACTCATCTCAAGGATATCGATTCCGGGAAACTGGCGAAATTCGCGGTGGCCAATAAGTACCGCCATGAAATTCTCGATGAGCGGGAAGAGAAAGGTCTGTTCGGCTGGACCCTTACCTTTCTACCCACCGAAGCCACGGCAGAAGCGGCCGGATTGAGCGTCGAGGAGTTCACCCGCCAAGTGGTCAAAGCCTGCTTTCTTGACCATCCCGATCCCGTAGGACACTGGGGAACGCTGAAAAAAGAATCGAACGAACTTAAAAAGTGGCTGAATGCCATGCTGCCGAACATCTCTTCGTTCCACGTCGAATCAGCCAACGTCGACCTGACCGTTACGCCGGGTGAGAAAAGAAAATTCGTCGGCTTTGACGGTTGTAATATTCCCAGTTTCGAGTTATTTATTTCGCCCGACTGGCGGGGAACCGAAGGCGTCTATTATGCCGATCAGCCCTCATTTCGAAGCGGACATCGCGCCAGCGGTATCAGGCTCGAATTCGCGAAGGGATCGGCCGTAAAAATCGAGGCGGAAGAAGACGAAGAATTCGTCAAAGGACAATTAACAATGGACAAAGGCGCGAATAAACTGGGGGAGTTCTCTCTCACGGACATCCGCTTTTCCCAGATAGACAAATTCATGGCCAATACCCTGTTCGACGAGAACTTCGGCGGAGAGTACGGCAACTGCCATGTCGCCACAGGCGCTTCTTACGCGGATACGTTCGCCGGCGAACCCGAAGAACTCACCAAGGACATGAAAACGAAACTCGGTTTTAACGATTCGGCTCTTCACTGGGACCTGGTCAATACGGAAAACAAAACCGTGACCGCCCGCATGAAAGACGGCGGCCGCACGGTCATTTACGATCAGGGAATGTTCAAACATTGAGCAGAAATGAAAAGCAGGAGGCTAATCGGATGAATATTTTACCGGGAAGAATAAATGATAACGACGCGAAAAGGGCGGACGGACGGCTCATCAGCGCCAAAAACGCTTTGGGCTATCTGGCCATCGCTTTCCAAATCGCCTTTATACTGGCACTTTTATCTTACAAGCCGGTCCTGGCTTCGGTCCTTCTGGGCGCGTGCCTGGCCTGTCTGGGATTAGGCTGGTATTTGCTAAAAAAGGTTAAGGGCGCTGAAAATTGATCGTTTGGTCTTAAATTTTACGAAATCAAAAAGCGGTTCCTGGTTCAATTGGAACCGCTCTTTTTTTATCGAATTCAACCTTTTATTGACATAACTTTTGACCGTTTTTGGCAATTCTCCTTGACAAAAACCACCAGATACTTTAACATGACATAATCCGCAATTTAACAATCACAACAAGGAGGGAAAAATAATGCGCTACTTGTATGCCAAGGATTACATGCGTGGCCGAAAACAGATCATTCTTGCCTCGGAAGAAATCCGCGCGATCTTCCTGCCGATAATCAAAAAGCATGCCGGTCAGTCAGGTTACCGGGTTCGCTTCGGGCAATTCATTTTGAGTTACACCAACATCCTTTATCCGGATGACAAAGAGAAACTTGTCATGGGCAAGGGCCTTCTTTTCAGAATACTCGACAAAGACGGCCATAGTCAGACCTGGGGTTTCCCCCGCGCGGAAATGCTGCCGCTGATAGCGGACTATCTGCGAAAAACCGACCGCTGGACCGGCGAAGAAAAAAATTTCGATACCGATATCACCTCGACTACCGACGGCCTGATTATCTGGCTGTAAAAGGAATCAACTTAAAAAAACAAAGCAGTCCCAAAAATCCGGGACTGCTTTTAAAATCTTCTTTTAAAATTTCTAGCTGTTGGGCGCTTCTCCCAGCGTTACCTGCACGTCTTTTTCTTCTCCCTTATGCGAAACCTTCAGGGTAACTTTATCCCCCGGCTTGAAACCGGAGATAAGGTTAACCAGCGGATGGCTGGCATCGACCTTCTGGCCGTTTACCTCGAGGATAATATCATTCTCGACCAAGCCCGCCTTGTCCGCCGGCGAACCGGGAATGACGGCCAGGTCGGTCGGGTTGTCCCCGCGCACGATAAGCGCGCCGTAATCATTACTTAAGTTGTTGGCGTCGGCCACCGATTTGTCGACCATCGAGTAACGCACCCCCAGCCACGGCCGGACTATGCGCCCGTTAGTCTTCACGCTTTCATAAACGTTTTTAATATCGTTTATAGGGATGGCGAAACCGATATTCTCGGCGCCCATGGCCATGGCCGTGTTCATGCCGATCACCTGGCCGTCGAGATTGAGGAGCGGGCCGCCGGAATTACCCGGATTGATTGAGGCGTCGGTCTGGATAACGCCGCTGAGATTCTCGCTGCCCATCCCCGATTCTCCGGCGACGACCGAACGCGCCAAGCCGGAGATAACCCCGGTCGAAACCGTATTCCTGAATTCGCCCAAGGCATTGCCGATGACGATCACCGATTGCCCCACCTTAAGATTCGAACTGTCGCCCAGCTCGACCGTGGGCAGATTTTCCCCGTCGATCTTCAAGACGGCGATGTCATTCACCGGATCGCGGGCCAGTACCCTGGCCTCGTGCTTGGTTTCGTCGTTCATCAGCACGGTATAATCGGCGGTCGGATCATTCACCACGTGCCTGTTGGTCAGAATATAACCGTCGGGGGAAACGATAAAGCCGGTACCGCCGCCGATCTCCGTCTGCTGCGTGCCGTTCTGCCTGTATTGCGGGACGCTGGGAGAAGAAAAGTCGCCGAAATTATCGCCGAAAAACTGCCGAAAAAAATCGGACATGCCCGGAGGCGTGGCGTCATACTGCTCGATTACGGGCAGGTCCTTGGTGATAATGATGCTCACGACCGCCGGCGAAACCTTGTCCACGGCGCTGATCACGGCCGACTCCTCATCCACCTGATTAACCACCTTGTTAGCGGCGCCGCTGCCGCTACTGCCGTTATCGGCAGGCGGCGCCTGGACGGCCGCTTTGCCCGAGAGCGTGTGCCAAAGGTCGGCTGCCCGCAATCCGCCGCCGCTCACGGATCCGGCCCAGAAGCCCATGGCCCCTCCGAAGAGTGAACTTAAAAAAACCGTCAGCACGAAAAAAACGACTAATTTTTGTTTAGTGGTATGGTTGTTGTCTGCTTCCATATTTTTGCTCTTAAAAATTGCGAAAATTAAGTAATAAATATTTTATTTTGTTTAAAATCTGGTTTTCTTTAGGCTATCAATATAGTAATACGCCTAAATTACGTAAAAACTTTCAAATTTTGCCTCTCCCCCAACCTTAGTTAAGTTAAATAATAATGTATGAATATTAAGCTGAAATTATAAAATACGCCGCGTTTGGCCGCAAAAAGAAACTCAACTCCTTGAGTAGAGTTGAGTTTTTTCTGTCTTCGTTGCAAAAATTATTTGAAGCGATAAAATTTATTCCTGAAATCCACGACTCTGCCGTCTTCGACTTTCACCCCCTCCGCCTTAAGCAACGAGATTTTCTTTTTCGGCCCGCCGGCATATCCGCCTAACTGTCCGTCGTTTTTTACCACCCGATGACAAGGCACTTTTGGTGAATCCGGATTTTTATGCAAAACGTTGCCTACGGCTCTAGCCGCTCCTGGCCGCCCGACGGCCCGCGCCAGCTCGCCGTAAGTCGTAACTTTTCCCCGCGGCACGCGGCGCAATACGCACAGAATCTTCTGCTCGAATTCGGTTAGATCCTGTAACTTGTAACTCATAGCACGTAACATGGGACGCAAGGCATGAAAATGTCTATTGCAAATATTGCTTTATCTGCGTCTGTAGTTGCGGGGGCAGGTCGTTAATATCGATCTTGCCGGAGTCGAGTTGGTTTCCCGGATTATTCAGCTGTTCTTCCTTGCCCAACAACTGCCGGTAGGCATTTACCGTCTCGTCGATCATCGGCTTATACTGATTCAAAAGCGCGGGCAGGTAGAAAATGCCGAGCGCGATCGGAATGACGATAATAAAAATCTTCAGCACGCTTAAAATCTGCGACCAGATGACATAGCGCTTGATATACTTCGTCATTTCGTACATTTTTTCCGTCAGCTCCAGATTCTTCTCCATGAGTTTTTTTATCTCCTTGTCCGGCTCGGTAATATTTAAATCCGTTGGATTCACGACCATAAGTTTATGATTTAAAATAAATAACACACTTATTTACCCACAAATCTGCAAATCCGCTACAAATATTACGAATATAATTCCGACGCACATCGGGGAATTAAAAAAATGTGAATATTTGAAACGTACGCGTTGATTGTATTTGTAGATTCGCAGCCGATTTGTAGATTTGTGGGTTATCTGACCTCGCATCTCTTCACAAATTTCTCCCCGATTTTCCGCATCTTCTCCATCATCTCATCGTCGTACGAATCCACGGTTTCCAGTTCACGGTTCACGAGCGCCGTATCTGACCTGAACCGCTGCAAGAACCATTTGTCCGCGCCGGTGATCATTTTCCCCGCGGCGGCAATATCGTTTTCGGAAATCAGTCCCGGCACCACCGTGGTCCTGAACTCATGGGGCAAGCCGCTCTCTATTAATATTTTAACGCTTTTTCCGATATTATTCAAATCCGGCTGCGTGCCCGTAATCGTCTCGTACTTATTGGCCGGACCCTTAACGTCCATGGCGATATAGTCGAGCGCTTTATTTTTTATCAGGCCGGCGAGCATATCGTGGTTGGTGCCGTTGGTATCAAGCTTTATTTTGTATCCCAACTCCCTTACTCGGGAGATAAAATCCGGCAAATCCGTATGGATAGTCGGCTCCCCGCCGGTAATCACCACGGCATCGAGTTTACCGGCCCGGCGCCGCAGAAAAACAAAAAGGCTGTCCTCGCTTAAAGGATAACCTTTTTTATCTTTACGCCTGCGGGCCTCAGGCCCGACAAGCATGGGGTTATAACAAAATTGGCAGCGGAAATTGCATCCTTGAGTAAAGACAATGGCCGCCGGAAACCCGGGATAATCGAGTAAGCTGAATTTTTGCAAACCACCGATAATCATGGGATTTGTGGGATTATCAGGATTATCAGGATGTTTGGGATTGAATTTCCCGATCATCCCAAAGCTCCCAATAATCCCAATAATCCCAATTATACCTTCTCGTCTTCGCAAACCATGAACGTCTTCCGGTCCGCGTATTCTTCCCGCTTGCTGTCGTTCCATTGCTCGACCGGCCGCAGATAGCCGGTTACCCGGGAATAAACCTCGCACGGCTGTCTTTTTGTTTCCAGTGGGGTCATATAGTTTATATTTAACGTGTTAAACTTTATCCGCGCCCGGCGCCGCTTTCACTTCCTCCACCGCATAGCCGATCTCTTTATCGCACTTGGGGCAAAATTTGTGCTCGCCCGACAGGTAACCGTGCTTGGGACAGATGGAAAAAGTCGGGGTGATGGTAAAATATGGGAGGTGGTACTTGGCGGTGATCTTCTGCACCAGCCGTTTTACCGTCGCGGGCGAGGGCAGGGCTTCGCCCACAAAGGCGTGCAGAACCGTACCGCCGGTATATTTCGTCTGCATCTCGTCCTGGAGATCGAGCTCCTCGAAAAGATCGTCGGTATGGTGCACCGGCAGCTGGGAAGAGTTCGTATAGTAGGGAGTGGCGTCCCGGCCGCACACCGCCTCGTCATTGGCCACGATGATATCGGGATATTCTTTCTTGTCGATGTTGGCGAGGCGCCTGGTAGTACCCTCGGCCGGAGTGGCTTCCAGGTTATACAAATGATTGGTGGCGTTTTGAAAATCCATGATGCGCTCCCGCATGAAGTCAAGCACCTCCAGGGCGAATTTTTTCCCCTTTTTCGAGGCGATGGTATCTCCCACGGACGCGAAATTAAGCATGGCCTCGTTCATGCCGATAATGCCGATAGTAGAGAAATGATTCTGCCAGAAACCGCCGAAGCGCTCTTTCACGCCGGTAAGATAATAACGCGCGTAAGGATAGAGTCCGCCATCCGCCAGATCCTCGAGCACTTTGCGTTTTATTTCCAGACTCTCGCGCGCGATCTGCATGATATTGGTCAGGCGCGCGAAAAAATCCTTTTTATTTTTAGCCAGATAGCCGATGCGGGGCAAATTGACGGTAACGACCCCGATCGAGCCGGTCAGGGGGTTGGCGCCGAACAGTCCTCCGCCCCGCTTCTTCAGTTCGCGGTTATCGAGCCTAAGACGGCAGCACATGGAACGCGCGTCGTCCGGATCCATGTCCGAATTGATGAAGTTGGAGAAATAAGGAATACCGTATTTGGCGGTCATATCGAATACCTTGGAGGCCACGGGCGTTTCCCAGGCAAAATCCTTGGTGATATTATAGGTAGGGATCGGGAAGGTAAAAACCCGGCCCTTGGCGTCTCCCTCCATCATCAGCTCGGCGAAGGCGATATTCAACATATCCATTTCTTTCTGGAAATCGCCGTATTTTTCGCGTCTGACCTTGCCGCCGACGACCACGTTTTCCCCGGCAATCGAGGCGGGCGGTTTCAGGTCCATGGTTACGTTTGTAAATGGCGTTTGGAAACCTACCCGCGTGGGTACGTTGATATTGAACAAAAACTCCTGCAGGCATTGCTTTGCCCCCCGAAAATCGAGTTTATCGTACCTAATGAAGGGAGCGAGGTAGGTATCGAAGTTGGAAAAGGCCTCCGCGCCCGCCACCTCGCCCTGAAGGGTATAAAAAAAGTTGACGATCTGCCCCAGGACGCTGCGAAAATGCCTGGCCGGACCGGCTTCGATCTTGCCGCTGACGCCGCGGAATCCCTGGATCAGCAGATCTTTTAGGTCCCAGCCGGCGCAATACGGCGCTAACAATTGAAGGTCATGCAGGTGGAAGTCGCCTTTTTGATGGGCGTTCCTGATATTGGCGGTATAAACCTTGTTCAGCCAATAATTCGAAGATATGATAGAAGATAAATGATTGTTGAGCCCCTGCAGGCTGAAACTCATGTTGGAATTCTCCTTGACACGCCAGTCCGCCTGTTTAAGGTAATCCTCCATGATGTCGTTGGAATTGATAAGCGCGCTCGTTTCCTGCGTTTTCTTCAGCTCCCTTATCCGGGCGCGCTGGTCGCGGTAAAGGATAAAGGCTTTGGCCGCCCTGATCTTTTTGTTGGTGATCAAGACCTCTTCCACGATATCCTGGATCTCTTCCACGGCCGGAATGGTCAGGGCGTGGAATTTCCTGTTCAACTCCTTGACCGCCTGGTCGCTTAATTTACGGGCGGTCCGCTTATTCCGCTCCTCCGCCGACTCAAGGGCCCTGTAGACGGCGCCGGTGATTTTTTCCTGGTCGAAATTAACGATTTTCCCGGATCGTTTTCTGATCTGGGTGATGGTGTTTTTTTGCATGGGGATGATTTATGAGATTATTGGGATTGTTGGGATTGTTGGGATTTACGGGATTAGCGATAGATTATCCCAAGAATCCTAAAAATCACAATAATCACAATAATCCTATTTAATTTTGCCGCTGCTCTTTTTGGTTCCCGGCTTAAGAAGCTTGTCCAACTCTTGCCGGAACGTTTCGATATCCTTGAATGACTGGTAAACGCTGGCGAAACGGATATAGGCGACCTGATCGATGCGCCGCAAGTGCTTCATGGCGATACTTCCTATCTGGTGGGAAGTAATCTCGTTTTTGCGCAATTTCTGGATATCGCGCTCTATCAGGCCGACCAGTTTCTTGAATTTCTCGTCGGTTACCGGCCTTTTTTCAAGCGACCGGCTAAGTCCTTTGACAAGTTTTTCCCGATTGTAAATCTCTTTGCGGCCGTCGCGTTTAACGATGGAAAGGTCAAGAATTTCGACTCCTTCATAGGTCGAGAACCTGAAACCGCATTTAAGGCATTCTCGGCGGCGGCGTATAGACAATCCGTCTCCGGCAATGCGCGAATCGATCACCTTGGTGTCAACATAATAGCATACCGGACATTTCATATAAACTAAACCAACACATTTATTTATTCGTGATTAGTGTTCGTTCGTCATCCCCTTCGTGTAAATTCGTCGATCATAACGAAAAATCACGAATAAATAACGACATTGCACGAATCACGAATAGAAAATTGAAGACTATTTAATAAATTAGACAAATAAAAAACACCGAATCTATTTTATACTACCACACAATTGCCTGGCAATAGAGGTGTTTTATTGTTCCTCCTTAAAAATTACGTTTTTACCACATCTTGTGCCTCCTAAATTTATTCTACCACAAGATATAGTAAAGTCAAGGGGCGCCATCTTATCTAATTTTAGAAAATTTATAAGCGGTATCCGGCCTTTCGCGGCCGCGGGGGATGGTTTTTTTATTTTTCCTGTGGACAAGTGACCAACGCGTAGAACGTATTCGGGGCCTGTGCGCCCGTCAGCCATAATCTAACCTTGATTTAATGAAATTATAAAAATATTATAATTAATTATTGATATATTTCTTAAAATACCATAACTATTCGATTTTCCGGCTTGCCGGCTACGAAGATCTATGAAGAAAAAAATTTTAGTTACCGGAGGCGCGGGGTTCATCGGCTCCAATCTTTGCCGTACCCTGCTTGACTCCGGAGATGAGGTTTGCGCGGTGGATAATCTCATCACGGGAAAAATAGAGAACCTGATTCCTCTTTTCGGGGACAGGAATTTTCATTTTTTCGGGATGGATATCACGCATCCGGTATTTCTCGATATCTTTTCAGGCATCTCCCTCGATCAGGTCTATCATCTGGCCTGTCCCACCGGCGTACCCAATATCAAAATCCTGGGCGAAGAGATGATCCTCGCCTGCTCGACAGGCACCCTGAACGTGATGGAAATCTCCCGCCTGCACGGCGCCAAAACGGTTTACTCCAGTTCAGCCGAAATATACGGACAGCCGGAGAAAACCCCGCAGGAAGAAAATTACAACGGCAATGTCAATCCGGTCGGCGCGCGCAGCGCGTATGAGGAGGGAAAAAGATTTTCGGAGAGCATCGTAAAAATGTACGTCGATAAATACGATATTGACGCGGACATCGTGCGTATCTTCAACACTTACGGCCCCGGCATGTCCCTCTCCGACCAAAGGGTCATCCCGCAATTCCTGCAAAGTATTTCCGCGGGCCGGGAACTGACGATTTTCGGCGACGGCAGCCAGACCAGGACCCTGCTTTATGTCGATGATCTTATCCGGGGAATAATGCTCGTTATGGAAAGGGGCGGCCAGGGCGAAATTTACAACATTGGCGGAGATGAACAAATCTCCATAAAAAATCTGGCCAAAATGACCAAGCGGCTTACCGGCTGTACCGGTAATATCGCCTATGCGCCGCATTTTATCGAAGATCATAGCCATCGCCAGCCCTCGGTAGAAAGGATCAAAAGACTCGGCTGGCAGCCGGAAATATCCCTCGAAGACGGACTCGCCCGCATGATCGAGGCCAACGGTATAAAACCGGCCGACACGAAAATCGAAGCGCTTTGCCCGGAGATCGAACTCTCTATCCCGGCCGATGGTTTAAGGAAAAAGAGCGGATAAACGCCGCTTTTATGTTAACTTTATGCTCGCGTGGATCATGATTATTATTTTCTTTTTGGGTTTTAATTTCATATTTTGGTTTTTAATCGGTCTGTTGCGGTTCATTACGAAAAAAGGCGAATACCTAACCGACTTTTGCGCCAGGATGTCTGCCGGTTTTGCGCGGACAATCATGAAAATCAAGAATATCACCGTGAAAAAACCGATATTTCCCGATTTTTTAATAAAGAACATCGGAGAGCATACGAAAAATGATGACGCCTCCGCGCGCATGACGATCATGCCGGAAGAGGTGGCCGCCATCATTCCCGCCCACAACGAAGAGGCGACGATCGCCAAAACCATAGAGTCGCTTACGCGCATCATGCCGCCGGGGAATATTTTCATAGGTAACGACGCTTCCACGGACAAAACGGGCGAGATCGCACGGCGTTTTCATTGCCACGTGCTCGACATTTACCCCAATATCGGCAAAGCCAATATTCTTGCCCGGCTCATCGAAACTTTCCGGCTGACCGAATACTTCCGGGCGGTCATGATCGTCGATGCCGACTCGGAGGTTGACGCCCATTACCTTAAAAACGCTCTGCCGCTCCTGGGCGCGCCCGGCATAGCGGCTGTGGCCGTACACGCGGAATCAAAATGGTATGATCATTTTTGGCCCCGCGGCTCGATGCTGTTCGCTGCCTACCGCGTCCGTATGTACCGGATAATACAGGCGATGATACGCTACGGGCAGACATGGAAATACACCAACGTTTCCATGATCATTCCCGGTTATGCCAGTATTTACCGGTCATCAGCGCTCGAAAACATAAAAATAAACGCTCCCAATCTGGTCATTGAGGACTATAATATGACCTTCGAAGTTCATCATAAAAAATTGGGAAAAATCGCTTACAGTCCGTCAGTCAGGAGCGCTTC
>CAYVIA010000002.1:17621-20779 GCA_964451485.1 uncultured Gammaproteobacteria bacterium
GATTATATCCTGACTGTCATTGTGGCTATATATGAGAAAAAACCGGTCCTTTTATTGTATGGGCCGGCTTTCTTTATTTTGCGTTATATTGATGCTTTTATGTTCGTCTATACCCTGCCCCTGGCTTTCTTTACGCACTCGGACGGCCGCTGGACAAGCCCGAAAAGGCAAACGGCGTAAAAACACGCAGAGACGCCCTGTCGGGGCGTCTCTGTTTTATGCTTTTATTTATTTGGTAATTATCTGTTTTTTGTTCCGAACATACTGATACCCTGGTCATACGTTATCACCCGGATGCCGCTCGCGTTAACGGCGTCGATCATCTGCGCGAAATCGGCCGGCGGGATATGATAAGCATCGTCCCCCGAGTCGGAAATCTCGTGGAAAACAACGACTACCCATTCATGGTTGGCTATGGCCTCATCAATCCAGGAAGTGAACTCATTCTCGGTGGTGGTATCCAGAACTCCTCTTATTTTCACTTCATAAGGAAAGGTGCCGTTGGCGTTCGTTCCCGTTTCATACGCCCTGACCGACGTATAATACTTGGCCGCCTTGGCCAGGATATCCGCGTTATAAGCGCCGTAAGGCAGGGCGAAATTGTGGGCGATAAGTCCCTGCTGGTACAGAGTCCTGTATGAACTATACAATTCCCGGGTAACTCTCGTCGCGTTAAGCGTGGTCAAATCGCTATGGTTGACGCCATGAGATACGATTTCCCAGCCATCAGCCGCCAAATCCTTGACCTCATTCCAGCCCATATAGCCGGGACTGCCGACATAACCGGTAATGATCGAGGCGGAACCGGCGTAGTTGTAGCTGTCTAAAACCGGCTTGGCTTCGGAATATGCGGTCGAATCGCCGTCATCGAACATGAACGTGACCGCTCCTTGCGCCGGTTCGTACTCGGCGGCGGAAATATCATCGAAATACGCTATTCCTGTTGCTCGGGCCAGAATAGGAACCACGAAAATATAATCTATGGGCGCGTCGACGATTTTATGTATCCCGTCGATGGTGATCGTGCCGGTATCGAAACCGACCCAGCGCCAGTTAAACGAACCGTAATTGGCAAGTGAATTCCAGTAAACAATCCTCCCGTCCGTCAGATGGATCTCGGCGTAAAGTCCGGCGCCGAAATAACCGCCCGCGTTCACTATATTTTGCCCCCGCACATATCCGCCGATAAACACCGGCTTAACCTCCGTTTGTCCGAAATCGATCCTCTGGTAAGCGCCGCTCATGGCCGAGGCATCCGTATTGCTCAGGCGAATCCCCCAGCTGCCGGCGTGAGCCGTATTATACCGCGTATATCCTGAACCGAACGGATTCCAGCCGTAGGCATCCTGGGCGCTCGCTCCGGCCTGCTCGAACCCGGAGTTAACGAGGCCGTTAATTCCTTCCGCGGCCAGAGCATCACCCCCGGGCAAAAGCAAAAAAACGCCGACCAGAATCGCGGATAATCCTGCCAGGCCGATAATTTTCAGCTTGTTTTTTTCCGATACTTTTTCATGCATAATTTTATCCACGCTAATATAATTCCCTCTTAATAGGATTAATTATGCATTAAAGACGTCTTTGGCAGCCGGACAAATATTTAAATGAATTATTATTATTTTAAATTATCATTAATAAAAATCTGTTTAAATTATATATAAACAATATTAAACGGTCATGAAATTTTATGAAGAAAATGATTAAAAACGGACTTATCGCCGGTCCGGCAATAGCGCTATTTCTGGCGCTGGCGGCGATAACGCTGATCCGGCCGTCGGCGACTCATCCCGGCTTACTAATGGGGCATGAAACATTGAACATGGAGCATAGAACGAATACGGCTAATACTGGCATCGGGCTCAACGTCCCGGAAACCGTTGTGGCGCCGGGCAATCCTTCGCCTCCTGACGCCGGACAAGCTTCTGTCGTCGCTGTCCCGACCATGAACGTAACCGACAACCAGCCGCCGGCAGTCGCGCAAAATGATATGACGCCCAAAAATAACGAACAAAATGACGCGTCTTCCCAAAACGCCGCCACCACGCCGGTGACCACGACGCGGACGGATAGCGGCGCCGGCACGATCAAATCGGTCCGTATCGACCTTTCTTCCATGCCCGCGCCCGGCGACATGGAAAAGCTGGCGGTCGACATGGTCAACCGGCTCTCGGACGCCGGCGCCAATACGGCTTTTCTTTCTCCCTGGAGCGACGGTTACGCGGATTATAAAAGCGCGGTCGCGCCCCAAAACGCCTACGGGCAAAACGGATTCGTGGAAAACTTTCTGTCCGGCGCGCACGCCGCCGGCATCAAGGTTTATGCCTGGTTCGTGACGGGTAAGGACGATTTTCCTTATTTCTCGCGTCCGGAATGGTTCGCGCGCACGGTAGCCGGCGTCGATTATTACCAGGCGGACGAACCGGGCGTGAATTTACCTTTCGCTTCCCTGGCAAACGACCAATATATCGATTATCATCTTCAGCTGATCAAAGAAGCGGGTTCGCTCGGTTTCGACGGCTATGTCATCTCGGAGCCGCTTATCGGCTGGGGCGACCGTTATGATCCTTATTACACGGATTTTTCTCCGTCCGCGACGGCCAAATTCGAAAGTGAGTACCAAGTTGATCCGCGGGACATCTTCGACGAGAATTCATCTTATTATTATGAAGATAACCCAGCCATCTACAACGACTGGGTGAATTTCCGCGCCGGAGTGGTGACGAATTTCACGGCCAAAACCATGGCCGCAATCCGCGCGGTCTCGGACAAGCCGGTGGTAATCACGCTTTATACCGAGCCGGGTCCGGATGGACGCCTGATGCCTTTTTCCGGCCTTAAGGACTGGCTGGGGGAAGATATTCCCGCCCTGGCGGCGCTCAAACCGGACGCTTTCGAAATCCAGGACCTTTTCACGGACTTCGATCATCCGCAACCGCCGGACTGGGTGGTAAGCATGGTCGCGCAATTCAAAAGCCAGCTCGGGGCCGATATTCCGGTAATGGTCAGCGTGCAGGGTTTCCAGGGCGCCGAACCGCTTACTTCTTCCGGCTTTGCCGCGGCCGTCAAAGCCGCCACCGCGGATCATGACGTTACCGGCGTTTCCTTTTACGCATATCACACGCTTGACGATAGTTTTTGGTCGGCGCTTAAAGGAGCGTGGA
>CAYVIA010000002.1:20879-33870 GCA_964451485.1 uncultured Gammaproteobacteria bacterium
TACGCATATCACACGCTTGACGATAGTTTTTGGTCGGCGCTTAAAGGAGCGTGGAGGCCGTAGGGAACAATAATTATTGTTCCCTACGTTATTATTTAAATTATTTAATATTAGCGATAAATAAAATAAATTTTCTTTACCCCTTGACAAATAATATATGCTAATATAATCATTGCGGGGTAGGCTATAGGCAAAGACCAGCCACCGCAGAAATGGCGGGGCGGGCCGGGGAGTGTCCCCAAAAAATATCAGAAGCCGAAACCGGCTGTGCCCGCCACCATTTAAAAACCATAACGCTCAGGAAAAAAACCCTGAGCTTTTTTTATCTCCCGATTCCCCGGTAAACGAGTCCCAGCTCCTCGCATTTTTCCTTGTTGAGGCAATTACGGCCGTCGATAATTACCTTGACGCCGGCATCTTTAAGCTCTTCAAGATCCATATTGACGAACTCCCTGTGGGCGGTGGCGAGTACTATCGCCGCGGCGCCGCGCGTCAGGCCGCCGAGTGAATCGGCATTCGATTGTCCGGCAACGAAAGGGTCGTAGACGCGCAGGTCGGCTCCCATTTTCTCGAGCAGACGAACGATCTCGAAAGACGGGCTTTCGCGCGTATCGTCTATATCCGGCTTGTAAGCGAGCCCCAAAACGCCGATCTTCGTCCCTTTGATCGGGCGGCCGATGCCGTTTAAGGCCTCGGACAGGAGTTCCACGGCGTAGGCCGGCATGCTGTTGTTTATCTCCCGCGCCAGCTTCAGGAATTTATGGTCGAAGCCGTTCTTTTGCGCGTGGTCGATCAGGTAATAAGGATCGACCGGGATGCAATGGCCGCCGATGCCGCAGCCCGGAAAATGGGCCAGGAAGGCGAAGGGTTTGGTAGCGGCGCCTTCAAGCACATCCACGATATCGATACCCAGCTTATGGAAGGACTTGGCCAGTTCGTTGACGAAGGCGATATTGATGTCGCGGAAAGTGTTTTCCACGATTTTGGTGGCTTCCGCCTCTTTTAGGGACTTGGCCGGCCTGACTTTGCTCTTTAGGATAGAACGATAAAAATCAAGCGCTTTATCGAGTCCTATGGGTTCAAGCGAACCAACCACCCGCGGGATATCGGCCAGGCGCCAGTTTTTGTCCCCCGGATTGATACGCTCCGGGCAATGAGCCAGATAGAAATCATGCCCCGCGCGCAGGCCCGACTCCCGCTCAAGCTCAGGCAGGAGCACGGTTTCGGTAACGCCCGGATTGACCGTAGACTCGAGGATTACGAGCTGGCCCCGGACTAAATTCTTCCCGATATTCTCTCCCGCCCTCCTTACCGGCTCCAGATCAGGAAGGTGATTGTTGAACACGGGCGTGGGCACGCAAATGACGATGATGGATACGCTTTTTACCGCGGCGAAGCCGGAGGTGGCCGTAAGCGAGCTGTTTTTAAGGTCCGCGGCGATTGTCTCGTCCGCGAAGGGCGCTTGGCGCCGGTTAAGCATCCCGACTTTCTCCTCGTTTAAGTCGATGCCGGTTACTTTATATCCTTTTTTCTCCGCGAGCAGGGCCAGGGGCAAACCGACGTATCCCAGTCCGACCACGGCAATTGCCTGTTTTTCTTTTGTCATAGTGTCACAATTTATTTTAGATTCTTTGGAAGAATTTAGTGGGCTCGTCAAAATACCCACACAAATATCAGAAGAACCTTATTTTATTAATATTAATCTACTCATCATAGATTTTTAACATTATAACGCGATTATGATGGTATTAAAAACAAATAAAAAAACGGGAATCGCTTTGATTTCCGTTTGATGTTCTTTGCCGGCCTCCGTCTATCCCTCCCCTGGCATCCTCGTAAACGAGACACGATTATTCGGCATTGCGCCTATCCGTAAGACAATACGTCCTTCACCCCTCCCCCGGGGAGGGGCGTCCGGGTCTTAAATAAAACAGAGCTACTGACATCCCCAGCGCGATCACAGCGCCGTTCAATAGAAAGATAAAAGAAATGCCGAAAACACTTACCAGCCAGGCGCTTAAGAGAAAGCTTATCAAACTGCCCATTTTGGCGATAGTCATATAGCTGGTAACGACCTGCGCCTCGGTCCTTTCTCCTTCGCCGATCTCCGACATCAAGCTCCAGGCGCCCACGTTCCACATACTGCTGCCGAACCCCAAAATAAAAAGAGTGACAAGCAGCCAGGCGTAGTTGGGCGCGAAAAAAATGCCGGCCAGGCAGAGGGCATAGGCGCCGGTACCGGTCAAAACGACCTTATAATGTCCGATGCGGTCGCCCCAGGAACCTAAAACACCCTGCAGCACATGGGTGATACCCTGAAAAAACATGGCTACGCCGATGGCTTTATACGACATGCCCAGACGTTCGACGATCAGGAGCGGCAAAAAAACCTGCATGGCCGGATTGGCGGCGTGCATCACCATGCCCAGGATACCCATGCCCCGAAGCGCGCGGTGCGACCAGAACGAGCGCAGGGGAGAGAGCCAGGAAAGGGACGGCAACTTTATCTTCGCTCGTCCTGCCTTGCCCGGTCCTGCGGGCCGGAGCCAGAACGACAGGACCAGAAGGATTAGGGCGGAAGTGATAAAAGGCATCCTAATAAAGAAATAGTCGGCCAAAAATCCTCCGGCCAAGGGTCCTAAAAGCTGCCCGAGATAGGCCAGGGACAAACTCAGGCCGGTGTCTTTTCCCCGGCATTCCCGGCTGACGCAATCCTCGATCTTGGCCAGCACGATAAGCGTGACGGTCATGGAGGCGATGGCGTCGAAGAAGCGGGCGGCCACGATCACCGCCCAATGTCCGCCGATAATATAGAGGATCAGAGCCGCCAGCTCCAGAAGCACTCCGTAGCGGATAATCAGGCGCCGGCTCGAATTATCGGCTATCCGGCCGAAAAGCGGCAGGAAGATAATATTAACGAAGGGGAAGACGGTGAACATCAGCGCTATCTGCCCGCTCGAAAATCCGGCCTGCGCGAGATAGGGCGCCAAAAACGGCACCACCATGGCCTGGGCAAAAGCGAAAACTATATTCACGCCGGTAAAATTTTTATAGGTGGCTGATCTCATCGATTTGACAAAAGATATGTATCTGGTAAATTAAAGTAAAAGAAGTTCTTTCGCAAAAATATTTAATATAAGGAGGAAAAAATGGAAAACCTTGTACCGAAAGAAAAAGAACTGCTTTTGGCGGCGGCCAGGGCCCTTATCAAATTACACGAGACAGAAGAAAAAAAATGGCTGGCAGAAGAAAAAAGGCAGATGCAACTCATTAAAACCGCAACTATTTGCATGGAGAATAAGCAAAATGTCGTTATCGGGCTTAAAAACGGCCGGGAATTCTCAGGCAGAGTGCTGTTTATCAATCCGGAAAGCCGACTGCTAATCGTAACAAAAGAAAATTTCTTTTGCCTCAGCAGAAAACTCCTGGTTCACGCCTCCGAGATAAGCTATATTATCGAGTACGGTCAATTATCCTCTGCTTTTAATTTTATCTTTTTTGCGCAATAAAAGCAATCAGGACTCGCGAATTTTAAAAGCCACTCTCACGAGAGAGTGGCCTCTTTTTTTTGTCGTATTTTATAAAAAACGACTTTAACCGTTTACTGTCCGTCTATCACGTAAAGAGCAAGACCTTTGGCGGTTTTCGGCGTATAGCCGAATTTCTCCACCAGGTTCTTTATCATACGCTCGATATCGCGCTTGACGATACCGTCGAATTTATCGAACTGGTCCGTATCATAGGCCTGAACCGCCTGGCGGAAATAATTATCCCCGCCCCTGCTCTTTCCCTTGAGAAAGGGATCAAGCACCTGTTCCTTGGCGAGTTCCCGATAACTCGAAAAAATCTCCTGGAACAATTCGGTTCCTTCCGGCTCCTCCAAATTTCCGCCCTCGCGGAGATATCTGGCCTGCAGATCATCGCGAAGATCCTTATCTAGCTCGACTCCGTAAAATCTTAGCTCGGTCCGTTCCCACATCTCTTCAGTAACGGTAAATTTATCTCCCGTGAATTTATTGACAATCTCCACCCCCGGATCGTAACTCAGGGAATAAAGATAATTGTTTATCTCCCGCCTGATTTCCGCGTCATTGTAGTTAAACAATGACTCTTTCAGATCACGCACTGCGTAATAATCGTAATGTCGCTGCAGGGCGGTCAAGAATTCTTTGAATTGCGGCTCGTCATTGATCTTGTCCGCAAATTCCGACAAAAGATGTCCACCAAAAAATTCAAGCAGCATCTTCATGTCGATAACTTCCCTTTTTTTATACCGATCCAGCAAACTGCCGAAGAGACGCAGGGAATCGCGGCCGTCAAACCCCTGCTGGCCGTCCTTCTCCGACTCGGCGATAATGGCCTGCCTGACCTGGCGGGTCATCTTGCGTTTATCCTCGTCCGACAGCCACTTGGGAATATTATTCGAATAAATACCCATGCGCAAAAGCAAAAGGTCGTCGTCGCAGAATTGCTCGTATTTACTCGCCGAACCGATCCACTCCTTGACCGCCTCCAATTCCCGGTTAAGGCGGGTAGCCACGATAATGCGGGCGAAATTGAGTAGTACCCGCGGCAGAAAACGTTTACGAATATCCTTGCCGAAGACGCTTTCGAGGGTCTTAACCTCCGTTTCCGGTTCGATTACGTAAGGCACGTTAATCTCCGCGATCCGGCTCTTAAAAGAGGTCTTGCCCTCAATCACCTCTTCATCGCCCGGATTCATCACGGCCATAAAGAGAGAGCGAATCCTCTCTTCGATATGCTCGACCTTGAGCACGCTATCGGTGATGATATTGTGCAGTTCGAGAAAGCGATCTTTGTTATAGTCCTTGATGTCCATAAGGACATAAATACCGTTATTTGTCCTCGCGTAACGAGAGAAAAGGATCAGTACCTGCTCCGAATCGCCGAAAGCGGCATCAATCCGCTCCTGCAGTTTCGGATTGCGCAGGACGAATTCCTTTTGCGGCTTGTCCCCGGGATTGAAGACGGTAACGCCGTAACCGCGATGCCGGTCGAAATAATAAGGACGGACAAAAATCGATTCCATCACTTTTTCGATCGAGTCGGTTTTCTTGAGGATCGCCCTGAAAAGGGAATCGCAGATCGTGCACGAATGTCCGCTAAAAACCCATTCGTATTCTTTGGCATTGGCGATGCGGTCGAATTCTTCCTTGTTGTCACCGAACAATTCGGACAAATACTCGCGGCGTATATTATCATCCCGCGGTATCATCAAAACCGGGTGATCATGGCCCGGACAGACGATCTCAATGATATCATCACCGCGTTTCTTTTGCCTGTCCTTGTCGATGATCAGTCCTGCGGGCGCGCAAATTCCGCCCGACCCCAGAACTGCCGGATCGATACGCCAAACCGTCTCCGGATAATATCCGGCCTTCGTATGGGAATATCTTGTCATGCTGCGGAGGATATTATTTGCCATAGTCGTCTTACCGCAGCCGGGCTGACCGGTGAAACAGTAGATAACATTCTGCTGGGCGCTTTTCCTTAGCGCCCTGATCCATTTTACCAGCTTATTCGTAAAAACGGTACTGGCGAAATAGGGCGACTCGCTGTCCTCGAACAACAGAGAGGTATCCCAATTAACGTAATTGATGGATTCACCATCATCGTTCGGATCGGGAATCTCCTTGACGTTCGCCAATACCATGTCGGAAAATAACTGAAAAATACTCCGCAACCCTAGCGCCGGATCCTTTTTGACGATGTCCTGAAAAAACTCGCCAAGGGGGATCAGAGCGTTTTTTTGCGCCTGTTCCAGGGCTTTCAGGTGTTCAAGGCCCTTCTTCCTCCTGCTTACCATCTCGCACCCCCTTCAAGATAATAGTGTTGAGCGCCGAAAAATTACAACACTGCTTTCGCGATTTTCCCGTCTTTGCAGGTATAAAGCACCCTGCGCTTAATCTTCTTAATCTGTCGGGGAGCGCCATTCCCCCCCCATAATAAGGCATAAGCGTTCTGCGTCTGTCCTTTTTCCGCCACGATCTCGGTCGTCTCGAGCTTAACCGGCCTGCCCCATAAACGCTCGACCTTCAAAAGCGCTCCGGGTATCCACCTGGTAATGAGAGGCCGTCCTTCGAAACGGTGATTGATATAAAGCTCACCGCCGGAAGCCCTTTTCTCGTCAATCGTATAGGCGGGAGGATGATAGAGCGTATCGAGGAGCATCTTACGGTAATCCTCGCCATTGCGGCTTTTGACGTAGATCTGCTGGGTCATCCTTTCCGGGTTAAATCTGACCCCGGCTACGAAAAGATCGTTACGGGTAACGAAGTCCTGAAAATCCTCGGGAGTAAGCAGGGTAATCAATCCCACATCGCTTAAATTTTCCCTGGCCTTAAAAAGGAATTCCTGCCCTTTGCCGGTCTTACGGTCGAATAATTCACGCTCTTTGTATCCGGCCAAGCGCTGGTACCCCGGAGAAAGCTTGCCTTTATCCGCCATCTCCTCGATGAATTCGAGCAACTTCAGGCCGAGAGCGTAAGGATTGAGTCCCACGCGCGGCATGGACACCACGCCGGCGTTAATGCGGGCGAAATTCACCTCGTTCCCTCCGATCCTTTCATCCGCCATGAATAATTTCTGGTGCCAGTAGGAAGCCCAGCCCTCGTTCATGATCTTGGTCCTGATCTGGGGCTGAGCGATCGCTAAAGACGTGCGGCGAATGATCTCGACCACGGTTTTTATCCATCTATTGGCCGGTTTGTTCAGAAACTCGGAATACTCCATAATATACTGCATGATATCCCGCACGCGGGGAATCTCCGCCTGCTTCTTCGTGAATTTCCTGTACTTCTCTTCAAACTCGGGATGCTTGCTGCGGAAGGAAGGATCGATGAAAAACGCCTTAGCGCCGAGTTCCTCCCCGTGCTGACCTATCTCCCGGTTATACCTTTTAAGCTCTTTCAGGTATTTATCCTGGGTAATCTTTTGTTCGCTCATAAACGGCCCGAAGTAGAAATTGAAGCGGCTCATTTTTTTGCGGACAAGTCCTTCCTTGTTGTCCAGCTCCGGGAAAAAAGCGACCAGATTGTCTATCGCGCGCGAGAATTCGATAAAATAATCCACCCAGCGCTTATCCTCGCCTTTTTCCACGCGCAGCTTCTCGATCGTCCGTTTGTCGTCCAGGGCCTGGGCGCAGAAATCACCGGACCAGGTACGCTCGAAGAGGCGGTTATTCCTGAAAAAATCGATATGCCCGATGACGTGATAGAAGATCATGACGTTTAGCCAGTCCGGATTATTGTCATTATAGAAAGAAATGGCCGGACTGGTGTTGATCACGGTTTCGTAAGGATTATGAGGATATATTTCATATTCTTTCTGTCCCGCGATCACTTCCACGTCATGCATCCAAAAATCGTATAAAGTCGGGATCATGATCTTCGGCGACAATTTCACCAGATCCCTGTTGGTCACGATATATTCGAGCGACTCCCAGGGTCTTTCCCGGCCCTCGGGATCGCGGCCGAAATTAAGGCCGTAGCGTCTGGCTCGAACCTTGCAATCTTCCATAATTCCCTTAACATGCTGATTGATTAGTTCCATAACAGTCAATCCCCCTTATTCGGAAATCAGGTGTTTGATGCACTGGATGTTGACGTCATCATCCCTGACCGCCTCCGCCGTATTGACGTAACGCAGGCGAATAAGATTCTTCCTTTCGAGCAAACCGGAGGCCTTAAGATATTTCTCGAATTCCGTTTCCGAGCCGCCGCTACGGGTAACGGTAATACCGATACGCGCCACGGGCAAATCGATCAGTTTCTGCAGTTCCGGAATGGCCTCTTTGCCCTCGCTGTCCCAGTCGTCCCCATCCGTGCCCTGGAAGATAAAAATATTATAATCCCGGGCCAGATTTTCCTTATCAATAATTTCGTTGATAAGGCGATAACCGGAAGCGATCTTAGTGCCGCCGGCTATACGAAGGTTGTAATAGGTAAAGAAATCCGGCACTTCTTTGGCTTCCGTATCATGCACGATAAACTTCGATTTCACCAATTTTTCATATTGATATAACAGCCAGCTATAAAGCAGGACGTGCTGGTTCACGACTACCTGCGTCGGATCCCCGGACATGGAGCCGGAATAATCCCGAAGGAAGAAAACCATGGCCATGGATTGCTCCACCTGTTCCCGGGAAAGGATGCGATAAACGATATCTCCGCGAGATACGAGGAGTTTTGAGGGGTCAGGATTATCTGGATCGATATTGCCGAGAGGATAATTTATCTTTATCAATCTCCTCATGGTCGCTTTCGTATCCACTTTCTGGCCGGCGCCGCGATAACGGTCGGTCAGGTCATAGGTATATTCGTTGGTTCTGACCTTTTTGCCCTTGTCCGCGAGGTTGGGGAGCTTGAATTTCTCCACCAATTCCTTGCCCAGCCGGTAAGCGTCCTGGGAGATATCATGATCGCCGCCGTCGCCCTGACCCGCGCCCGCGTCGCCTTCCTCATCGCCAGCGCCTTCCCGATCGACCGGCTGTTCGCCGATCACTTCGCCTTCTTCGCCTTCGCCTTCGCCGCCGGTAGTCGGGTCGCCGTCATCCTCCGCCTCGGCGCGGCCGTGCCAAAGTTTTTCTTCCTCTACGGCCGGCACTGTCACGAATCCGCCCTGGCGCGTGGGTATTCGCCTGACGGTCATCTGTTTGGGAAAACCGTCCTTGACGCGCTGCGCCTCGCGCGCCGAAAGTTCTTCGAGGGTTTCGAGCCGGACCGTAGGATCGGCGCCGGAGCCGAAGCCCTGCAAAAATTCAGCGTCGCTGGCGCCGTATATTTCCCGGGATCGCCGCGCCAGGAAGCGTCGTTCTACCGCCTCCACCAGCGCGTCCATTTGACGAATTTCTCCGATCTTATCGGATTCTGTCTTTCCCGTATCATCCATCGTGAGAATCCTCCTCTTGTTAAATGAGCCGGAACCATAAACGGTTCCGGCTCTTGAGTGTTACTATTTTTCATCCTCCTGGGTGCAGAAATACTCGATGGTCTTCTGCGCGCAGGTCTGGCAATAACCGAGCTTCTTAAGCATGGTGTCGATCATGCGGTCATAGAGCTTCTGGTTCTCCTCATTGGTGCGGTTGGCCAGAGCGCCGATCAGGCTGCCGGAGCCGGCGATATCCGATTTCAGACGCACGTCGGTAACCGCCTTGACCAGCTCGATATTGTCCATGAAGTTGTAATTCGGATCCTGGGTGATCTTTTGGCCGTAGATCTTGCGGATAGAAGTTCGGAATGTCTCCCGCTGTTCCTCGGTTTTGAGCTGAAGCCGCTCTTCCACGGACGTGACGAAACGCTCGTCAATTTTAAGCGGTGTGTATTCGCCGGTCTGCGGATCCTTGTAATTCCACATCTTGTCCGGACCCAGAGTCTCGGCATCTATACCGATGATCATATTCACGTAATTCATTACGTCCTTGCGGATAGCAAAGGGTTCGTCCATATAGGCGTTGAACATAGCGACCATGACCTGCTCGCGGTAAAGCCCCTTAGCCGTTTCCAGGTCTTCTAGATATTTCGCCCGGTCCTTGGCCTCGGGAACGTAGTCGAGGATAATCCGTTTCAAGGCTTTAAAAATATCGTGGGCGAACATGCAGCAACCCTCGTTCGTTTCCGTGGACTCAATCAGCAACTGTTGGGCACGCCCGAGGTTACGCTGGCCCAAGCCCTTCTGCGCGAAACGCTTGGTGATATCCGGCTCTTCGCTCAAGACATCAATCACTTCAGCGAGCGTTTTTACGCTCTTTTCCCCGGCCACCTCTCCGGCTGCCAGTTTCATCATCTCGGTCGGTGTCAATTTATCGCTATGCGGCAGACGACTAAGCACTACCGCGACTGAAGAAGCGTAATTGAGGTTGGGGTCCTGATGCAGCTCTTTCCCCGTTAACGTCTTGCGCTCTTCGGAGCCGATCGCATACGCGGTCAGGTCTTTCTGCAGCTTATAATTCGTGTTGTGGGCAACATAGCAGATGCGGCAACGATCCACGATCGGCGCTTCCTCCGCTTCCGAGACGAATCTATAGAATTCGGCGTTGTTGGAGGTGGCAACGATCAGCGAATCTATGGGCCACTTATAACCGTCAATCTCGATCATACGGTTCTGGATCACGCCCAGATACACCTGCACCAAGTCTTTTTTATTCTTGTATATCTCGTCGGCGAAATGGATACCGCCGCCGGCTACCCGCGCCAAAGCGCCGCGCCGCAGATCGAAACGGTAAGGATTCGAAGTGTCGCTGATATGAAGCAAGCGCTGAATCGATTCCTCGCCCAAAAGGTCAACCGAGGACGAGGTAATCTTATCCTTGGCCGGATACTTGCCGGTAACTGTCCCGGAGGTCTCATCAAGAGGAACAGACACAATCTCGATATACTCGAGCGCCTTGGCGATATCGCCGTGGTGGCGAATCATTTCTCTCCAAATATAATTGGAGCAGGCGCCCAAGGGGCGATAATTATTCCACAACTTCTCGATTTCCTTATCGGAGAAACCGAAAGTTTCCGCCAGATATTCCTGGTTTTCCGCCTTGCCCGGGAAAGCGTTCATGGCCAGGATCATCGGATCCTCGTAGGTCTGGGATTCGATTCTTTTGATGCGGCCGAAGCCCTCAAGCTGATCGAGTCCCTTGAACATGAAGGTGTATTTCATATTCCCGGGGATGGCCAGAAACTCCCGATATTTGTCGCAAAGGTAATCGACGAAAAAGGTCTTGCCGTTGCCCGGTTCCCCGACCAGTACGAAAGCCATTTCTTTCGAAGAGCCGCCTTCGGCCGCGTCCTTAACATAGGAAACGAAGCTGTTCAGCTCATCAAAGAAACCGATCATGTGTTTCTTACTGGCGCGAAAAATCGAAAAATCGTATGTGGTCCGTCCGTTGACCTCGATCTTTTCGATACCTCCGGACAAAATCATCCGGTAAACGGTGCGAAACACGTCTTCGAATCGCAGTTCGCCGCTTTTCACCCTTTGTACGTGCTTATCCAGCGTAATGATTTTTTCTTCCGTTGCCATCTCTTTGCCTCCTCCTTCTTTTTTTTACGGTTAAATGTAATTTCAACAAAATCAAATCGGTTTATATTTAGTTGTCAAAGTACCATTGACCAAAATATTTACCCCGTTAGATAAGCAAGCATCTAATATGATTAACCTTGCTGAATATTAACCTAATTTCACGAAGATTCGCTATGGTTAGATATTTACTATCTAACGGGGTAAACAAAAGTCCCCTCCTTATTGACCGGGGACTTCTTCGGTTGATTTGGTGCTAACTGATTTTAATTATCCTTTTCTTTTCCCCGATCTATCTAAATAATTTTGGCTGAACAAAACGTAAAAACAGGTCAGAATATGGGTATCTCCGCCTTTTGGCTCCGTTCTGGTTTTAGCGTTTGCGGTCATAGCTGTTTCTCGCTGTTTTTTAAGATTAAAACCTAATTAATTATTAATGTTTTAGAATATATTGTCAAACGATTTGTCAAGTATGCTTTTAGACAAAAAATGGCTAAAATCAAAATGTTTACTATTGATAGTTCATATTTGCCCAAAAAGACGATAATTTCCAATTGCGAATGCGTAAATATTAAAGAAAAAGAGAAGATGAGCGTGGAAAAACAGGCATAAAAATCGCGTGACGCGCGTTTCTTACTCTCCTCGCCCTGTCAGAACCGAAAAATCACGATCGGATATTCCTAACCCCAAATTTTTCATGACATTAAATGCGTCGGCGGGACGCGAGAGAAAATACCTTTTGCCGTCGATCGGGTTGACGTACCAGGCCTCGCCCCGGCTCTCCACCGCCAAGAGTATCCTGCCGGCCTGCGCCTGGCTGAATTCTATATCCTTGGAGCTCGGGTTAAAAATCTGCTTGAGCAGAATGGGATTCACCAGTTCGTTGTAATCGCTGTTACCGTCGCCGTCGGAATCGCTTTTCTCCTTGTCGAAGCCGATCGCGTCTTCGAACGCGTCCGGCAGGCCGTCCCCGTCGCTGTCGGCGCCGGACAAATAATCGAGTCCCAGGGGAATTTTGGCGAGGTCGCTGTCGGTCGCGCCGATTCCCTGCTCGCGCATGACCCGGAAAGCGTCGGCCGGACGGCCCAGATAATACATTATCTTCGAGACCGGATGCACGTAAAAAGCCTTGCCCGCGTCCCCCACCTTAAGGATTATCCTGCCCCGCAGGTGGTCGTACAAATCGTAATTTTCGGCCGTATACGAAGCGGGGTCGCCGGCCGCGGCCACGACCTTGTCCCTCTCGCCTCCGACAACCAGGTCGATCGCGAGGCGGATGCCGATCTTCGTCCTGATGACAGTGCCGGAGCCGGGCGGAGGGGGCGGCGCCATGGTAACGAGCATGCTTCCCTTATACTCCCCCGTCTCCGTATCCGGCGGCACGTCGATACGCGCGCGCAAAACGGCCCTTGATCGGCCCGTGGCGAACTTAAAATCCTCAGCCGGATCGAAAGAAAGCCAATCCTCAAGGCCCGGCGCGTTCAACGACACCTCAAGCAAATACTCCCCGTCCTGGCAGCTGCGCCAGAGGTCGATCTCCTCGGTATAATTCTCTCCGGGCACGAGCTTATCCATCTTTATATACGGGGGCGAGACGCCAAAACTATATTTGGCGCAGGTATCGACGGAGTCGGCGATACTTATCTGCGGCATCAATAAGAGTATCGATACAAGCGCAAAAATTATATTTTTTTTATCTGAAAACATAAAATTATTACATGGTTAAATTGTTAAATCGCTGTCTTTCTAAAAAATCCGGCCATAAACAATTAACATAGGACTTACGCGTTTGGTTATTGGCCTGTAACAATCTAACAATAAAGCAATTTAACAATGTTCACCACAGAAAATATAGGTACCGAAATATCAAATCAATTATTACGTCTGCAAAAGGCCGTTTCTTAACGAAACGACCTCCTTGTATAAAACATCTTCTCAAAGCCATTACTCTTCTTCCGCG
>CAYVIA010000002.1:33970-37826 GCA_964451485.1 uncultured Gammaproteobacteria bacterium
CGAAACGACCTCCTTGTATAAAACATCTTCTCAAAGCCATTACTCTTCTTCCGCGATCACGTTGATCTTGGTTTTATGGTACTCATGCACCTCCGGTTCCGGTTCTGCTTCCGGTTCCGGCCGAAAACCCTTATCAGAGTCGCGGCGTTCGTCCCTGCCGGGCATGTCGGCGGCATATCCGCCGCTGCTCGCCATTCCGTGATTACGCAAACGCTCCTCGAAACCGGTTTCCCCGGCGTCCGGCAACGGCTCCCGCGCGGTGGCAGCATTTTCGCGCATCAGACCCGCATCGACTTTCGCCACGATTTGGAACCTGTCGCTGTAAGCGATATGCTCCAGCGCTTTTCTTACCTTGATCAATTCCGCGATAAACATCACGGCCACGAGAAAAAAGGCGATCGTTCCCAAAATTAAAGCTAAAATCCACATAAGTTTAAAATTTAAAAATTTTATATTTCATAAAAATACGCTTTCTTCTCTTTCTTGTATTTCCTGCTTTTTTTCTGGAATAATTTCTGATTTTTCGACAAAAACTCGAGCCGCCCCGGCAAATCGGGTAAATCTATAATTTTTCTCGGCTCCAGACCCGGAATATTGAACCCCGTACTGATGACGATCGTGCCGGGCCGGCATTCGAATTTAAGTTTTTTCCCCAGGTCTTTCATGTCATTGGGGTAAAGATGGTTATAGATAAGATCCGCCTTACTGACATCGGCGCGATTAACCGGCTGATGCACTACCTTTATCCTTGTCCGACGAATCCATGACTGTATTTTCGACACTAAAAACGGGAATAAACTCGGTTCGACCCCCACCAAGACGTAATGAGGATATTTTTTTTCCAAAAAACGGAAAAACCCCGAACGACCGCTCGAAAAAGCGACCAGGACGCTATTCTCCTCTTTTAGTTCGAATTCACCGAAAAGCTGCTGCACCACCCAGGGACGGGAAGGAATGAAAGGGGCGAAACCGCGCAGGAGCAGGTCGAAAATGAAAATAAGAACAAAATAGCCTCCGCCCAGGAATATCAACCCATATATTATATAATATAACATATATTTACCCTCAAACCGAGTCAGCCCATCATTACCGGCTTGTCCTTGGGAAATCTTATTCTTACTTTTATACCCTGCCTGTCCGTGATATCGAGATCGCCGCCCATCTCCTCGACCATAGTCTTGACGAGCCGGATGCCCAGCGAACTGCTGGCACTGATATTCGTGGCATCCGCGAACCCGGCCCCGTTATCGTCGACATCCAACACGAAACTGTCAGCTCCCGCCTCCTTAAGGGAAATATTTATTTCTCCTTTCCTTTTATCCGTAAAGGCGTATTTAAGCGCGTTGGAAACCAATTCGTTCACGATCAGGGCGCAGGGAACGGCCTGATCCGCGCCCAATTTTAAATCGCCGATCGTCAGCTTATATTTTACCGTCTTTTTGTCCGCATTATACATGACGAATAACTTATCTACCAGGTCACTCAGGTATTCCCTGAAATTTATCCTGGCCGAATCGCTTTCCTGATAGATCTTTTCCTGGATCATCATCATGCTCTTGATCTGATGCTTCCCTTCTTCTATTAAGCGCAAGGCCTCTTCATCCTTGATATTGGCCGCCTGCAGGTTCAGGATACTGTTGGTTAGCCGCATATTATTCTTTGCCCGATGGCTGATCTCGGAAAGCAACGCTTCCTTATCCCTTAAATCGGCCACCACCTGCTCCTCCAGCTGTCTCCGCTTGGTCGCGTCCTCCACGAGGCAAAGCAGCCGCACTACCTCGCCTTGCTCGTTCTTAATAGGAATGCCGTAATAATCGCGAAAACTTTCTTTTTTGCCGACATGGGAAACGTACTGGATGCCCTTGATCCGCAAGGGTTTGCCCTCAAGGCCCCGTTTGATGAACTCGATCAGCCCGTATTTTTTATAAGTGGGGATTTCGAAAACATTCTGTCCCACGATCACGTCCGGTTCTTTCACGCCGCTGATCATAGCCATTTCCTTGTTGAAAAATTCGATAATTCCTTCTTTGTTGATGACATAAGCCCCGAAAGGCAGGTTGTCCAGGGCTTCATCGGACATAGTAAGGATAAATTTCGATTCGTTATTCTTTGGCATAAAATTAATTTGAAAACTTTTTACAATATAAATTATACCATAAAAACCGCCGAACAATCAATCTTTTCTCCGTTTTCGGGAATGAAGGTTAAGCATCAGCCGGGCCATCAGGGCGTAAATGACGATAAAAATGACCACGGTAACGAAATTTCTGGCGGACAGGCCGGAATCGGCGATATAGGTAAAATAAACGCAAGCGGTCGCCACGGCGGAAAACAGGAAAGTTGTCTTCCAGCCCGCGTGGAAAACCTTGCCGATAACCCCGGCCTTGTCATCGCTTCGTTCACCGTCCGGATCCGCACCATCGATCTTCGGACCGGTACCGCGGCCGAACATCCTTTGCGAGGCCATGATCTTTTTCGGATTGTCAGGTTTGAATTTCATCGGCTTGAGAGTTTTAACGATACGATCTCGCATAGGCCGCTCGTGCGCATGGTCGGCCCCCAGACGCCCGTACCGCTCGAGGTATAAACGGCCAGGTCGCCGCTTTGTTTCAGGCCGTAATCGTATCCGCGGTAAATCAATTTCGTTACCAGTCCGAAAGGAAAAAGCTGGCCCGCGTGGGTATGGCCGGATAACTGCAAATCAGCGCCCAGTTCCTTAGTGCCGGAAAATCCGGTATCTGAAGAAAAATACATACTCGCATGAGAATTGCCATTGGTCTTTCCGTTCGGGGATATATCAGTGGGCGAATGAAACATCAGGATGGATGGCTCTCCGCGGTCAAAGTTATCTCTTGACTCGACCGCCGCTACGATATCACGACCCTCTATATAAGAGGCATAACTGGCGCCGATAATTTGGAGTCCGTCGATGTCGGCCACATCGTTATCCAGCACGTGAATCTGGGTCTGCGCGAGAACGTCCATCACTTTGGGAACCCCCAGGTAAACCTCGTGGTTGCCCAGAACGAAATAAATCCCGTGGCTGGCCTTAAGCCGATTGAGCGGCGCCACGAATTGTTCGAGATTGCCGGCGCTGCCATCGAAAAGATCGCCGGTAATGAGAATAATGTCGGGGTTTAGCGCGTTCACCCGGTCGACCAGGCGGGAAAGGTAATCGGACCCGAGGACCGCGCCCAGATGCACGTCGGAGAGCTGGATGATCGTTCTTTCCTGCCAGACCGGGGGCAGGTTGTCCATGGCCACGGAGACCTCCTTCACCCGCGGATGATAGGCGTTACGAATACCGTAAACGGAATAGCAAGCGACCGCCGCCAGGACGATTGTGCCTAAAACCAGAGCGTTCGGCTTAAAACCGAAAAAACCGAGAGTGGCGCTGATCAGGACCGCGAGTCCGATAAAGATGAGAAAATTAACGAACGCCCCCAGCCAAATAGCCGCACCCTCATAAGCCAGGCGCGTAACGGGATTTTCGTGCCAATGCACCAGCACGGCGGAGACGATAAAGCTGACGGACAGAACGAATAAAATCACGGCTAAACCGGCCTTTAGACCGCCGCTTTCAATAGCGAAAAAATGAATGAAAAAATAATATACGGCTCCGTGCGCGGCCCATAAAACGGCCAAAGCGATAATAAAAAACAAAATAAACATAAATAACAGAAAACTTTATTTCTCCTGTTTTATTTTTCCGCACTTTCTTCCATCCCAAGTTCTTTCCTGACTGCATCCATTAATTTGCGCATCTTCTCCGCTTTCTTGTGCCGTTGTTCCTGTCGCCATTTCAATCCCTTTTCTATGCTCTCTTGCGTTTCTTCGCCGATCGTACGGATCATTT
>CAYVIA010000002.1:37926-40955 GCA_964451485.1 uncultured Gammaproteobacteria bacterium
ATTTTTCGCTCTTTCTCGCTCGAAACCCCGCTCGCTTTCGGCGTAATTTCGCTGTCTGCCCCCAGAACTTCTTTTCTCGCTGCCGCGGCCGTTCTGGCCAATCTCTGTTTTCGTTCTTCGATTTCCTTATCTAATTTACCCGCCGTAGATGGCGTTTCCGTTTTGTTAAACATAAAATTCGTTTTAATTATTTGCTTAGATATATTTAAAATTTACCATTTTTCTCTTTAAAAATCAATGCTTTAAAATAGTGCCGAAAAAAAACGGCGCATAATGAACCATGCACCGCTTGATGAATTTTATGACCACGCCATTAGGCGTCACCGCCTTCTCCATCTTCTTCGAACTGTTCCCGAATTTGCTTGATATATTCATGAAAATCTTCCAGATCTTCCTTGGTGACCATATCCTTTATCTTATCCCAGGTCTTTTCCACTTCTTCGATAATTTTGTCGAATACTTCTTTCTTTTCGTTCTCTTCCTGTATTTCCTTGATAATACCATCAGGAGATTTCGCTTTCATGGTCTTTTTCCCTCCTCCACGATTGATTTTAACAAGAACATAGTAATATTATATAAAATATTGAAAAATAAGTAAATATTAATTAAATCCGTAAAAAATGTTATAATATAGATATAAACTTAAACTTCAATTTTATGAAGAAGACGAAAACTCAAACTAAGCGTACCGCCGGGACAAGACGCGGGAAAAAAGAACAGGACCACGGCCATTTCGCCGACCTCGGGCAGGAGCTAATAACGCTCATCGGGCGCGCCAGGGACAAGTACGAAAACCTGGATGACCGCAAGAAAAAGGCCGTCATCGCCGGCGCGGCCGGCGCCATCGCCCTGATTGCCGGCGCCGTCGGTCACAGAAGGAGGAAAAAATAACCGTTTCCATCCCGATAGAATTTCGCCAAAAATTCGCCAAAGAAAAAGAGCCAGACTTTTCGGGTTTGGCTCTTTTATTTCGGGTTAAAGCATGGGGAATAAATATTTGATTTTTGTTTGATGAATTATTGTTATATGTTACGCACCCATATCTGTTTCTACTTTACTCCTGTTTTCCGCCTTAGTCAAATTTACCTCGTGAAATAGCGAACATTTAACGGGGCTTATTTTCTCTCCGTGTCTTTCTTGCTGATCTTGATCTCTTTTTCGATATCCTCCACTTCCTTGCCGATGAACTCTTCGGAAATATCGAGCGATTCCTGGATCTTCTCTTTAACCCTTCTTTCTGTCTCCGAAAACCCCGGCCGCTTGTCCGCCATCTCGATCAATTCATCCATTTCCTCCCTTAAAGCGGAAAATATCTTCCTTAGCTTGTCTTTCACTTCCAGTGTTTCACCCATTATCCTCGCTCTTTCTTCGGCGAAACTTTTTCGCTGGTAAATAATGTACCAAATCAAAACGGCAATGATGGCCAGCAAGACAAGAATAATCCACCAGCCGTAAGTGGCAATAATGGCGGGAGAGACGATCGTCATGATATAACGCGTACTATCCAGGCTCTGCGCTCCGCGGTCGTCGATGATTTTCGCCCAAACCTCGTAATTCCCCTTGTCCGGCTTGTCTTTGGGGATATACGACCAATTACCGTCATCGTCGGTTTTCATAGCGTATTCCGCCGTGTCCTTGCCGTCTTTGGTCATATAAAGCTTGAGCGTTACCTGGGAATAAAAGGAAGTCCCCTGGATAACCAGTTCGCTGTTCTTGTCGATGATCTTGGGAATACTGGTAATGATCGGCGCTTTCAGGGGCATAATAACGAAGGTGAGCGTTGAAGACGAGGTATTTTGCGCCCGATCCACGGCCACGATGGAAACGTCATACTTCGCCGGGGCGAGAGGATCCGGCTGGTAATATCCCTGCTTTATTATATCCGTCGGAGCGGCTTTTATCTTCTGATCACCGACGGTGATGTCGAAATAGTCGATACCGGAGGTAACGTCGTCCGTCCTGAATTTCAGCTTCGGCACCGGGTTGGTCGGGTCTCCGCCGTTATCGATCGTAATGTCGAAAGGAATGGGCGGCGTTACGTCCACCATGAATTTCTTGTGCGCGGTCTGGCCCCAGCCGTATTTATTCTGATATTTGATGTTGAAATACTGCTCCCCGTCCGCCACCTCCTCGAATTTCTTGGTCTCGGTTACGCCTATGGATTTATTTCCGGGGTCAGCCGGATCGCTCGTAATATTATAGCTTACGCCGGTCAGGTCGGAGATGATCTTCCAATCGAATTCGGGATTATTGTCGGCATACCATTTCGTCCCGTCCGGATGGGAAGGTGAGGAAATCTCTGGCAAGGGGGGCAGGATGCCTTTGGGACCTGTCTGGGGCTTTTCTTCCGGCGGCGCGGTTGTTTTCTGCTCCTCCGTGATAGTGTATTTTCCTTGGCCGAATCCGGAGAAAACGTTGGTGCCCTTGCCGTCCGCGGCCAACACTATGCCTGAAGTGAAAGTGACGTCGGTATCTCCCGTTTTTTTGGCGGTAAAAGTAATCGAAAAAATCGAACCCGCGTTGCCTTTATACGCGCTGGGCGAGCCGCCGCCAAAAGTAACCTTACCGTCGGTATTGGAATAAGTGGGGTTGGTGGTCCAAAGGTTAAAAATCGATCCGGCTTGGGATAATGAGGTAACCAGCAAATAAGCGGGGTTATAATGAATTTCCCCCTCAGCCGCGTTTATGCCCACGCCGCCGCCGCTGTTGACCATCACCTTGACGGAAAAACTCTTACCCAATGAGTAAGAGCCGCTGCCCGGAGACAAAAATAAAGTAGCTCCGGCCGCTTGCGCCGTATTATCGAAAATCACCGGCAGCCAAAAACTCGTTAAAAAAATAACTATAGAAATGATAATTATCTTTTTCATATTCATAAAGTATAATCAAATTTTATTCGTTTTTAGATTTAGATGAATCTTGACCCTTAATCTCCCACAAATCTACAAATCCGCTATTCACCCCGTTAAACTATACCGTTAAATAATCGCGGGATTAATAATAACACCACAAGTATCATTCATAAATAT
>CAYVIA010000003.1:0-28965 GCA_964451485.1 uncultured Gammaproteobacteria bacterium
AATTTGAGATTGCATATTTTAGATTTGAGATTTATGCCGGATTTAAATCTTAAATTAAAAATCTCAAATCTTTCGCACCGTTAGCTCAGCTGGTAGACCCGCCCGGCTGGCGGGCTCTTAAGCAGGCGGTCACAGGTCTGCCCCGCACCAAACAATTGAATCATTCTGTTGTTCATTTATTATTTTTGCGCTCATAGCTCAGCTGGTAGAGCAGCTGCCTCTTAAGCAGACGGTCGCAGGTTCGAATCCTGCTGGGCGCACAGAGTATTGCATATTGATGTTTTGGTGCGGGGTGAAAATCCTGTACGGCGCACAAAACAAAAAATAGAACATCGCTCGATTTTTTGTTTTGTCGTACTGCACGTTTCGAACCTGCCCGAGAAGCACAGTATATAATCCGATCAGTAAAGTCATAAATAAAAGATATTAACAGCACGTTGCGCGTACTATGATGTTGTGGGGCCTCCGCCCCTTCGAGCCCCGTATGGCGCACCAACGAATTGGTCATTTAAATTTAAGTAATTTATCCAGTAAACAATACTTTCTTAAACAAGGAGGGAATTATGTTTTGTCCGGAGTGTGGCGGAAGTAAGTGGGAGAACTTATACGGCGGCAGCTGCAGTATGCGTTGTGTTTACTGCGGTAAGGCGATTTACTGCCGGGACTTATGTTCGGATGAAATTTCGAGTGATAGCTTGCCGGTTAGAAACCCGATAAAGGCGCTGAAGCTGAGACGGGCATACAATAAAGTGCCCGGAAATAAAGAGAGGGGCCAAAAAAATTTGAAAGCAAATGAGGCCTTTCACAGGAAAATGGCTGAAGACGCCCGCAAGGCAAGAGAACATCGAAGAGAATTACAGGAACAGATTGACAACCCGTTGCCAATGGAGCTTAAAGAATTCGAAGGCACCTTAGAAGAATTCATCGAGCAGGTGAAGAAGAGAAAACAAAACGAACAGGAGGAGGTATGAATCTTTTAATGGATCCCAGTAAGGTCGCGAAAGTACAAAAGCCAATCGTTAATCATATTCACGAAGAAGAAGGTGGTTACAAGCTTTATCATGTCGTGCTTTATGATCCCTGTGAGCAGTATAAACTGGTGATAACGTTCAACTTCGAGGCCAAAGACGGGGAACGTGTCGAATATTTCGAGCATGTCAAGGGTGTTCCCAAAGACGGTTGGGTTTTCTCCGAATGGCCCTTTAAGAAGCGCAGGTCGCCCCAGGGAGCAGAGGCGGATGATGACGATTTGCAGGTTTTACTTGAACTGGAAGATTGGTATCTGAAAAAATGGGACCTTCCCGATGATCTGTTGGAAATCGTGAGATCGGTCTGGTATTTCACGGGCTCAGTATTGATCAAACAAATTTAGCGTGGTCGGTAAATTATTGGCTCCACTACATAAAGTGGAGCTTTTTTCATACAAAAACACCGCCCCTTGGGGCGGTGTTTTTGCGCTTGCGTAGTTATGCTTATTCTGCCGTCGTAATGAAAGTCGCTTCCGTCGAGGCGGCCGTGTTGCCGGCTTCGTCGGTCGAGGACACGAAGTAGTAGTAGGTGGTCGAGGCGGTCAGGTTAACGAGATCGAGGGAGTGGGAGAGGGTCAGGGTCGTGTCGCTTACTTCGTCGGTCGTGGAAGCGGTGGCTGTCGGTTCGTCCGCGTAGGTGGCCACGCTGTCGGCCGCCTCGTCGGTTGTCCAGGTGATGACGGCGGAGGTGGCGTGTGTTTCAACGGCGACGTCGGAGATGACGGGCGCGGTCGTGTCCGGCTCTGGCGTCGGTTCTTCCGCCGCGATTATGAACGTCGCCTCTGTTGAGGTGGCTAGATTACCGGCTTCATCGGTCGATTTGACGATATAGTAGTAAGTGGTAGAAGCAGTCAGCCCGGAAAGCTCCACAAAATGAGAAGTGGTGGAGGTGACGCCAAGAGCAATCTTAACGGTATCGGCGCTATTGAGCGCTGAGGTGGCGAACTCAACTTTGCTATCGCCGTATTCATCCGTAATCCAGGCTACGATCGCGCTGTCGGTGCCGGCCGTAACGCTGACCGCGGAAATAACGGGCGCCGTCGTATCCGGCTCTTCTCCGCCGCCGTCCGGTTCATCGTTTGACGCACAGGCGCCCAGCGTATCGCCTTGGGCCAGATGCGCCCTGGCGGCCGCGACACCGACGACAATGGTGTGCGCGTTAGCCGGATCGCCCTTGGGGATATGGCACAAAGTTACTTTCTTGCCGTTGTCCGCGCCGCCGTTGTCAGTCGTATTATCGCTTGAAGCAGCCGCGCATTGGTCGAGCCAGTCCGCTCCCAGCTCCGGCACACCCATATTCCAGCGGGTCAGCCGCTTTTGTATTTTACTGACGGCCTGACCAAGCCACTGGCATCTTCTTTCTTGTATGTTAGCCGCTCGGGCCGCAACTCTTTTCTGGGCTTTGAGGCCGAGATCGTAGCTGATAGTCGGCGCCTCTTCCTCTTCCTGATCCGGGTCGAACTGATTTTCGTCGTCGATCGGATCGCCAATACGATAATTCGTAAAGAAAGAGTCGGGGATATTATCAACCAAGAGGTTCCAGCGCTCTCCATATAGTTTTCTGGCCAGCGCTTCGCTTTTTATCCAGCGAAGCATCCCATTAGCGCCAACGGCATAAACCTTGGGGTCGGTTTGGATTTTAACGAGCAGAGCGCCTGGTTTATAGTGTACGTTGCCTCCCAGGGGGTAAAGATAGAGGTCGGCATCCGCAATTTCAGTAATGCCGGAGAAATCATTGTACCAGCTGTAGAAGGTTTTGGCGTTAGGGAAGACATAGCGTTTATTATCCTCCCCCAGATAATAAACGGTGGGAATGCTTTTTCCCTTAATGAGCGTGCCGGGAGCGATACTCTTTTTCGCTTCTGCCGGCCGGCTCGCTACCGCGATGACGGCCGCGGCGCAGAAAACGGCGCCCAAGAGCGCCCATTTGATTTTTTTGCGCATAGTTTTTTCTTGAATTTTTTAGTTATCCCCGTTGTTTTATATATAATAACACCTTTTTCATAATTTTCAAGCAAATAAAGTTTTTTACCCCTTTTTAGTGAATTATTTCGATTATGCGCGGATTGAAGTTGAATAGATGCTGGTTCGCCGGCCGTAGCCAGAATAAAAAATTTTTATGGCATTGTCAGGCAAAAAGTGTTAAGATAAAATTAGGTGTATTTATTCTTATCGTTAACGTTATCTTATGTCGAAAAAAAATATTTTTAAATTGGCGTTGTGTCTGGCTGTTTGTCAGGCGGCTGGCGCTTTCGGCTCGATCTTCACCGCTCCAGCTATTACCGCCTGGTATGCGGGGCTTATTAAACCGCCTTTTAGCCCGCCCAACTGGATTTTCGCTCCGGCCTGGATCGTGCTTTATTTTCTTATGGGCGCTTCCCTGTACCTTATTGTTTCCGCGCCGGCAGGACATCCGCAGCGGCGGGCGGGTTTAATTATTTTTGTCGTCCAACTGATTCTTAACGCCGCTTGGTCAATAATTTTTTTCGGTTTACGCAGTCCTTTTTATGCTTTTATAGAGATTATTTTATTGTGGATCAGTATTATGATTACGATGATTGTTTTTAGCCGAATCAGAAAGTCCGCCGCCTATCTTCTTTCTCCTTATTTGTTTTGGGTCAGCTTTGCCGCTATTTTAAATTTTTCCATTTGGTGGCTGAATTGAATTTATGAAAATACACCAAAGACCTCGGCTCATGATGGCTGGGGTTTTTATTGTCGGTAAAATATGGTAAAATTAAACAAGGGCAATGGTTTTGGGTTCAGGCGAAACGCTTTCTGTTTTTAAAAATTTTAATCACAATATCTATCTTTTTTCTGCGGGTTTAACGTGAATAAATACTTTTTCTATTACCAATCGTTTTATGTTTATTAATAAGATTATTATAGGGGTATTATTGTTCTCGATTTTCGGCGTGATTTTTGTTTTTAGTTTGTCTGCGGCCGCAGAGAATAAAACCGCCACAAATATCGGGGCTGCACCAACTTTATTAGAGGCGACAACGACCGCGCCCGAGCTCCAGGTGACGCCAGCCCAGGACGGTCCGTTGCCGGGCACGGGGTATAATGCCGGTGACGTACAGAAATTATTCCTGTCTGTTGATTTTTTCGCCAGCTCCAGTGAAAATATTATAGTGGATCGGCTGCCCGTCATGCTCACGAATTCCATTATGTCGGGATTTCTTAACCCCGCTTTGAGAGGAGACAATATTAAAAATATCACCCTGGTCGACGAGACCGGCAAAGAGACGGCTCCGGCATCCGTGGTTACGGACGGAACAATTGTTTTTTCCGGTTTAGACCTTGTTGTGCGGCCAGAGAACGCGATTACCCTTTATTTTTATGCTGACGTGGATAAGAATATCGTTAAGGAAGTATCGGCAAAATTGGAGTTGGGGGGCTTTGGTGAAATAGACGCCCGGGGAGCGGATTCCGGCTTGGCGGCGGATATTTCCGGCGTGGTTCCCGGAAATTTTTTCGCGCTTTCCCCGGCCGTGCCCAAGCCGGACCTGGTCGCGGTTGGCGTCGAGCTTTCCCAGCAAAACGGCCAATACGATTTTTTGATAAATGAAGATACTTCCGTCAGGGTTATTTATAAGAACATCGGCACCGGCCCCGGCCGGAGGGATTTCGATAAGAGGGTATATTCCACCGACCCGGACGCGTTCGTTTTCGACAACGACGGTTTGCCGGTTTTGAGCGACTCGCTTTTTGCTTTAGGCCAGGGCGAACTCGACCCGGGGAGCGAGTGCGTGGAGATTTACAGCGGACATTTCGAAAAAGCCAGCGCCACCACCATAAAGATAGAGGTCGATCCGTCCAATACGGTTGATGAGATAAACGATCATAATAATATTTTTTCTTACGACATCCTGGCGGCGGAGGATTTGAGTTTGCCGGATTTTGTCGTTTACGATATTAAGGCAACCCCGGAAAGCCCGCAGGTGGGACAGGATACGACGATTGAGGTGACATACAAGAATCTGGGCGGAGATTTCGGCCGCGGCAAGGGAGATTTCATCACCGAGACGTATTTCGGCTATATCGAGGGGTGGTTCATTTTCAACGAGGCCTATCCGATGGAGACGTCCCGGCCTTATCCCACGGCGGCCAACCCCCTGCGTACGGGAGAGGGCCTAACGGAGAAATTTCACGGTTATTTCCGGCACGCCAAAGCGATGACGCTGGAGGCGCAAATCGATCCGACCAACCGGGTTACGGAAACGAACGAGAATAACAATAAGCTGGAGAAAACTATCATAGTCAGAGCGGCGGGTCCGAGCGGTCTTTGGGGGCGCCTTAAAGGCAGGATCGTGCTGCGCGTGGAAGAGAACGGCGAGGCCTACTACCTCGATCCGGGCGCCGGATCCGTCAATTTTCTCGGCCGTCCGGCTGACGCCTTTGCCGTCATGCGCCAACAGGGCGTGGGCATCGCCGATGCGAATTTGAAGAAGATTCCGGCGGGGCTGACAGCGGACGGCGCGGCCGTCGATACCGACGGTGACGGGTTGCCCGATACGCTTGAGGACGCATTGGGTACTGACCCACAAGCGGTTGATTCGGACGGGGATGGGCTCACCGACTCCGAAGAACTCGACCGGGGTTCGGACCCGACAGACGGCAGCTGTGTTTGTCTGATCACGGACTATTCGTTCGTCGAGAAAAGCAAAGGAAAAATATATCTTGAGGTGGAAAAGAAGGGCGAGGCCTGGTACGTCAACCCCGCCGACGGCCGGCGTTATTTTCTGGGCCGTCCCGCCGACGCGTTCGCGGTCATGCGCGGATTGGGATTAGGAATATCTGAGAGCGACTTCAACAAATTGTGATATAAACAGGATTACGTATTTTCATGGTTAACCTTGTTAAATTTGAAAGTTATTTAACGGGGGCAGAATCAAGAAGGCCGGCTTAATTCAGCTGATTTTTCTCCGGTGGCGACTGGAGTTATAATTCGCCAAGTCAAAAAATCATCTAAATTAAGCCGGCCGTAATCAAACGCACAGCCCCTATAAGATCAAGACAATAAAAACGTGAAATATTTTTTCGTTTTAGGGTCCAATCTGACATTATCGATAGCCGAGATTTCGGCTTTTTTTGGCGCGGACGCGGACCGCGCCGGAGCCATATCATTGAAGTCGGGTGTACTCATTTTTTCCGCGGAAAAAAAGATCGATGCCGACGCAGTAATAAAAAGATTGGGAGGAACGGTGAAGATCGGGAAAATTACGGCGGAGATTTCTTCGGTGTGGCCGGAAGAGATTCTTAAGGAAATTGTACTCGTGCCGCATGCGGGCGGAGGGAAATATAAATTCGGAGTTTCTTTTTATGGGCGACCGGGAGCGGACATTAAACGGCTGGCCATGGAGATAAAGAAAAATTTGCGCGAACAGGGAATAAGCTCACGCTGGGTAACCAGCCGTGATCCGGTCCTGTCGAGCGTGGTGGTAACACAGAATAAGCTGATCGAAAAAGGCATGGAGCTCGTTTTGATCGCGGACGGGAACAAGCTGCTTGTCGGCCGAACTCTGGCGGTGCAGCCGTTCAAAGAATTATCGCGCCGCGATTACGGCCGGCCGGCGCGTGATGACGCCTCCGGCATGCTCCCTCCGAAACTGGCCATGATCATGATCAATCTGGCGCGCCCTAAACCCGGAGGCACGATTCTCGACCCTTTCTGCGGCTCCGGCACCATCCTTACCGAAGCCATGCTTATGGGATACCGGCGCCTGATTGGCGCGGATATTTCAGGGAAGGCGGCGGAAGATACGAGGGAGAATATTGAATGGATAATAAAGAATTACGAATTACGAATTACGAGTTACGAATTATGGGATATTGATGTGAAAGATATTTCCGGAAGATTAGATCCGCGGTCAATCGACGCGATTGTTACTGAACCGTACCTTGGTCCGCAGCGCGGAAAATTCAACGGAGAACAAATCGCAAAGGAACTGGAAAAACTATATTCCACGGCGTTGGCAGAGTTTAAAAAAATCCTAAAACCAGGAGGGCGGGTGGTGATGATTTGGCCGGTGTTCATAAAACATGGAACACACAGCACAAAACACGCAGCACGGAACATGGAGCATAAAACAAGAAACACGATTTATGTCAGTCCGGATTTAGGCGGCTTTAAAATCATTAATCCCTTGCCAAGCCAATTTTTGGCTAATGCTATCACGAAAACGACTAACAGAAATACGATCATTTACGGCCGGCCGGGGCAAAAGGTTTGGCGGGAAATCGTGACTTTGCGGAATTAACGCTGATTTCATATTATTTTAATGTTTTATTCATAAACTGTAATGAAGATGATAAATACTATGTTAAAGAAGGTATTGCCGCGCAAAAATTTCCTGAACAATGTCCAGTCGATCAAATATTTCAACTACCGGCTCGTGATGCTGGTAATCTTGACGATTCTGCCCATATTCGCTCTCATGATCTGGGCCTCGTTCGTCGAAAGAGCCAACGAGGTTGACAACGCGCAGGAAAACCTGACCGGCTATGTGGAAATTATTTCCTCAAATCAGGAAAGATTGCTCGCCTCTTCTCAGCAGTTATTGGGCGCACTAGCGGCCATGCCGGAAATAAAACAAGCCACGACGGATAGCGACCACTGTCGTAATTTTTTGACCTCGAATTTTAAGAATTACGATCAATATTCTAATTTTGGCGTTGTCGGCCCGGACGGCAACGTCATTTGCAGCATTCTCCCCTCCGCCCATGGAATGAATTTCAGCGACAGGAAATTTTTCAGCGAAGCGAAAAACGGCGACTTTTCCATCGGTGAATACATTGTCGACTCTGTTACCGGAAACGGTTCGATTATATTCGCTTATCCGGTCGATACGACTGACGGGCAAAGAGCGGTTATTTTTACTTCTCTTGACTTAAAACAGCTGGAGCAGATGGTGTCGCGGGCGCACCTGCCCGCAGGTTCTTCCGCGACCATTCTGGACAGGGACGGCACCGTGATTATGAGATATCCGGAGCAGGGTTTTATAGGCAAGCCGGCCGTCGATACCGAAATCGGACAAACGATGCTCGACCGCAAACAGGGATTTGCCGTGGTTAAAGGGCTCGATAATGTCGAGAGGGCGTACGCTTTCGATGACCTTACCGGCACCAGCGCCGACCCGGACGCTTATATCGCCATCGGCGTGCCTACCGCCCTGCTAAACGCCCAAGCCAACCGCGACCTGGTACGCAATATGGCGATTTTGCTGATTATCGCCGCCTTTACGGTCTATTTGGCCGTCATCACCGGCAAGGTGCTTATCCTGAAGCAGGTGCAATTATTACAGGATATAAACCGCATGAAAGGCGAGTTCGTGTCATTGGTTTCACACCAGATAAAAAATCCCCTGACCGCGGTCAAGCTGCAAATCGGCCTTTTGACTTCCGATCCGGATTTGTCCGCGGAACAAAGATCGTCTATCGGCGAACTGGACGAATCCGTCGACGAAATATTGCTTTTGGCCAATAAATTCCTGGAGGCGCAAAAGATCGAAGCGACGGCTGTCGAATTACGCCACGACCTCGTCGATCTGAAAGAATTTTCCCGCAGGATTTTACAGGAGATGACTCCGCAAATGAACGCCAAGTCCATCAAGCTCGAACAGTCGTTTCCCCGCCATGACCTGGAAACGGTCGTTGATCCGTTCATGATCAAGCAGGCGATAACCAACCTCTTGTCCAACGCCGTCAAATACACGCCCGCGGGCGGCCGGATACGTTTCAAGCTTGAGGGGCGGGAAAAAGAAGTTCGGTTCGAGATATCCGACTCGGGTATAGGCATACCGCGCCGCGAACAAACGAAAATTTTCGAAAATTATTACCGCGGCACCAACGCGCAGAGTGGCAGGACAAAGGGTACGGGCATGGGCCTTTATTTCGCCAAACGCATCGTCGAGGCCTCCGGCGGCCGTATCGGTTTCAGCTCCAAAGAAGGGGTGGGCAGCACTTTCTGGTTCACTCTGCCGCTTAGGAGATCGGACAGGAAAATGTAATAACGGTCATATTTTCAAAATACCAAAAAACAGCTTGATATATTGGAGCTGTTTTTGATTACTTTCAATTTTCAATGATCAATTATCAATAAATAATCAATTATTAAATGATCATCTATCACTTGAGCATTAATTGATCATTGTCCGCCGGCTGGCGGAATTGACCATTGATCATTTTTGCGCATAAAAATTATCAAACGGCCTATTTGTTAAACAGAAAGTGACAAATATCACCGTCCCGGATAATATAATCTTTTCCCTCCGTGCGCAGAAGGCCTTTTTCCCGGGCCTCCGCCTCTCCGCCGCCGGCTAAAAAATCCTCGCAGCCGATCACCTCGGCGCGGATAAAGCCCTTTTCGAAATCCGTATGAATGACGCCCGCGGCCTGCGGCGCCTTGGATCCGGCCCTGACCGTCCAGGCGCGCGTCTCATCCGGGCCGGTGGTGAAGAAAGTCAGGAGTCCGAGCAGAGTATATGAGGCCTTTACCAGTTTATCCAGGCCGCTTTGTTTCAGCCCCAGCTCTTTTATGTATTCGGTCCGCTCCGTTTCATCCAGTCCGGCGATTTCTTCTTCCAGCCTGGCGTTCAGTTTTATAACTTCCCCGCCCCAGGCGCGCGTTTCGTTTTTTTCACCCCTATCTTTCGTTTCGTTCAATACGTAGATTATCGGCTTAGCGGTCAGCAGATTAAGCTCATGGAATAATTTTTTCTCCTCGTCGCCATTAAGCGGGAAAGCGCGCGCGGCCGTTCCATCTTCCAGACGACCCTTGATTCTCTCCAGCAGGTTCTTTTCCGCCATAATGGTCTTATCTCCGCTTTTCGCGTCTTTGGCTGTTTTTGCCAGCCGTTTAGCCACGGTTTCGAGATCGGCGAAGATCAGTTCCATACTGATCGTCTCCCGGTCGCTTTCCGGGTCGATCTTGCCGGAGACGTGAACGATATTCTCATCCTTAAAATTCCTGACTACCTCGCAGACAGCATCGCATTCGCGGATATGCGAGAGAAAACGATTGCCCAGGCCTTCTCCTGCGTGCGCCCCCTTAACCAGCCCGGCGATATCCACGAAGCGGATAGTGGCGGGCACGATTTTTTTCGGGCGCGAGATGGCGGCTATTTTTTCCAGCCGTTCGTCCGGAACACGGACGATGCCGATATTAGGGTCGATAGTGCAGAAAGGATAATTAGAGGCCTCGGCCCTGCTTTCGGTCAAAGCGTTAAAAAGCGTCGATTTGCCCACGTTGGGCAGGCCGACAATACCGATAGACAAAGACATATTTGTGGGATAGATATTATGATTATTAAGCTTAGCAGATAACAGAAAAATACGCAATATTACTTAAATATTATTTTAATCTGTTTTTAATTTCAGTATAATACTATTATAATAATATAGAATCATCGGTCAATTATTCCTAAAAACATGACAAAATATTCACAGTAAGTTTAACCATATTTTAATAATTTTATAATATTATACATAATAGTTCTAAGTTTTTAATTCAATTAAGGACAAATCTATGACCATTTTAGTGGTGGAGGACGAAGTAAAAATCACTCGTTTCATCAAAAAGGGCCTGGAAATGGAGCATTATACCGTGGATGTGGCCTATGACGGCAAAGAAGCCCTGGAAAAAGCTGAGATTAACAGCTATGACCTTATTATCCTCGATATCATGCTGCCGGAGGTCGACGGCATCGAGGTTTGTAAAAAGTTAAGGGAAAAGAAGGTCGACACGCCTATTATCATGCTCACGGCCAGGGATACGGTCGAAGACCGGGTCAAGGGCCTTGATGCCGGCGCCGACGATTATCTGATCAAGCCGTTCGCTTTCGGCGAGCTTGTAGCCCGCATCCGGGCGCTTCTCAGGCGGGAGAAGACGGTGAAGACGACGAAACTGCAGGTCGGCGACCTTACGCTCGATCCGGCCACGCACGAAGTCCATCGCAACGGCAGGGAAATACAGCTCTCGAGCAAGGAATACCGCCTGCTCGACTATATGATGCGCCGGCCCGGGCACGTCTGCACCCGCACCATGATCGGTGAACATATCTGGGGCTATAATTTCACGGACGACTCCAACGTCATCGACGTTTACATAAGCTATCTGCGCCGGAAAATCGACGCGGGCAAGGCGAACAAGCTGATCCATACGGTCAGGGATGTGGGCTATAAAATTCAGGATAAAAGCAGGCCGGGTGAGAGCAAGATAAGAAATAAGCTGGACAATCGAAAAATGGTATAATGAAGGGCGCACAGCCGGCGCTTCTTTTTTGCTGTCTGGGGACGGCGAATTAATTAGATTTTCATTATGCTCTAATGAAAATGAAGTAGGTTAAGATCAGTATCAGAACGGCACCCGATATAATATATTTAGAACTTAACGCGCTTGCTTTTAAATAGAATACGGACATGGGAATAATTCAGGCGCGCAAGCCTTAATGGCATAGAAAGTTTTAAACTCATCTTCATGTCCAATACGAAATTAAAATCTAAAAAAACGGACGATAAAAAAGGAACGACAAGCGTTGAGGGTTTTGGGGCATTGGACGCCATCGGTGACGGGGCCGTTTTGATGAATATACGGGGTAAGATAATTTACGCCAACAGAGCCGTCGAGAAAATATCCGGTTATAGCCCGAACGAGGTAGTCGGCCGCGGCGTTTTTTCCTTGGCGAAGAAGGCAGTCGGCCGGCGGGAGTATCCGGCCGTACTTAAGGTCATGCGGGCGACATTCGGAGGAAAGTTTTCCAACCCGTTCATTTTTTCCATCACCGGAAAAGATGGCCGAAAGGTATGTCTATCCGGAACGGCTTCATTTTTAAGGAAAGAAAGCTCCGTCTTTTTATTGGGCGTGTTTAAAGACGTGACGGCCCTGAAAGAGGCGGAAGCGAAACTTAAAGACAGTGAGGAGAGGTATAAAGCGCTTTTTGATCGTAGTTCGCATTATATATACATTTTCGATTTTAATGGCAGGTTTGTTGATGTCAACCAAGCCGCTTTGGACTTGCTCGGATACAAAAAGAACGAACTGTTGAAGGTCGACATCGCTTCTTTGATGGCTGACGACCAGTCGTTCGACATGACGAAGGTAATTACGGAAATAAAGAAACGCGGTTTTTATCTTAATGGAGGGGCCCACAGGTATAAAATAAAAAAAAAGAACGGCGATATTGTTTGGCTGGAGGCCGAGTCCTCGCTGATTATGCGCAACGGCGAGCCATATGCGGTTCAGGGGGTGGCGCGGGATATTACGGAACGCGTGACCGCCGAAAAAGAACTTAAGGGCTCGGAGACTCTGTACCGAACGCTGCTCGACACTATACCCAGCGCGGTTACGGCTACCGACCTTAAAGGAAATATCATCGCCGTTTCCCAAAGAATGCTGGAATTGCACGGCTTCAAAACCAAAGAAGAAGTGCTGGGCAAAAACGTTTTTTCTCTGTTGGCCGCCCGTGAACGCAAAAGAGCCGGGGAAAATATGAAAAGAATCCTGCGTGAAGGCGTCGTGCGCGGCCAGGAATTTTTTTTAAAAAGAAAGGATGGCGGCGAGTTTATCGCCGAAATGAGCGCGTCGTTGATCAGGGATTGCGCCGGTCGGCCGCAGATGTTTATTGGCGCGGTCCGGGATATTACCAGGCGTAAATCCATCGAAACCGCCCTCCGGGAAAGCGAAGAAAAATACCGAACCGTGGTGGAGTCGTCGCCCAACTGCGTTTGCCTCCTCGAAAAAAAGGGAGAAATTTTGTTCATTAATGAAGTCGGGCAGAAAGAATTCGGGGTGAACTGTAAAAATCATAACAGCGGATGGAAGAATCTCCTGGGTTGTATGAATCCGGAGGGCCGGGCGGCATTTTCCCGGGCCTTGGCAATGGCCGCGCGGGGAAAGAAGGGTCAGGCAGAGTTCGCTTATCGCCGGAAAAAATCGGCGAGCAAGATATTCGTGTCCACTTTCGTGCCCATCAAAGACGCCGGGAAAAAAGTTGCGCAAATTTTGATGGTCAGCCGCGACATCAGCGTCAGCGAAAAGGCAAAAAAACAGCTGGAAAAACAGGCCGGCGACCTTGAAAAATTCCGCATGGCCGTGGATCATGCTTCCGACATGATTATTATTACCGATCCGGAGGGGAGGATATTATACGCCAACAGAGCGGTGGAGGAAGAAATCGGTTGTTCGCGCAAAGAATTGATCGGGCAAAAAGCCGGTGGAAAAGAGAATTGGGGAGGAGAAATGGGCCGGGATTTTTACGATAAAATGTGGAAAACGATCAGGGAAGACAAGGAAACCTTTGTCGGCGAAGTTACCAACCGAAGAAAGAGCGGGGAAAAATATATCGCCGAGATAAGCATATCGCCGGTTCTGGACAATCGCGACAAAGTACTTTTTTTCGTGGGTATCGAGCGCGACATTACCAGGGCCAAAGAGGTTGATCGGGCAAAGTCGGAATTCGTTTCCCTGGCCTCACACCAGCTAAGAACACCGCTAACGAGCATGAGTTTGTCCGTGCAGATGTTTTTGCGGGGCGCTTTCGGAGAAATGACGGCGGAGCAAAAAGCCGGGATTGACAGCATCTTCGAGGATATAGACGCTATGTCCGAGCTGATCGGGACATTGCTGAATGTTTCCAAGCTCGAGACCGGAACTTTCAGGGCTGAATACAGGCCAGTCGACGTTAAGGACGTCGCCGAAGAAGTGATTAGGGAGTCCCAGCCGCAAATCCTCGAAAAGAAAATAAAATTCGGGAACAAATATGCCGCCAACCTCCCGCGGATAAAAACGGACAGAAGCGTGATCAAGGCGGTCCTGCAGAATCTTATCGTCAACGCCGTTAAATATACGCCGGAGCGCGGGCGCATAGAACTCAAGCTGAAAAAGCGGGCCGGTGATTTTATGATCACAGTCAGGGATACGGGGTATGGTATTCCGGAAAGCGATCGGCCCAGGATATTCACGAAATTCTTTCGCGCCAGAAATATTATAAGGAAATCGACCAGCGGTACCGGACTGGGCCTTTATCTTAGCAAGGCCTTGCTGGCGGCGGTGGGCGGCCAGATTTTTTTCGAGTCGAAGGAAAATAAAGGCACGACTTTTTATGTCCTGCTGCCCGCGGCGGAGAAAAAAAATAACAATGAGTCATAAAGTTAAGATTTCGTGATTTTACTGAAAATAGAGAATAAATTATGCCGGATAAACTTATTAACACGCCCGATATCGCGACTAACATGATTTTGTCGCGGAAAATAAAGGAACGGGCCAAAGATTTGCCGAACACGGAGAGGGGCGTACGGCGACAAAAAATGGAGAATAAAATTTCAGAAAGCGAAGAGTTGTTCCGCAGCACTTTCGAACAGGTGGCCGTGGGCATGGCCCACATTTCGCTTACCGGACAGTTTATCCGCGTTAACCGGCGATTCGGCGAGATTGTCGGATATTCGCGGCCGGAAATGCTCGCCCTCTCCCTGCGGACAATAACCTGTCCGGGAGACCTGGGCATCGATTGTGCGCAAACCCGCCAGTTGTTGGACGGTGAAATTTGCGATTATGCCGTGCGCAAAAGGTGCTTGAGAAAAGACGGTTCCACGGTTTGGGTTCGGCTGACGATGTCGCTCGTGCGCGATGCCGCCAGTGCGCCGAAATATTATATTGCCGTGGCCGAGGATGTCTCCCAATACGTGATTGTCGAGAAAGCGCTGGAGAACAGCAGGCAGCGCTATAAGGATTTATGGAATAATGCTCCGGGGGCATACCACACTGTCAATAGCCGGGGCGTAATCACGAGGGTTAACGGCACCGAACTTAGAATGCTCGGATATGCCGCTAAAGAGATGGTGGGTCGTTCGATTTTCGAATTTATACCGTCCTGGCAAAGGTCGGCGGCGGAAGAAAGATTTAAACGGCATATATCCGGGTATGGTACGTCCCGTGAGAGCGACCTTGTTTTGATCAGGAAAGACGGAAAAAAAGTGCATGTTTCCGTGGTGAATGTTTTGGAAAGGGACGGCAGTAACGAGATTGTCGGCATGCACTCAACTATGACCGATATTACCGAGCGGCAGAAATTGCAAAATGGCATTATCGAGGAAAAAAAGCACTACAAACAGGTAATCGACTCCATCAGGGACGGCATCTGCGTTATCGACCGCGACCACAAAATCGTAAGCTACAACAAAAGTTTCGCGGAAAAGGTTAAATTGCCCCTGGCCGGGATCAAGGGAAAATATTGCCACGAGGTTTTTCATCTCTACCACCATAATGTTTTCAAGGGTTATTGCGCGAAGAACTGCCATAATTGTATCGCTAAGAGCGCGCTTAAAACCGGGAAGACGTGTTCGGTTACGGAGAAAAGCAGGGATGAGAACGGTAGATCGTATTTTCATAAAATTTTGGCTTTTGCCGGCAAACCATCGTCTGATGGACAAACCACGCAGGCGGTTATTGCCGTGCGTGACGTTACTTTAAGTAAGGAAGCCGAAGAAGAGATCAGGCGCCTGAACGAATTCAACAACAGGATTTTGAATAACGCGCCTGTCAGCATCGTCGTTTTGAACAAAAAGGGAAAGATTATCGCCGCTAACGAACTGGCCAGAAGGCTCATGGAGGAACCGGAGAAAAACATGGTGGGCGGGAGGCTGACTGACACCAAGGGCATCAAAGAAAGGAAAGGGTTGGTGAAAATGTATGATGAGCTTTTGTCCGGCGGCAAAGCGTTTTATTATCATAATTTGTCTTATGTCCCCAAGGGGTTACGAGAGAATAAATATTTGAATATCATTGCCGTCCCCCTTTTTGATAAGCGCCGGCAGGTGGACGGCGCTATCTCTATGGCGCTTGATAACACGGAAGCCGTCAAGACAAGGCAAAAACTTGAAGATTTGAATCAAAATCTCGAAAATAAAGTGCAGCAAAGAACCGGAGAACTCAAAAGGATAAACGAAAAATTAAGCCAGATTCTCGATTCACAATCTAGGTTCATCGGTAACGCTTCCCACGAACTGCGGACCCCCCTAACCGTCATTCAGGGGAATGTCGAGTTGGCCATGATGGAGGCGAAAATGGACGGCGGTTCACGGCTCGATCCGGATGTTTTAGAAACGATTCTGGATGAAGTGGAGAGCATGAGCCATATCTTGACCGATCTAACCATCTTAACCAATATTGATGCTCACCACGAACGTGTAGTTTTTGGCAGGGTGGAATTGGGCAATCTGGCAAAAGGGGTCTGCCGTTCGCTCAAAGTTTTGGCCGGACAAAAGAATATCGGCCTGGAAGTGGAAAACGAGAAACTCTTTAAAGATATTTCTATCCGGGGGGACGAGACCAAGCTGGAGAAACTGACCCTGAATATCGTGCGTAACGCGATAAAATATACTAATCCCGGCGGCAAGGTATCTATCGGCGTGGAAAAAGAAGACGATCGGGAGGTGCGGATAAAGGTAAAAGATACGGGCGTAGGTATACCCGCCGGGGATATTCCGCATATTTTCGACCGGTTTTACCGCGTGGATAAATCCCGCTCCCGCAGCGAGGGCGGGTCCGGATTGGGCCTTTCTATCGCCAAATGGATCGCAGAAGCGCATGGCGGACGCATAAGCGTGAGAAGCGCCCTGGGCAAGGGCTCGGTTTTTACCATCCACCTGCCTTTGGCCTCACCGGAAAAAGACAAAAAGAGTTCGAAATTATATTATTATAATTGATATTTTCTTCCTAAATCGAAGCCGCTGGACGCCTTCGCGAAGGCGTCTGGCGGTTTTTTGACCGATTAAAAAGCGGCGGATTTTTTCCGTCGCTTTTGTGTTGCGAAAAATTTGTTTCTTTATAAAAGTTTGGCGCCGAGTTCGGCCACTTCCGAGCGCTCCCCTTTAAACAGGGTAACATGACCGGTAATTTCTTCATTTTTCAGGCGCTCGGCCAGATATGTGAGCCCGTTGCTCGAAGCATCGAGATAAGGACTGTCGATTTGCTCAGGATCGCCGGTAAAAACGATTTTACTGCCTTCGCCGACTCTGGTAACTATGGTTTTGATAATCTGGGGAGAAAGATTCTGCGCTTCATCGCAGATAATGAACTGGTTCGGTATGCTCCGGCCGCGGACATAAGTGAATGTTTCCAACTGGACAATACCGCGGTCAAGCAGATGATCTATGCCGGTGTTGATGGCCCCATTTTTATCCCCGCGCTTCGTATTTTCTGCCGGTGATCGTTCCCAGTTGCGGGTCAGATATTCGAGATTATCATAGATGGGCTGCATCCAGGGGTCGAGCTTTCGTTCTTTCGCGCCCGGGAGGTAACCGATATCGTTCCCTACCGGTATAATAGGCCGGACAACCAGCAATTTTTTGTATAATCCTTCGGGGTTATCAAGTATTTTGTCCAGCCCGACGGCCAGCGCCAATAAGGTTTTGCCGGTACCGGCCTTGCCAATCAGGGAAACGATCTTGATTTCATCGCGGGCAAGCAATTCAAGCGCGAAACGCTGTTCTTTGTTGCGCGCGGTAATGCCGAAATAGGAACGTTCGGGAGACAGGGCATGGAGCTTCGTGCGGGCATAACGCGTCAAAACGGACTTTGATCTGTTTTCCCGGCTGCGTAATATCAGTAATTCATGCGGATAGAATTTCGGCCCATCCGCACCCTTTTCCGTCTCCAGCTCCGTCGTGTCAAAGCATCTGCGACCACTATACAGGGAATCGATAACCCTGTCCGCTACTTCCAGCTCCCTTGAGCTTTCGTATAGGTCCCGGTAATTGATCTGCTTATTGGCGTAATCCTCCGCCCTGATACCGAGCACATCCGCCTTGATACGGAGGTTAAGGTCTTTGGAAACCATAACGACATTTCTTCCATCTCTTTTCAGGTTCCAGGCTACTGCCAGGATGCGATTATCCGGTTTCGTCAAGTCGAGTTTTTGCGGACAATCTTCCATTTGCTGATGGTTTATTTCCACCCTTAAAGTTCCGCCTTGCGGCAATTTTATGCCGTAAGACAGATCGCCGGTCATCCGTAAGTGGTCAAGCTGACGGGAGATTTCCCGGGCATTTCTTCCCACGTCATCCATGCGGGACTTGAATTTGTCGAATTCCTCAATGACAGCAAAGGCGATCACCACGTCATGTTCGGCAAAAACATAAAGAGCCGTGGGGTCGTATAGGAATACATTCGTGTCGACTACGAAGGTCTTTTTGTTTTTTTTCGTCAAGGCTGTCCTCCTGCAATCGAATTTAAGAAATGGTGGATAATGACCAGACGCACGCTCGTTTTGTTTTAAAAGATCTTAGATGATTAAAATTCGCAAATACCTCAAAAACCGCGTAAAAAAATCCCTTAGCTTATTTTAGCATATTTAATTTCTCTGTCAACCTGCCAATGCAAATCCACTCTGGCGCGCTGTCATATCGGGCGAACAACCCCGTCTTTATATTAATAGGGTCTTGGCCTATTTATAAAGCGCGATTAAGAACGGCTTATATTCACGTTAACAAGAACAGACAGCAGATTCACATAGGCCTCTTTAAGAAGGACTTATGTCTTTCGGCATAAAGGTCGGAAGGGGCCGCAGACAAACCAATAAACTAAAATAAAAAAATATGAAAGGAAAAATAAAGAAGTTAGCCGTATCGGCGGCGGTTTTAGGAGCCGTAGCGGTAATGGCCATGCCGATCATGGTGTCGGCACAGAGCAACGTATTCCAGCGCTCGGCCGGTTTGGGCGACCTGTTCACGCTGGACCAGCTGTTTAATCTAAACGGCAACGGCACCACCAACTTGGGCGACCTGTTTATCCTGGATAAGCTTTTTCCGGCGCAGACCACAGCGGCCGCAACCACCGTAAGTTTGGCGACGAAATTATCCGGCAGAATCCTGATCCAGACGCAGGCGAACGGCGAGGCCTGGTACGTCGATCCGACGTCAAGCAATGAGCGCGTTTATCTCGGCGACCCGGCCATGGCTTTCAGCATCATGGGCAGCAAAGCGCTGGGCATCTCCAACGCGGATTTCGATTCCTATAATGGCAAAGCGCCGAGCAATCTTGCGGGCAGATTCCTGATCAAGACGGAAGATCACGGCAAGCTCTATTACGTCAACCCGGTCGATCTGTCCATCAACTATGTCAGCGGGCCGGCTGGCGCGCAGACGCTAATCCGGAAATTCGGGGTTGGCATAACGAATAGCGACCTGAACCAGATTACCGTAGAGCCGTAATTTATGGCCCCTTAGCGGTCTTAATCGACCTTTTTCGTTTAGGACCGAATCAGCTCTTTATAAAAACCTCTCTTTTCCGGACAGAAAATAAAAAGGTCGCCGGGAGAGGGGGTATGTCAAATTAAAGAAGAAATAAAAAAGTAACACGAAAATTATATGACCAAAAAAATGAAAGGCATTCTCGGTATTACGGCTGTGGTGATGGTGGCGGGCGTTGTCATGATTCCCGTATCCGCTTCCGCCAGTATCTTCGGCGGCACGGACCTTGGCAGCCTGTTCGTCCTCGATAATCTATTCGGCAGCGACAATTCCATCCTGAAAGGCGGGGATAATCTGGGCGATCTGGCTATCCTCGATCAACTGTTCAACGGCAATGGCCTTGTTACGGGCGGCACCAGTAACCTGGGAGACATTTTTATTCTCGACAAGCTGTTTAACGGTACAAATATCCTGGGCAAGAGCACCTCTTTGGGAGATTTATTCGTCCTTGATAATTTGTTCAACGGCGGAGGCAGTATTACCGGCGATAATATCCTGGGCAGCGATACGAGCCTGGGCAATCTCTTTATCCTGGACAACTTATTCAACGGCAGCGATTTATTGTCGGGCAACCAAAATCTTGGCGACCTATTCATCTTAAATCAACTCTTCGGCGGTAAAAGTATTCTTTAAAAGAGATCATATCGCTCACGCGCGAGAATGGGGAGGGGGCGGTCTTGCTAATAAGGCAAGGCCGCCTTTCCCGCGTTATATGGTGACGCTTTCGGTGTAGTCTCCGCACAAAAAACAACCGATAAAGACGTCTCCGCAGATTTTACGCGGATGCATACGCGTAATTTACGTGGAAAAAATATGAAAGTGGCGTCAAACAAAGCGTTGATATTAGCGTGTCTGGCAATCGCAGATCTGTCTATGGCGGGATATTTGGGGGCTTTGGTATACGAACATGTTTATATTGTCATGCCTGGTCCGGCATCGGGCATAATGGAATCATCGCCCGGTACGGACGGTACCGTGCTCGATACGAATAACAGCCCCGAAGACGCGGCGAACACCATGACGGTTACGGCCGGAAAGGTCGGCCATGCTCCGGAAACGGCTATCGCCTCCGGGAACGAGACCGCGGCGGGCCCGACCATTGGACAACTGTTTATTCTCGACAGGATTTTCAACGATGATGATATGCTTAATCGAAACGAGACCACCCTGGGAGACATCTATATCCTTGACCGGCTTTTCGGCCGTGACGGCGCTTCTTTCGACGGGCAGTTGAACCGCATGGGCAATCTTTTGATTCTGAACCAATTGTTCGGCCGCACCGGCTCGCCCATCCTCGACGGCAAAGCCACGCTCGGCAATCTGTTCATATTGAATCAGCTCTTTGACAAATAACATGACTTACGCGCTTGATATTAAAGCCGGCCGGTTATCAAGCGCGTAAGTCCTAAATAAATACTCTGCTAAGGCATGGCGGGAGAATCCGCCGGCGGGTCGGTTTTTTCCCGGCGCAGAACCTCGTTCGGCTTAATAACTACGACCGACATTCCCTTGTCGTTCAGCGCCCGCACCAGCCCGTCTTCGTGCCCGGCGCCGAACTGAAGAATGGCCGTGCCGGCATTTTGGGCCGTAAGCGTATCGGCGAAGATTTGGGCCGCGTCCTCATTCCTTTGTTTGATGACTTTATCCTCGATTTGCGCGTTGGTATCGTTAAGCATGTCTTGCAGCTTATCCGGGTCGTTAACGGAGAGATAAGGATTGACTGTAGGCAAAGACACGGCGGAAGTCGTGGCCGCCGCGATCGTGCTGTCGCCTCCGGGGTAAGCGGTCGTGGCAGTGCCCGTACCCGCATTTCCGCCCGCTTCTTCATTTTCGATGGTTTCTACGGCAGTCAGGGTCGCTTCCGTTTCTCTGGCCAACGCCAGGAGATTATCATTCTTTTGCGATTCTGACCATGCGGCAAGCGCGGTCAGATTTCTCTGCAGAATGGCACGAGGGTTATGTAAAGAAGAGAGTAAGCCCTTAAGAGAGGAAAGAGCGCCGGGATTGATCAGCGATAAATCGGCCATAGCGGAGAGGGTTGATGAGCTGTTAGTATTTATATTACTTCCGCCAAGCGACAGGATACCGTTGTTTTTTTCGAGCAACTGCCGCTTAAGCTCGTTAATCCTGCTTTTGATCCGGTCCAGGAGCGCTCCCGTATCCGGGACGCCCGAGGAGGTCGATTGAGCCAGTCCGGAGGCCGGCGCCTGGCTGTCCCCGCCTAGCTGCGCCAGCCGCTGCGTTTCGTAGATATAGTCGCATACTATCTTAACGCACTCTTTATAGGTATCCTTGTTTTCGGCCCCGAATATTGCCAGCTTCGCTCCTTCCGCCTTCAGCTTGTACGGCGCTCCCGCCAGGATGATTTCCCGGTCAAGCAGGGCGAGAAAGTTATCCGCGCTTGTTTTAAAATCGTCCGCGAACCGCGCGTTAGGGGCGGATTGCGCCAGGTCCTGTTCGATTTCGCCGGATTGGGCCGCGAATTGCGCGCGCAGGCCGATTTTCCGCGATACGTCATCGATTTTCGTCTGCGGCACAGACCCTGACATTTCGCCCTCCACCAGGACCAGGTCGATACCGTCCTGTTCGTAAAAGGAATCGATGATGTCATATATTTGGCCCTGCGCCACCTCGGCCGAGTCGTTCCTCGGGTCGCTCCAGTCGCTGCCCGGATATCGGTGGTCCTGCGGGATTAGGATGGCTAATCCCTGTGCGTTGTCCGCCGGATGGAAAGTTGCCTCGCCTACCGGGAGTCTTTGCTTCTGTAAAAAATTCAAGAGCGCGTCCGCGTCTATTTTTCCCGCGAACGGCGATGCCGGCAATGATGGTTGTGAATCGGTAAAAGATGATTCGAGTCGCGGCTCATTATTACCGCTTCCCTTTCCCTCGCCCATATAACCGTTAGTAATGACGTAGGCGTCGGAGGCGAGAGCGATAATGCCCGCGCCCGCGTAGATCGCGATCGACCATAAGATACCTTTTTTCATAGATGCGTGCGGTTCGCCGCCCGCACGTGATATGAACGCGCGGCGAACGGATTAATATTTAATTAATCATTAATCACGATGTCGCGGAGTATCATATCACAAGAAAATATCTTGTCAAATTTTTTTTAACCGGAGTTTAATGCTTATTTTCGGTTTATTATCTGCCGTTAATCTTTGTTTAACGGTAAGTGCCATAAAATTTTTATTATTAGTGAAAATAAAAAAATCCATGAAGTACGGAAAAATACAAAAAAAAATATTACTCTTTTTCATGTTTCTCCTGTTCGTGGTGCCGCGCTTCGAGATTTCCGGCAATACGATAACGGGCGCCGAAACTCCCGCCACGCTCGCCGCCCGGCAGAAAACAGCGCCAGAACTGAACGTCTGGTCGTCTTTGGGCGCCGAAACAAACGGTCAGCCGAGCAGGAAAAACGAACAGTCGGAGCAAAAGGGTGATTTGAATGTTTGGTCCTCTTTAGATGCTGAATTGGACGATCAACTCGATCAAAAAAAGCAACAACTGAAAGAAGAGAACAAGCGACTGGATAAGGTGCTGAAACTGCTGAATACGCAAAAAAGTATCGAGCGAAAGCAGGCGCAAATCAGGGAAAAATCGTCGATAGTGAATGAGCTTAATTTTTGGGCCGGCGCGGCGAAGAAGATGATCAGCCAGACCGACAAGCTTAAAAAAAATTTAGTGAACATAGATAAGATGCTGCAAAAATTGCAAGCGACGGATTAGCCGCGGATCCGGCGGGCAAAAATACGTGTTCCCGGTTTGGCCGGGAAACGCGATGATTAAGATGGGGTTAAAAAAAACGATCTTCCGTCAAAGGAGATCGTTTTTTATTCCTGAATTTAAATTGCCCTAACGCATGATTCACCGGGAGTTAATCAACCGATTTTATAATAAATATGCGAGAACGTGAAAAGAGGCGAATGCCGGCCCGCAGGACCTATTTCCCAAAATGATCGACCAGCATAAAAAAATTTTTTCACAGGCCTATCACGATTATGCCCCGCGGGTCTACAGGCATATTTATTTCAAAGTGGGCAACCGTCATTTGGCGGAAGATTTCACGCAGGAAACGTTTTTAAGGACGTGGAAATACGTCATCGCGGGCGAAAAAAAAATAGACAATTTGAAGGATTTTTTATATAGCGTGGCTAACAATCTTATCATCGATCATTATCGGGATAAGTCCAGGAGTGCCGTTTCTCTCGAAAGTGCCCACCATAACCCCGCCTTGGTCGTGGGTCCGCGCCAGATAAAGCGGATTGAAACTATCCTTAGTATGGGTATTGTCAACAAACATCTGGCGGAAATGAAGAGAGTTCGCCGGGAAATAATCCATTATCGTTATGTGGATGATTTGAGCGTTAAGGAGATTGGCCGGCTGACGAATAAATCGCCCAACCATATCAGCGTGATCATTCACCGCAGTATCAGAGAAATCCAAAAAAGGTTGAACCTCCTATAGGTCGTATGGAGGAGTGTCCGGGAAGAGGGTAATCTCGTCCGGCGGCCAACCACGGAAAAACACCCGTCCGATGATTAGATTCTTTTTAACCGGCCCGAAGATGCGGGAATCATCGGAGTAAGGGCGATTGTCTCCCAGGACGTAATATTCGTCCGCCCCCAAAGAAACCGGCTCGCTTGACAAAGCGTAGGTCTTGGTGCCGGCCGGGAGGTATGATTCCTCAAGCGGCGTGCCCGTGGCCTCGCCCTCCCGGTAGATATAAACCGCGCCGTCTTTGATTTGTACCTTTTCCCCGGGCAGCCCGATGACGCGTTTGATAAAACGCTCTTGCGGATCGAGCGGATAATGAAAAACGATGATGTCGCCCCTTTTCAGATTGTCGAATTTGTAGGTAATCTCATCTATCAGCAGGTAATCCTGATTCTGGAGGCTCGGTTCCATCGACGCTCCCATAACGTAAAAGGGCTGGAAGATATATAATCTCACCGGCAGGAGTATCAAAAGGGAAATAGCCGCCACGATGCCCGCTTCGGCCATGAATTTTAGAATATTTTTTTTCATATATACAACCAATTTTTCATATTTGTATTAAGCCGGGATTAAATATGAAAAACCCGCCTTAATTCGGCGGGTTTCGTGATTTTGAAAATATTTTATTTCTTTAAACCAGTCCCTGGTCGAGCATGGCGTCGGCCACTTTGAGGAAACCGGCGATATTGGCGCCGGCCACGTAATTTCCGGGAGTGCCGCATTCCTGCGCCGCGTCCAGGCAGGTCTGGTGGATGTCCCGCATGATTTTTTTCAATCTGCGGTCGACTTCGTCACGCTCCCACGAGAGGCGCATACTGTTTTGGCTCATCTCCAGCCCGGAGACGGAAACGCCGCCGGCATTGGCGGCTTTGCCGGGCGCGTAGAGAATTTTATTATTCAAAAATACCTGCACCCCCTTGGGGGCGGTCGGCATATTAGCGCCTTCAGCGACGAGAATAACGCCGTTGGTTACCAGATTCTGCGCGTCTTTGACGTTAATCTCGTTTTGGGTGGCGCAAGGGAAGGCGCAGTCGGCTTTGTGGTTCCAGAGAGGGTTATAATCCAGAGCAGAATCTACCGGCGTATAGACGGCCTTCGGATACTGGTTGGCGTATTCGGCGATTCTGCCGCGTTGTACGAACTTAAGTTTGTGAACGAAGTCCAGTTTACTTCGGTCAAGGCCGTCCGGATCATAGATATACCCGGAAGAATCGGACATGGTTATGACTTTCGCGCCCAACTTGATCAGTTTCTCGGCCGCATAATAGGCCACATTGCCGGCGCCGGAAATAAGACAGGTCGTATTTTGAATATCTTTTTTGTTGGCGGCGGCAAGCATCTCGCAGGCGAAATAAACGCAGCCATAACCGGTGGCTTCCGGACGGATAAGCGAACCGCCCCAACCCAACGCCTTGCCGGTAAGAACGCCGGTAAATTCATTGGCGAGTTTTTTGTACATACCGAAGAGGTACCCTATTTCACGGGCGCCGACGCCGATGTCGCCGGCCGGTACGTCCGTGTTGGGTCCGATATAGCGGAATAGTTCCGCCATAAAGCTCTGGCAGAAGCGCATCACTTCATCGTCTGATTTTCCCTTGGGATCGAAATCGGAGCCGCCCTTACCGCCCCCCATAGGCAGCGTGGTCAGAGCGTTCTTGAAAACCTGCTCAAAGGCGAGAAATTTAAGAATGGAAAGATTTACCGAAGGATGGAAACGCAGCCCGCCCTTGTACGGCCCGATGGCGCTGTTCATTTCTATGCGGTAGCCGCGGTTAATCCGGACTTCACCCTGGTCATCTTTCCACGGTACTCGGAAAATGATCACCCGTTCAGGTTCGACCATTCTTTCGAAGATTTTTTGCCGGTTAAGGTCGGCGCGGACGCTGATTACGGGCCCAATCGCCTCCCAGACCTCGGTGACGGCCTGAATAAATTCTTTTTCTCCCGGATTTCTTTTTTTCACCTCTTTGAGAACGTCTTCCATTTTTTCCTCCCGGATAAACATGGTTTTTGGTGATAGTTTTTCCGGGACGTCATTCTTGCCCGGCAAAACCGTAAACGCGCGAATTTTCGTGTGGCGACCGTCACCCCCCCTGTTTTTTGAGCGTAAATTCAGTTGTAAAAAGCAATATAAAATTGACGGATTTAGAATTATAGCCATAATCATTTTCCCAGATAATTTTCACTAAGTCAAGCGCAAAGAGCAAATAAAAGAAGTGGCCGTATGATGACCACTTTTATTCGTTACCAGACCGTTATCATTATGATGCTCGCGGCCAAAAGCAGGCCGCCGACAATCGAACTGGCGGTAGGGCGCAGATAATGCTCCGCGAGCCAGCTGTTCATTGTTTCTTTTTTATTTTTTATTTTCCGCAAGCGGCGTCCTGACAGGCGCGCGAAAATCTCCAGGTTTTTTATCTTTTGCCACGAGATCAGATAATGATTGTAGTTGAAGGGGGCGAACCACCTGATACCCTCGTCGTTTTCCTCGATATCGATGCTATCATGAACATAATGCTCCAGCAGGCAGAAGACGGCCAAAATGGCGAAGGGCGATGAAAAACAACTGACAAGCAGGAAGATCGGCGCGATCAGTATCGGCCAGTGCATCCAGGTGCGGTGGTCGGCCATTATCCTGCCACGGGTGAATCTCATGACCAGCACATCCAGGTCGGGCGCCAGACAAAAAACGATGCCGAAACCGTAGGCAAAAAGCGGCCAGACGGCCGGGTCGTATAATTTTAGGAATAAATGGGCAAAAAAAATGCCAAAAGCGATATCGATCGATCCGGCCAATAAAGCGCCAACCAGAAATTTTAAAAGCGTCATGTGCTTCGACCCCCTATGCGGAAATTTTTAAAGAACAAAAATGATTTTATATATTAATTTTAGATATTACATGACTTGCGCGCCTGATATTAAAGCCGGCTGGTTATCGAACGTATAAGCCTAAGTCTTGATATTATACTAATGATACATCAGAGCAAAGATTAAATCAAGAACGGAAGTTATGCGCTCTTCGGCTGCCTGACGATCGGGAACCGCAGTGCGATTTGCGTGCCTACGCCCTCGATGGAATCTATTTCGATGGCGCCATCCATGAATTCCACCAACCGTTTCGTGATCCAGAGTCCCAGGCCGGTGCCGGGAATTTTTTTCATCTTATCGCCCCGCGCCCGGTAGAATTTTTCGAACAGATGTTCAAGGGTCTGCGCCGACATGCCGATTCCCGTATCTTTAACCGTGATTTCCAGTATCCGGCCGTCGAATTTTTCCCGCGTGGCGATTTTCACTTCGCCCTTCTCCGTATATTTGACGGCGTTGCCGACCAGATTTACGAGCACTTGTTTAAAGCGATTAGCGTCGATATTGACGAGAGGCAGCGGCTCGGCATGCGGTTTGTAGTCCAGTCGCAGCTTCTTTTTTGCGGCCAGGACAGCAAGCTCATCCGTAACGCCCCGGATAATTCCGTTGATGTCAGTGGGGCGGGGATACATCTTGAGCCGCCCCTGCTCGATTTGATTCACGTTCAGCAGATCATCGACCAGAACGGCCAGCCGCTCCGAGGCGCTTTGCACCAGTCCCAGGACCTTTTTGAACCTGTCATCAAGCGGACCGAATTCGCCCCCGAGCATCATATCGAGATACCCCCTGATGCCGGTAACGGGCGTGCGCAGCTCGTGCGAGGTCATGGAAACGAAGTCGTCTTTCATCCGGTCTATTTCCTTGATTTTTCTGTAGAGCACGGCGTAATCCCAGAGCCGTACCGCCACGAGCAGGAAGAGGATAACGACGCCGACGGTAATCAGGAGAAGATAAAGGGAAAATTTGCTGTTGGTGGCGGTCAGATCATCGATTATTTTCGACGAAACTTTCATGGACAAGAGCGCTTTTTTTTCTCCTTCCTGGCCGTAAAGAGGCAATGTTATCAGCCAGAATCTTTCCCGGTCGGTATTCAAGGCCGCCAGCTCGGCGCCGCCGGGAGCCGCGTTCAAGCGGGCGGAATCGACGGCCAGCCCCTCGTTTTCCGCGAGCTGGGTCCAGGCCAGGTGATAATATTCGGCGGTGATCGGACGGGCCGGCAGGGCGTCGTTCGACGAGGCGACGACGGTAAAATGATTGTCCTCGGGCTCGAGCACGGAGAGTTCCATGATGCCGATATTGCTTTGCATGAGCGTCTCGATCCGCATCTGCACGAAATCGGGCCAGGGCAGATCGCTCTTGATGGCGGCGGAAATCAACCTGCCGAAAGACATAGCCTGGCGCTGCAGGACGGTGTCGAGGCCGCGGTTATAGCGGTTGATGATAAAAACGGTATTAATGATGATCAATAAAGGAATGAGCACGACCAGGATAATACCATAGGCCAGTTGTGCCGTTTCCCGGTTTTTGATCATAAAGTCCTTTAAACCCATGGTCAGTATGTTATGATTCGGTTGATATTATTATACCATATTTTATCAAAGCCCGAAACAAAAACCGGCAATTGAAGCGCCGATAATTATGCGACAAAGATGCTTTTTCTTAATATGTATTGATGTAATGTAAGTATTGACACAGTATTTAATGGGTGGTAATATGTAAACAAATAAGTTTTATGTCCTTTTAAAAAAGGGGGAGGAAAAAATGTTTAAAGAATATCCGGAGGGGTACAGAGGACATTGGTTGTTTTGGAGGATTGTCGGTTTGTTCAATTGGAAACATTTCGGCCGTAGTCACACACGACCCGAGACATGTCCATGGTGTGGCTGGGGAGGATTCATAGAGTGGGAGCACGGACCCTGGACGTGGCGTCAGTGTCATCGTTGCCGGCATACAAGAAAGATGCGTTTTAGATGGTTTGAAGGCATATTTATTAACGGTCGATATCATGAATTCAAACAGAATGCGGGGAGCGATTAATGCTCCCCTTTTTATTTTATGTACATTTATTTTTGTCGCGTGGCCTCGAAGAGAATGATGGCCGCGGTAACCGAGGCATTGAGAGAATCGATTGCCCCGCGCATGGGGATTTTTATCGGTTCATCGGCGGCGGAGAGCCAGGCTTCGCTCAGACCCTTGTGCTCGCTGCCGATAACGATAGCCGCGGGACCGGTAAAATCCGCTCTGGTATAGATTTTTTTCGCCCGCGGAGCAGCGGCGAAAATTTTTATTTTTTTCCTTTTGAGCCAGCCAATAGCCTCGCTTGAG
>CAYVIA010000003.1:29065-38985 GCA_964451485.1 uncultured Gammaproteobacteria bacterium
AGCGGCGAAAATTTTTATTTTTTTCCTTTTGAGCCAGCCAATAGCCTCGCTTGAGGCGCAGACGGCCGTTTGCACGGAAAAAACCGTTCCCTGGCTGGCGCGGATAACGTTGGGGTTATAAAAATCTGTTTGCGGGTCGCAAAGGATAACCGCGTCCGCGCCGGCCGCGTCCGCTGTACGCAGGATGGCGCCCAGGTTTCCCGGCTTCTCGACCGTCTCGAGCACTACGACCGTGGGATTTTTTCCCAATTCAACCTGCTCTAACGCACGGTGCCGCGGTTTGGCCAGCGCCAGAAAACCATCCGGATTGTCCCGCAGGGAAACCTTATCGAAAATTTCCGTACCCACTTCGTAAATAAAATCATCGTTTATTTCTTTGGGCCAGTCCTCTTTGCCCGCATACTCCGCGCAATAGAAAAGCGAAACAACAGCCATGCCGGCGTTTACGGCTATGCCCAATTCCCGCCGGCCTTCGACGATAATCAGGTCATTTTTCCTGCGTTGGCCTGCTCGCCGCAATTTAACGACCTCTTTTATCCTCGGATTTTGTACGCTGATGATGGTGGTCATGGGTGTAATTTTATTTTCCTCTCTTTTCCTGCACGAACGCCCAGTAAGAATAACCGACCGTGCCGGCCAAGATCAAGATGATGTCCGCGATAAAAAGCGGCTGGCGCCAGGATACGGGCAGCCAGTACATCAAGAGGAAGATCAGGCCGCCGAGCATGAAGATCTTGCCGCCGAAACGGTGCGTTTTGTTCCACACCTCTTCGGAAGAAAGCGTCCAGGGCGTGCGGATGCCCATGAACCAGTTAGGTTTGATCTTGCCCATATAATTGCCGAGGACGATAAAAAGCAGTCCAACCATGCCCGGCACCCAGAAAGAAACGGGCAGGTTAACCCCCAGGGCGTAGAGGCCGGTGATAAAATAAAGAAGCGCCATAAAAACGACCAGGAAGCCCTTGAAGATATGATAAACTTTACGGAATTGCAGGTACCGGTCTTTCTTGGGGTCGACATAAGGGATGGCCCAAAATAAAAGATACATACCGAGGATGATTGCCGGGAAGAGAAAAGCGCCGGTCGCGCGCGATCCCCAGCCGTTCGGCTCCCCGGCCGCGTTCCAGTGGATAGGCACGCGCTCGGGGAAACGGGCGTAAAAATAAAAAGACGCCACGATCGCCGCCGCCATGACGACGAGCGGCACGATTTCGGTTTTGAATGTGGGTTTGACGGGATTCGACATAAATGTAACCCGTAGGGACAGAACACTGTTCTGTCCCTACATTAATATATTTATTTTATTTTGAAAAAATTAATTAACGCTTTCGTTACTTCTTCGAATACGCTTAAATTGAGAGAATATATCAGTTCCTGGCCCCGCCGCCGGCTGGTAACCAGGCCGGCTTGCTTTAAAACATTAAGATGGTGTGAAAGTGTGGGCAGGGTAAAGGAAAAGTCCCCGGCAATCTCGCCGGCCGCCATGTCCTTGGTTTTTAGCAGTTCCAAGATCCGCCTCCGCGCCGGATCGGAAAGCGCCCGCATAGTCGTTGTTAATATCATAAATAGATATTTAGATAACTATCTAAATAATAGCATATTTATAGTTTTTGTCAAGAGAAATGATGGTTAATATTAAAAAACAACAAGCGGTGGACAAAAAAATATTTTATGTTAAGATATGCATACAACCATTATTGAATATTCCCAACCAAGGAGGGGTTGAATGGACAAAATACAAGTACCGGCAATCAGGGGTAAACTGGAAGCGGAAGTTATCGTTCCTTATAAAGAAATACTGCGTCCTTTGGCCAAGGGCGCGAATTTGCTGTTCGACTTCGGCAAACGATTAGTATTGCTTAAATACGAAGAACACGGATTCAGGATCTTGCGCCACAACGAGCACACTCACAATCGTCATGTAACCTTCGTGTCCATGGGCTGTCTTTTCCCGCCGAGCGAGGTTAAGGAAAGGCGAATCGTGCCCAAGGGAAAAAACGTTTGGCGAAAAGCCCAAGGGGATATTTACGGCACGCATCGGCTGGACTTCAATTATGATGAAGAGTTCGGAGTTTATCTCCCTTCATCATCCGACAGGGATTTATTCCTGTATCTCGCTGGCGAGTTGGATGACGGTACAATCGAGCTGAGAAAGGATAAGGTAACCATATCGACCGGAGATGAACTGATTGCCCAAAAACTGGAGGCGATAACCAAGCCCGATTATTTCCGCGAAGTTGTTGTCCCCTTCCTGAAAAACAAACCGACGAAATTCAGGACACCTGGGTGGAAGCGGCATTTTCGGCCATTCGACCATAGGCACATGCTGCGGCGGTATGAAAAAGTGGCGCGCAAATTGGAGCATGGAGCTTTCGTCTATATTGGCTGCCGCCAGGAGGTTTATTTGCTCGGCACTACGGTGGACAGGAACGGCAAGGTTTATATGCAGGGCACTTATACCACCAGCACTAAACCCTTACTTTATTTTTCCAACAATTACCTGGGGTCCGTATCCGCGCGCAGCAAAGAAGATGACGTTGTATATATTTCCGGTTTTCACGGCCGGCCTTTCGTTTTTCCCCAGATCGGCAGACGTCAGAACTGCAAAAATACGGTTTTCACCGGCGAGCCCGATATCATTACGCCCGACATCGATGAGGCCCTGACCCATTTTGCCACCACGGATTTCGCCGAATTCTCCGATCTGGTCCGGAGGTTCGCGGAAACCATCGATTTTATCCACCCGGCTTATGAAAAGAACGGCGAATGCTTTTATTGATGGTATTGATGGTTGTCGGAACAGTCGTCAACAAAAATAAAACGACCCCCGTAAAGCAATATACGGGGGTTTTATTATTGATTGCGACAAATTAAATTTTTATTCTTCTATTCCTACGTTCTTCACGAAATCCCTCTTTCCCACCTTCGACGCGGCCAGCAAAAGCAAAACTAAAGACATAATAAGAGACAACGCACAGTAGATGAAGATGGAGGAGAAAACGTGTCCAGGCAGGGCGCGGAAGAGGAGGAAGCCGCCCCAGAATCCGTAGAAGAGCGAGCCGAAAATAAAAGCCAGGCCGGGCAGGGTGGTACTCAGGACCGAAGGGTCGTCGGTCGAGAAATTGGGAAAAAGCGCGCCTAGGGAGTAGCCGAGGGAAATGATAAAAATAATGGCGGAGAGAAAGAGAATAAGCGTCAGGCCGGCGTCGGCCAGAGGCAGATGGAGAAATATAAGATTCGTATAGCCCGCGGCCAGGCCGATAATAACGAGCGCGGGCAGGTAAAAAGAAAGTTTAGCCCAGAAAACTTTTCTGAAATTGACCGGCGCGCTCGCCAGTATCCAGGCCGTACGGCGCTCGGAACTGAAAGCCGGGAAAACGAAACGCAGGACAAAGGCGCTCGTGAAATACGCGGCGGTGACGAGCTGCAGGACCTGGGCCATACCGGCAAGCCCGCCGATATCGACCTGATAGCGGGCGATATTGCGTGCGAGCACGATATTGACGCCGGTCTGTGCGAGCCAGACGAAAAAGAGAAAAGCGAACCATATAAGTCCGCGGCCATTGCGCATGGTTACAAGCGCTTCTTTGGCGGCCAAAGATTTTATCGGCCCTCCCCGAAACCGGTAAGAGCGGCGGAAACGCGTCCTGCCCGCGCGGCCGGACGCGCCGGCGATAAAACTCCCCTCATGCAGGATCTGCCAAATTGGCAGGAAGCGGGCCGAGGCGAAATGCCACAATTCGCGGAAAAGTATCAGCAGTATGGTCAGCGCGAAGAAACACCACCAGGCCGCGAAGGTTTGATGCGTTTGCCATGCATAAATATGGAGCGCCGCCCAATGCGAAGGCAGATACTTAAACGGCGCGCTCACCGAGGCAATATCGGCGCTGGTATTGCTGATCTCGACGTTTTGCGCGTGGAATATTTTGATCAGATCCCGGTTAATGGCCGCGTGCCAGACGGAGACAACCGTGAACAGGGAAAGTAGCAGTAAAACCGTGGTCAGTTTACGGAAAGTCAGAAGACGGGCATTGAAAATTTTTCCCGCGCGAGCCAGTATTACGGCGAAAAACAGGGAGGCGCCAAGAACAAGCATAACGATCACGTCGGTGAGGACCGCTACGGCCAGAAGCGAGACGGCTAGCTGCCAGACGGCCAGGCCGAAAACGGTACGGACAGCCCAGAGGGCGGGAAGGGCGATCACTGCCAATGGCCAAAGCGAACTTAGATATGAACGGACGAGAATATGGTCCGGAAAAACAGAGAAGCGCGGAGAAGCCAGGAGCCAATCATCGTTTTTGCCGCGAAACAGGCCGAAGAAGCCGACAATCAGAGTGTTAAATAAAACGAGAAAAGAAATGATCAAAAGGTAAACTTCATAAACGTAGAGCGACAGGGCGTCTTTAAAATATGGGTCGGCGCTGACGTAATAAAATCCTTCGCGCGCGAAGAGATAAACACCCACGGCCACGGCCGTTAGTACCAGTAAAAATAATCCGACCGTCACGATTTTGGCCGGCCGGCCGGTTTTAAAGTATCCCTTTAAATTTTGTAATCGATAGTGGAGTAGTTGAAACCACATATAATTTAAGCTCTCATCCTGATCTTCTCCCGCGGCCGCGCGGGAGAAGGCGGGGGCGTGAAAAATAAAATAACTGCGGCGCGATACGAATATAATTCTACTGCACGAACCCGCCAAGGAAGGGGTCCGTCATCTTTCAGTCAGCGCCCCGTACACCGCTTCCAGGCCGGCATCGCTCGCCAGTTTCGCCCGCGCGCGCAGTTCTTCGAGTGTGCCCGTGGCGAGGAGACGACCATCCTTCAAAACGCCGATGCGGTGCGAAATTTCCTGGGCCACGGAAAGCGTGTGGGTAACGAGGAGAACCGCGCCGCCCTTGCGCGCGAAATCGGCGAAAAGTTTTTCCGCCGTGGTCGCGCTCGCGGGGTCAAGGCCGACGATGGGTTCGTCGATCAAAAGTAGCTTGGGCTTGTGCAGGAGCGCGGCCAGGATGGCGAATTTTTGTTTGTTGCCGCGGGAATAATCCTCGAAACTTCCCTTTTCCGTATCTTTGAGGTCGAAAAGCGAAAGGAGTTCCGGAATCTTCTCCGCGCGCTCTTTCTCGTCCATAAAATAAAGCGCACCCGTCAAGTTAAGGAATTCTTCCCCGGTCATACCCGGCCAGACAGCGGGCTCATCCGGGATATATCCCAGCGTCGTCTTGGTTTCGACCGGATTTTTAACCGTATCAAAGCCGCCCACGGCCACGCCGCCCGCGTCAGGCCGCAGGAGTCCGGCAATGACCTTGACGATCGTGGTCTTGCCCGAACCGTTGGGACCGATCAGGGAAAAGACCTCTCCGGGCTTGACGCTGAAACTCACGTCCTCCACGGCCGCCCGCCCCCCGAAATTCTTTGTTAAGCGATTTACGTTGAGCATATACGTTATTATAGCATTTTTTGATTACTGTCGCCATTATTCTTGAATGAGGCATCTATGTTTTTACGACCTCTTTCATGGTTTTTTGCGCAAGTGCATTCCCCGGCATTATATATCTATATATGGGCAGCGCCTTATCGTTCGGTTTGTCGACTTTGTCCGGCGTTCATTCTTTGACGGGAAAAACATAAGTAATCACCCGCGCGCCCGGTTTCAATTCGTTTTTCAGCTTCTCGATCAGGCGGCCTCTAAGTTTCCGGCGGGACTGAGCGAAGATATAGACGACATCAGCCCCCGACAAATTTTCCCGGTAAAGGTCGCGGAATTTGAAGCGCGCGCCTCCGGCCAGGCCCAAAAGCCGGCGGCATGCGCACAGCAGATAAAAAGGCAAAGATAACTCCAGACCGATAGCGTTCACTTCGTATCGACGGCCGGCGTAAGCGAGCAGGCGCCCGTCGCCGCAACCGAGATCATAGAAAATTTCTCCCGGCCTGAAGCGCGCCAGCCGGCAGATCCTCCCGAAATCACGTTTTCTGGTGGGCAGCCAGGGGGCAAGCGAAGCGCTGGCCCAGGCGACGGTAAGCAGGCAAAAAACGACAAGCAGCAATAAAATGAAGTTAAACATAGAATACCGTTATAAGCGCTAATTTTTGAGAAAAACGTCCTCTCTCAAAATTTAGCATAAATATCGCCCGGCGACAACTTGCTTTTTTTTTCCGGCCGTGCTAAGGTCATAATATAATTTATCGTTTACCTTTTCCGTGTCCTTTATATAAAGGGCGGCGCCACCAGCAGGTTGGCGGCCAAAGGTATTCCGCATGAGTCCCAAGACCCTATTTTTGCCGGAATATCTTGGGATTTTTGTTTTGAGCGGACATATATTTTTTGAATTTCGACCGAGGTCAAATAAAAATAATTTATCGCGCGAAAGACCACGATTACCCACGAATCTACGAATTGATCACGAATTCACAAACTCCAGATTAAATATCTTTGCAAATTCGTCGGTCAGTTGTTGATTCGTCGATTTGTGGGTTTGCGATGGTATTTAAACGTATAAGTTTGTAATTATATGGCAAAAAACAAATCGGCGGAAATTCCGCATTATGAAATTTTATACATCATCTCCAACCGGTATGCGGAGGATGAGCTTAAACCGATTATCGAGAGAGCGCGGAAGATGATCGAAGACAACGGCGGAAAAATAACCGCCACCGAAGAGTGGGGAAAAAAGCGGCTGGCCTATCCAATCAATAATTTCGGCTACGGTTATTATATTCTGTCCGAATTCGACGCGCCGGGGGAGAACATAGACAAGATCAACAACGCTTTCCGTATGTCCAACGAAATACTGCGCCATATGGTAACGATCAAAAAAGTAAAAACCGCCGAGGAGATAAAACGGGAAGAGGAAATATCGAAAAAGATAGCGAGCAAGGCGGCCGCCAGGGAAAAGATCAAAAGCGAGGGCGAGAAAGAAAAGGCCAAAACCGGGAAAGTGGATCTTAAAGAGCTGGACGAAAAATTGAATAAGATATTGGAGACGGATGATCTTTTATAATTATTATCGATAATTAGTTATAGTGAATCGTTATCCGCGCATGCGTGAAACGGTTCGCGGCAAAAATTTATGAATTTAAACAAAGCCATGCTTATTGGCAACCTTACGCGCGACCCCGAATTTAAGAATACCCCAACCGGTATTCCGGTGGCGACTTTCGGAGTGGCGACGAATCTCGTCTGGACCGACCAGTCCGGCCAGAGGCAGGAAAAAGTCGAATTCCACAATATCGTCGCCTGGCGCCGGCTGGGCGAGATTTGCGGGCAGTACCTGCATAAGGGTTCAAAGGTCTATATCGAGGGCCGCCTGCAGACCCGGGATTGGGTAGGCCAGGACGGCGTCAAGCGTTATCGCACCGAAATTGTCGCGGAGAATATGATCATGCTGGATCGCGCCGGTTCAGGTTCAGCTCCCGCTTCATCCCGGGCGCCGCAGCCGTCATCCGAAAGCCAGCCGTCCGCTCCCGCCGAGCCGACCATCGACGTTAACGAGCCGGTGGATGAAGCGCCGGCAGGAGATGATGACATTAAACTGGAGAACATACCCTTTTAAATCGATATAATATATGGACGAAAATATTACGTCAAAAAAACAATGTTATTTCTGCGTAAATAATGTGAGCGAGATCGATTATAAAGATACCGAGACCCTGCAGAAATTCATCAACGCCTACAAAAAAATATTGCCGCGCAAAAGAACCGGTACTTGCTCTTGGCATCAGCGGAAATTGTCTTCGGCCATCAAGCGTGCCAGAACCATGGCCTTATTGTCATATCTGAATAAATAGATTTTGTTTTATGTTGAGTTTAAGTGAAATAAAAACGGGCAGGGTTATCAGGGTGTCCGGCGAGCCGTATCTTGTCACCAGGACGGACCATCATAAAATGGGCCGGGGCGGAGCCGTGCTCAAAACGAAGCTGCGTAATCTTATCAGCGGCCACGTTCTCGACAAAACTTTCCAGGGCAACGAGAAATGCGAAGAAGCGGACACCGAAGAAAAGAAAGCCAATTTTATGTATAAGGACGAGCGTGAAGCCAATTTTATGGACAACGATACTTATGAGCAATTCGGCCTGCCCCTGGATCAGATTGGCGATAAACAAAGATTCCTTAAAGAAGGTACGGATGTCGATTTGCTTTATTTCGAAGGCCGTCCGGTGGCGGTAAATCTTCCCGTCAAGGTGGCTCTCAGGGTAAAGAGCGCCCCTCCGGGAGTAAAAGGTAATTCCGCCGGTAATGTGACGAAACAGGTCGAACTGGAAACAGGCGCGATGATCGCCGCCCCCATGTTCATCAATGAGGGTGATACTATCGTCGTGAATACGGATACCGGCGAATATGCGGAAAGGGCCTAATAATTTGAGATTGAAGATTTTTGATTTTAGATTTAAGTTAAGATTTTGGGTTTAAAAAATACGCACATGACATGTGCGTATTTTTGCATTCGTTAATTGCCGTATTACTCTACCGGCGGCCCGGTTTTATAGGTTTCAAGATGTACCGGGCTTACTTCGACTATCTCAGGCCGGCTGAAATTCATCCGCCTGAAGACGTCATCAGAGATCAGGCGCTTGGTATTGTTTTCGAGAAGATAGATATCTGGTTGCCCCGCCGCTTTAATCAGTTCGGCGTCCGGGTAACTCGCAATATCGAGCTGCGTGACCGTAATCACGTTCCCCCAGTAATTTTGCGGGTAGGAGATAAAAGCGGTGGGCGAAGGAATAGAGATTTTCAGCCACTGATCCTCGGGCCGCTGATAAAGGTAATAAATATACGGATCGTCCGGACTTTTAAGCAGCCGGGCGCGTGGGTATTCAAGAAGTTCTTCCCGGCTGACGGTTTTTACGTCTTCCCACCGGTAGCCGTATTCGTCGAAGGAGGCCGGTGAAGAGATGTAATGCCTTTGGCCATTGACGATGGCGTAAACATCTGGCGAATCAGGGGTCTTATAAAGGGCCGTAGCCGGAGTATAGCGGGAATAGGCGACGCCCAATACCTGTACGTTTTCGTTGTTATCGGATGATCTGCCTTCGCCGTAGTTAACGGTAGTATGACCGGAAGATCCGATCAGGCCGGAGATATCCGAGCAGCCGCCGATTCTCGGATGAACAGCTACGCCGCTGTCCGGCAGGAAAGATATATAGGAGCCACGCGGGAAAAATTCAACATAGTAAATATCGAGCAAGTGCAGGCCCGCAGTCAGTTCGGCGGTTAACAGGTCTTTGTCTTTATAATGTGCGCCGTTTTTATCGCTGATAAGCTTGTTGTCGACGAAAACCCAGGCCAGATCGTCTGATCTTATCTGGTATTTATAATAACCGTCGGCGGGTACGGAAATAACCGCCTGCCAATGTACGGCAAAATAATATGGGTCGCCGGGCAGGCCCTCGTCCAGGGGGAAGAATTTACTGGGGAAGTCGATAGTCTCGTCGACGCGGGTAAGGGAAAGGTATTTTTCGTCGTACCAGCCGGTTTCTTCGGCGATAGCGCCTGTAGGGCGGTTACGGGCCACGTTTTTGGAAAGATTGTAATACTGGCCGTAGTAACCGGTCAGATTGAGTATTTCGGCAGAACAGACCGATCCTTCCCAGCCGGCCACCGTGACATTATCATTGCCGCTTACCGCAGCGGCGGTAACGGCGCCTTGGGCGGGCGTTTTGACCGTGAGGTTTTCCAGCGTTATTTTTTTATTGAATACATCCGTCAGGGAAATGTTGATGGTATATTCGGTTTCCGGGGACAGGTCCGTGAATACCACGGAATGTGTCAGTCCGTAATCTAGCGTTTGCGTCCTGTCCTTCTTGCCCCGCTGTTTAAGCACCACTTTGCCCTTGGCGTAGTGGTTGGTTTTGAAGACGACGAACATCTGCGTGGCCGAGATATAAGGATCGGACGAACTGTTGGGCCTTAAGTAGCTGATGG
>CAYVIA010000004.1:0-37508 GCA_964451485.1 uncultured Gammaproteobacteria bacterium
TATGCTATACTTCACCAAATACGCCGAGAATAAATTCGACCTGCTGAACAAATATAAGGTTTACTTTACCCGCGAACAAATCGAGGATACGGTTAACCTGCCGGAAAAAGTAAGCAAAAAAGACGGTTATCTGGCGGCCAGAAAAGACGGCGTCAAGGTGGTATATAAAAAAGAGGGGAACGTAATTAAAATCATCACGTTTTATCCCGTAAAATGATGGGATTTGCGGGATTGTTGTGATTGTTGGGATCATTGGGATGACAGTATCCCTCCCTCCCAAAAATCATAAAAATCCCAATTATCATAATAATCCTGCTATATGATATACGATCCGGAAACCAATATACTTTGCTGGGAAATAACGAGCGGCAAAATCAGCCATGTGCGCGAAATCGGTAATTTTATCATCCATCTTTCCTCATCCGGCAAACCGATTCTCCTCGAAATACTCGATGCTTCGAAATTCGTCGGGCAGTTCGGCAAACTCAAAAACCTGAAAGACGTCGGACAAATCATGTCCGAAGCGGGATAATATGTTTTACTAATTTTCTAAATTCAATAAAATTATGTCAACTGCAACCAGTACCAAAACGAAAAAAGGCGTGAAGCCCATGTTCGCGCCCGGCCATCGCGCCTGCGCCGGCTGCGGCCAGGCCATCGCGGCCAAAATCGTGGCCGAAACCCTGGGCCCGAACACCATCATCGCCAATGCCACCGGCTGTCTTGAGGTAACCACTTCGCCTTATCCGGAGAGCGCCTGGGGCATGCCCTGGATCCACTCGCTCTTCGAGAACGCGGCCGCCGTCGCTTCCGGCATCCTCGCCGCCCTCAAACACGAGGGAAAAGACAAAGAGGTTAAAGTCGTGGCCCAGGGCGGGGATGGCGGCACTTTCGATATCGGCTTCGGGCTAGTGAGCGGCATGTGGGAACGGGGAGAAAATATATTATACGTATGCTACGATAATGAGGCCTACTCCAATACCGGCATGCAGGCCTCAGGCGCCACCCCCTGGGCTTCGAGCACTACCACCACTCCCGCGGGCAGCGGCCCCACGATCGACGCCATCGGCTCGCATCAGAGGAAAAAAGATATCATCGCCATAGCCCTCGCGCACGGACTGCCCTATGTCGCCCAGACGACCGCCGGCTTCATCGCCGATATCCAGGCAAAGGTAAAAAAAGCCGTGGCCACCCAAGGCCCCGCTTATATCCAGATACTCGCGCCCTGCGTTCCCGGCTGGCGGATAAAACCGGAAGAGACGATCGCTCTCGGTAAACTGGCCGCCCAGACCGGCCTTTATCCCCTGCTCGAATACGAAAATGGAAAGCTCATGGCAAAGACGAAAGTACCCCAACCTACGCCAGGAGTGGAAGAATATCTTAAACCGCAGGGCAGATTCGCCCACCTTTTCAAGACGGAAGCGGGCAAAAAGCAGCTCGACTATATCCAAAAATTGGCAGATGAAAATATCAAAAAGTATAACCTACAAAATGGCTAAATACTGAAGCGTCAAGTTTGTTGGGATTTTTAGGATTATTAAGATCATTGGGATTATTAGGATTTTAAAATTTTCAGAATAGCTCATAAAATCCGCGTCTCAAAAATTCCAACATCCTAATAATCCCAAAAATCTCAACTATCCCAATAATCCTAAATAAAAAAATCACCGGTTTTATTCTCCGGTGATTTTTTTATTATCTGATTATCCCAATTATCCTAACTTAATTTCCGTAATCCGCCCGCGTTTGCTTGCCCTTATAACCCGTTCCCGCCGGAATCAGGCGGCCGATAATGACATTCTCTTTAAGGCCCTCAAGATAATCGATCTTGCCGTTAACCGCGGCTTCGATCAAAACCCTGGCCGTTTCCTGGAACGAAGCGGCGGAAAGGAAACTGTCCGTGGTCAGCGAGGCCTTGGTGATGCCCAAAAGCAGCCGTTCCGTCTTCGCAATCTTCGCCTCATCGTTTCCTACCGCGTCGTTAGCTCTGGCCACGACCGACTCTTCGACTATTTCTCCCGGCAGCAAATCCGTTGCGCCCTCGTCATGAACGAAAAATCGGGAAAACATCTGCCGGGCGATAATCTCCACGTGTTTATCGTTCAAGGGCTGGCCCTGGGAAGAATAAACGTTTTGAATCTCCCGAATGATATATTTCTGCGTATCGAGTTTGCCCATTAATTTATATAACTGCTGAAGGTCTATACTCCCATCCGTCAACTGCTGCCCCTTTTCCACTTTTTCTCCGTCTTTAACCATAATAGTAATACCCTTGGAAATTACATACTCTTTTACCTTCCTGGCCTTGCCTTTTACTTTAACGCATTTATCATTGGTCAAATCCACCGTTCCCGCCTTTTCGGCGCATACCTTTTCGCGACCGATCGTAAACAAGGTATCACCGGCCCCTACCTTTTGTCCGTCTTTAACCGCCACCTTCAATTCGTCCTTACTGCCTGCGTCGGCATTTCGTTTCTTATTCTTCATCCCCGCTTTTTTCTTCACCAGTGGCTTGCTCGAGGCTTCCGTAAAATAATATTTATCAGCCACAATTCCGGTATAAATTATTTTTAATATCCTGGACTGAGGATTATTGACGACGACCTTTCCGCTTTCATCCTCGATCACTCTTTGCGCCGTTTCGATTTTCACCTCGCCGGCGGTATCGGCTACGAAGGCCTTTCTTTTCGGCGGCCGCGCCTCGAAAATCTCTTCCACTCTCGGCAAGCCCTGGGTAATATCTTCCACGCCGGCGATACCTCCCGTATGAAAGGTCCTCATAGTAAGCTGCGTACCCGGCTCGCCGATGGACTGGGCCGCGATAATACCGGCAGCCGTTCCCAGCTTTACGGGCTTATTATAACCCAGGTCGCGCCCATAGCACTTCACGCATACTCCCCGCCTTAATTTACAGTTCAAAACCGACCGGACGCGAATTTCTTCCGGTCGTTCTTTTTTTATCTTTTCCACCAGGTCTTCGGTGATCAATTCCCCCCTCTTCGCTATAACCCTACCCTTGCCGTTCTTAAAATCCGCGGCCAAATATCTGCCCAAGACCCTTTCCGCCAGCTCGAATCCGGCTTCATGGCTTTCCGCCCGGTTAACGACTACGCCCTCGTCATCGCCGCAGTCATCTTCGGCTATAATCACATCCTGGGCGACATCCACTAAGCGGCGGGTCAAATATCCGGCATTAGCGGTTCTCAGGGCCGTATCGGAAAGACCCTTGCGCACGCCATGGGTGGAGATAAAATATTCGAGTACTCCGAAGCCCCGCTTAAAATTACCTTTAACCGGCAATTCGATAATATCCCCGGAAGGAGAAGTAACGAGCCCCTTCATGCCCAGAATCTGCGTCAACTGGGCCCAGCTGCCGCGGGCGCCGGATTCGATCATGGAATAAACCGGACCATCGGACGGTAAACCATTGCGGCAAATATCAGTAACTTTCTCCTTTGTGCCTGTCCATAATTCGATTATCTTGGCATATCTCTCGGTTTCGGTCAGCAGCCCTTCTTCGTATTGTTCCTGAATATTCTCTACCATCTCCTGCGCTTCTTCTATTAACCGATCTTTATCCGGGAAAGAGGGTAAATCGTCCATGCCCCAGGATAAACCACTCTTGGTAATAAACATAAAACTCTTTTCTTTCAGGTTATCGAGAAATTCGACGGTCTGGGCGAAACCGTAAAAACGCAAACAATCCTTAACCAGATCTTTTAACATTTTTTTGTTCACCACCTCGTTTACGAAACGCAATTTCTCGGGAAGAATATCGTTGAAAATTATCCTGCCAACAGTAGTGCGCACAAGACCCTTATCCGTCATTTTAACTCTAATCGCATCGTGGAGTTTGATTACCTTCATGTCATATGCCAGCCTAGCTTCTTCTTCCGAAGAAAACGCTTTCAGTTCCTTGTCCTCCCGCTTATCATCTTCGGTCTTGCTCTCGCTGGTCATATAGAACGCTCCCCAGACGATATCCTGGTTAGGCGCCACTACCGGGTCTCCCGTGGCCGGTTTAAGCAGGTTTTTGGTCGAAAGCATAATATTCCCGGCTTCGTTCAATGCCTCTTTGGTCAAAGGAACATGAACCGCCATCTGATCACCGTCGAAATCGGCGTTAAAAGCGCTGCAAACCAAGGGGTGAATCTGGATCGCCTTACCCTCAATGATGATAGGCTTAAAGGCCTGAATCCCCAGACGGTGCAGGGTGGGGGCGCGGTTGAGCAACACATACGCGCCCCCGATAATCTCTTCGAGAATATCCCAAACGATATCGACTCCCGATTCGATAAAACGCGAAGCGCTGCGTACGTTATGAACGACCTCCTTTTCTATCAATTTGCTGATAATAAACGGCTTGAATAGTTCCAGCGCCATCACCTTCGGCAATCCGCATTGATCGAGCCGCAGGCGGGGATTAACGACAATTACGCTACGGCCGGAATAATCGATCCTTTTGCCCAAAAGATTCTGGCGAAAACGTCCCTGTTTTCCCTTCAAAGAATCAGCCAGCGATTTAAGCATTCTTTTCTGGCCGGTGGAGGCGATGACGGTCTTGCCGTGGCGGGCGGAATTATCGATGAGCGCGTCAACCGCTTCCTGCAGCATTCTCTTTTCGTTGCGACAAATGACTTCCGGCGCATTCAATTCCACGAGCTGCCTTAAACGATTATTCCGGTTAATTACCCGGCGGTACAAATCATTAAGGTCGGAAGTCGCGAACCGGCCTCCGTCAAGAGCCACCATCGGCCTCAAATCGGGCGGAATCACCGGCACGACGGTCAGCACCATCCACTCCGGCCTGATATCATTAGCCCGCAAACTCTTGAACAACTTCAGCCGTCGCACCATCTTCTCGCGCTTGGAATCGATGACCTCGTTCATCTCGCCCTCCAGTTTCTTGATCGATTCCTCCAGGTCAATCCGCTCCAGGAGTTTTCTGACGGCTTCCGCTCCGATGCCCGCCTCAAAAATATGCCCATATTTCAAGCTAAGATTTTGATAAACATTTTCGGAAATGATTAAGAGCGGCTTTAAATCCTTTAATTCCTTTTGCGCCTGGTCAAAAGCGCCGTTCAGGTTATTTAATTTTTCTTCCTTCACCTTGGTAAGCGACTCTATTTCGCCCGTAATTTCTTTCTCCGCCTCTTCCTTCGATTTTCCCTCCTGCAGCAATTTCTGCTTACGGTTCTTAATCTCGTTGGTTTGTTTCAAAAAATCGTTTTCGATTGATTTCTTCTTTTGTTTATACTCATTCTTGATCTGTTCGATCGTGGCCTCTTTCAGCTCTTCATTCACGTCCGTGATGATGAAGCTCGCGAAATAAACAACCTTTTCCAGAGCTTGCATGGAAAGATCTAAGAGCAAGCCAGTCTTTGATGATAATCCGCGCAAGAACCATATGTGCGTACAGGGTGACTCCAGATTAATATGTCCCATGCGCTCGCGGCGCACTATACTGCGCGTAACCTCCACGCCGCATTTATCGCAGATAATTCCCTTGTAACGGATCTTCTTATATTTACCGCAATAGCACTCCCAGTCCTTTGACGGACCGAAGATCTTTTCACAAAACAACCCGTCTTTTTCCGGTTTTTGTGTCCGATAATTGATTGTTTCCGGCCGTGTCACTTCTCCATGAGACCACGACTGGATCTCTTCGGGTGAAGCCAATTTTAATTTAATGGCGTCGAAATCCGTCGTTTTGATAGGATTTGGCATATCATTGATAATTATAAAAAATTAATAATGCAAAAAAATACGGCTTAATCGGCGGGCGCCTTCGCTTTCATCCCCTTTTCCACCGCCGCTTCTTCGGTCTTTTCCGCCTTAACCTCTTCCGCTCCCTCCGCCGCCTCTTCTTCCCCGGCGCGAGTAAATTCCGCTTCACCGCCCAGCAATTCCACGTCAAGGCACAGTCCTTTAAGTTCTCTGACCAGGACGTTAAATGATTCCGGGACGTTCAGTTTTTTTATCGGTTCACCCTTAATGATCGATTCATATGCCTTGCTGCGTCCGGGTACGTCGTCCGATTTTATCGTCAAAATCTCCTGTAAAGAATGAGCGACGCCGTACGCCTCCATCGCCCAAACCTCCATCTCGCCGAACCTCTGACCGCCGAATTGCGCTTTCCCTCCAAGCGGTTGCTGGGTAATCAGGGAATACGGGCCGATTGAACGCTGGTGGATCTTATCGTCAACCATATGATTAAGTTTCATCATGTATTTATAGCCCACGGTTACTTTATGGTCGAACGGATCTCCGGTTTTACCGTCGTATAACGTAACCTTCCCGTCCAAGGGCAGGCCCGCTCTCTCCAATTCTTCCCTTATCTGCTTTTCGGAGAGACCGTTCAAAATCGGCGTTGCCGCCTTATATCCTAATTTTTGGGCGGCGAATCCCAGGTGCGTCTCGAGCAACTGGCCCAAATTCATACGGGAAATGATACCCAGCGGAGACAGGATTATATCGACCGGCGTCCCGTCTTCAAGGTATGGCATATCTTCGACGGGAACGATGCGGGAAATGACACCCTTGTTGCCGTGCCGTCCCGCCATCTTATCGCCGGACTGTATCTTGCGTAAATTCGCCACCGTTACCTGGATAGACTCGAGCACTTCGGCCGCCAACTTGTCCCCCTTCTCCCGGGAAAATATCTTAATGTCCACCACCTTGCCATGTTCTCCATGCTCCAGATAAAGAGAAGAGTCGCGTACATCTTTCGCCTTTTCCCCGAAAATAGCGCGGAGCAATTTTTCTTCGGCGGAAAGTTCGGTCTCGCCTTTGGGGGTTATTTTTCCCGCCAGGATATCCCCGGAAGAAACCTCCGCACCAATCCGCACGATTCCGCGATCATCCAGGTCCTTAAGTTTTTCTTCACTGATGTTGGGAATATCGCTCGTAACGACTTCCGGCCCGAGCTTCGTGTCCCGCACGTCGATCGTATAATCCTCTATATGAATCGAAGAAAAAACGTCGTCCCTTACCAATCGTTCGGAAATAATGACCGCATCTTCATAATTGAACCCCTCCCAAGTCATAAAAGCCGCCAAAACATTTTTTCCCAAAGCCAGCTCCCCTTTATCGATAGACGGTCCGTCCGTCAATACCTGACCGGACGCAATCTTGTCTCCCGGGCCGATAATCGGCCGCTGATTGATGCAAGTCGAAGCGTTAGAGCGCAAAAATTTCGTCAATTCGTAAGTCATAACCTTGCCTTTCTTGTTCTTAATCTCTATGGCGGAGGCATCGACCTTAACCGCTACGCCATCCTCTTCCGCGATGATAACGTGGCCGGAATCCCGTGCCGCCCTGCCCTCTACTCCGGTTCCCACGATCGGCGACTCGGCCGTTATTAACGGTACGGCCTGACGCTGCATGTTGGTGCCCATCAGCGCTCTTTGCCCGTCATCATGCTCCATGAACGGTATCAGGGAAGTGGCGACAGAAACGATCTGGTTCGCGGCTACGCCGATAAAATCGACGTGCTGCACCTCTTCGGTGGCTGGCTCGCCGTATTTTCTCACTTCGCATTTTTCTACCAGGAAATATCCGTTTTCATCGACCGGGGTAGTGGCGGCCGTAGTGATATACTTTTCTTCCGCGAAGGCGTCTAAGTGAACGATCTCGCCGGTTACCACCGGCTTGACGGGAATCAGCGCCTCCTTGCCGAGCTTTTCATTCAATAGCCGCGCTTTCTTTTCGTCGATAACTTCGCCGGCGCCCGCCAATACTTCGCCCGCGGCTTTACCCGTTTCATCTTCTTTGCCGAAATTCTCGTTAATATCCTGACGGACGATCTTACCCGTCGTTATCTCCGGATCATTCGCTATATCGTGCAGAACGCGCCGATAAGGCGTTTCTAAAAATCCGTATTTATTCAGCTTAACGTAACTCGCCAGATGTCCGACCAAACCGATATTCGGCCCTTCCGGGGTGGCGATAGGGCAAATCCTGCCGTAATGAGTGGTATGAACATCGCGCACATCAAAACCGGCCCGCTCCCTTGTAAGACCTCCGGGGCCCATGGCTGATAGCCGGCGCTTATGTTCCAGCTCCGCCAATGGGTTGGTCTGGTCCATGAATTGCGACAGCTGGGACGACATAAAAAACTCTTTGATTACGCTGATTACCGGCCTGGCATTGATCAGCTTATTCGGCGTCAAAGTATTGATATCGGCTGTGCTCATCCTGTCTTTTATTATCCTTTCCATACGAGCCAAACCGACACGAAACTTATTCTGGATCAGCTCGCCGATAGCCCTGACCCTGCGGTTGCCCAGGTGGTCGATATCGTCTTCCGCTCCCTGGGTGGCGTTCAGCCGGATTACTTCTCTCACTATTTCGATCAAATCCTCTTTGCGCAAAATCCTCGTTTCTTTGTTATTGGGAATATCGAAATTGAACCTGCGATTAAGCTTATAGCGTCCTACCCGATCGAAGTCATAACGATCGAATCTGAAAAACATGGAATAAATCAACTGGCGGGCATTATCGGTAGTGGCCAGGTCGCCGGGTCTGATTCGCTTATAAACCTCCTTTAAACCCTCGGCCTCATTCTTGGCTATATCTTTAGCGATAGTCGGATCGATCGGGTTGTCAGCTGCTTCTTTCTCGTTCAATTTACGCTTCGGCGCCGCCGGATCGGCCAGATCCCTGAATAAATCCCTGATTTCTTCATCCCTTTCGATGCCGAATGCCCGAAACAAAGAGGTTATGGCAACCTTTCTTTTTCTGTCAATACGCACCCAGATGACATTATGGGCGTCCGTTTCGATCTCAAGCCATGCCCCTCTGTTAGGTATGATCTTGGCGCCGTAATATTTTCTGCCCTTAATGTATTCGGAAGTAAAAATAACCCCCGCGCTCCTGATCAACTGCGATACCACCACCCTTTCTATGCCGTTAACGATAAAAGTTCCGTTCCTGGTCATGAGCGGGAAATCCCCTAAAAATACTTCCTGCACCATGCTTTGGTCCGTTCTCTTGTTGGCCAGCCTCGCTTTTACCCGCAAAGGAATTTCATAGGTAATATTTTTCTTTTTGCTTTCCGCCTCGTTGAATTTCGGCTCATCAAAACAATAATCCTCGAAGCGCAACTCGAGATCACGTCCGATAAAATCCGTAACCGGCGATATTTCGTCGAACAAATCCCGCAATCCTTCTTCCATGAACCATTTATAAGAATTTTTCTGAATCTCGATCAGGTCTGGCATAGGCATGGCCTCGCGATGTTCGGCAAAAAATTTCCTCTCCGGCAAAAAATTATTAGTTGGGCTCGCCATATATTTCTATATTCCATAAATTCAAACCGCCGATTATAAAAAATTAACGGCTAAAATTTATGACTGCTAATTAAATAATATTTAAATAAAAATTGAAAAAGACGGGAGTTATGTAGCAAAAAATCTCAAAACCATGGGGCTTGAGTTGTGTACCGTCCCAATTTATCGGGGACGATTATTCAATTTAGTTAAGCCGAATATGAACAGCCAAATCTTTATTTTAAGAATAAAAGCGCATGGAGATTATCCTGGACTCCCTCATTGTGAGCAAAATAAAAAAACGGCCACTACTCGTAAATACGGACGAACCGTTAAATTTACGAAAATATTTCCGTTTCTTGTTTTTACCCGCCTCTATATCGAGCCTTCCCTTGGGGTCAATAAAATATAATTAACACCTATAATAACAGAATGAAGCTCTGTTTGTCAATAATTTCCGCACTCTTGCATAAATTTAACATTAGCAAATATAGCCAAACTAGTCAAGTATTAATATATTACTTAATATTAGATAAAAAATTATTTAATTACATATTAATTTTATTAGTTTATTATTCTCTGATCATTTTTTTTATTAACTCCCCCGCTACTTGCCTGTCGTCCCAAGGCATTTTTTCGCCGTTGGCCAGGCAAATGGCCTGTTCACAGCCCTTACCGGTAATCAATACAATATCCCCGCTGTCCGCTTTCGACAGGGCCAGCCCTATCCCTTTTCGCCTGTCGGGTATCTTGAACAGGTTTTGGTCCATCTTTTTGCCGGCCTTTTCCGCGCCTAACGCCACCTGATCGATAATTATTTCCGGATCGTCGTCATAAGGGTCTTCATTGGTAACGATTACGCAATCGGCATGCTCGCCCGCCAATTTACCCAGTCGCGGCCTCCTGGCTATATCCCGGCCGCCGCCAGCTGAACCGAGAACGTGAATGACTTTCCGATGGGGAATTGACGAAATTGTTTCATAAAGCTTGGCCAGCGCTTCCGGTTCGAAGGCGTAATCGACCAGTACGTGAAAATCCTGGCCAAGAGCGATCCTTTCCAGACGTCCCGCCACACCCGCTACGCTTTCTAACCCTTGCCTGATTTCGTCTGCGGAAAGACCGCCAACCAGGCCTATACAAACGGCGTTCATGGCATTGGCGGCATTAAACGCTCCGGGTAATTTTAGGTTTATGCCCACCCCGCCTGTCTGAAAACTTGTCCCTGACGCGCCGGAAGCAACCCGGCCGTAATTCACTATTTTTACTTTCTCCCCGAATCGGGACGAAGATAAATCCGGTCTCTTGTCATCATCGACATAGACCATTTTTTTCTCTGCCCAAAAATGCAGAAAATATTGAGCATGTTCATCGTTGCCGTTGACGATCACGGTCTTTTTCGCGCGGTTAAGGTCGGTCTTGCCGATACCGGAAGTTCTCTTCACTTTTTTTTCGCCGTCGATATACTTGGGCGCGCATTTTTTCAGGTGGGCGAATAACCTGCCCTTGGCTTTTTTATAGTTATCGAAACTTCCATGCGCTTCGATATGCTCGGGATACAGGCCGGTAAAGACCAAAATATCATAGTTAATGAACCGGTGGCGGTATTGCGCGACGCCCTGCGAAGAAGTCTCGATAATGGCGTATTGGCAGCCGTTTTTGACCATGCGGCGCAAAATCTTCTGCGTAAAAAAACGGCCGATCATGGTCATCTTCTTGTCGTTAAACCATTCTTTCTCCCCGTCGCTCAAAAAAGCGGTTGAGGTATATCCGACTTTATAGCCGGCATGCGCGAGCATTTTGGCCGCAAGGTAAACACTGGTGGTCTTGCCGGTGGTACCGGTAATGCCGACAACGATTAGCTCCTCGCTCGGCCGGCCGTAAACGACCGCCGCCAGCCACGCCAAACCGAAATGGTAGGCCGGCTGCAGTAATTTAAACAATTTGCGCGGAATAATTTTTTTTATTACCGCCAATATTTTATCCATATTTCATGCCCGGCGCCTCAACGCTCTGGCGATTTTATATAATTGATAGTAAAAACCGTCGAATATCAAGTCATAGGTACCCGGATACTGCCGTTCACCCCCCCCGAAACCGCGCTTAAACCTTGTTACGCCCGGCCATTTATTATCGTCGATGCCGTAAAAATCGTAAAACCCGTATCCCGACTCTTTGGCCAGGCGGATAACGTGCCATTGCAGTAAATACGGAGCCATCACGTTGCGGTACCGGCTGGCAGAAGCGCCGTGCATGTACGTTGCCGTATCACCGAAAAACGCGATAATATTGCCGGCGATCACTTTGTTTTCATATTCGGCCAGGTATAGTTTTATCGCCAGATCATCCCGGCGCGCCGGCGTGGAAGTATGAATTCCGATCATTTTACGGTAATGCTCCCGGGTATGCGTTCGAAAACCATCCCTTTCTTTCGTCTCCCGCATCAATCGCCAAAAACTCTCGAAATCATCAACGCTCCCTTCCCTGACCGCAACTCCCTTCCTCTCCGCCAGCCGGGTATTATACCTCGTTTTCTGGCGCATGTTTTTGAGCAACTCTTTTTCCTGCGGGGCTAAATCCAGAATCAAGGTCTTGCTCGGCTGCACGTCGATAGTTTTTGTTAGCTGGCAGCCGGTAGCTGGCAGCCGGTAGCTTGGTTCAAAGCGTAAAAAGATTACTTTCTCGTCTTTTGCCATTCTTCCGATCTCATCCAATAAAAAATTCAAACATTCCATTCGTAATTCGTAATTTTTAATTCGTAATTGATCCATCGCCGGTCCGCACGGACAATAAAAATAAGCTCTGCCCAGGGGCAGGCCCGTTCTTATCAAAGTCGCGGCCGCCAATATTTTTCCACCGTCATCCGCTACGGCCAGACGTCTGACATCACGTCCGTTTGCCCGCTGGAATTCTCCCCACCCCCATGACTCTGCAAACCGGCTATATCTTTGACTGCCGACAAATTTATTATATTGTTCTTTTTCCGTTATATTGATTATTTTCATCTATCTGCCTAACTTCTTCAGCGCCTCCCTGACTCTCTCTCCGCTGTCTTTAACGCCCGTACCGACCCGGCTTAAGGCCTCCCTGGCCTGGCCGAGGGAATAGCCAAGGGCCATAAGCGCGTCTATCTCGTCACCGCCGGCAACCACGTTCCCGCTTTTTCCGTCGGCCGTGCCCGGCAACGATAAACGGGACATTTTATCCCGCAATTCGAGCACTACCCTTTCTGCCGTTTTTTTGCCAATGCCGGAAACCTTGACCAGCAGGGACGAATCGCCGCCGGCAATCGATGCGCGCAGGTCGTCCACGTCTGCCATCGACAAAACGGCCAACGCCGACTTCGGCCCGATGCCGCTGACCGAGAGCATCAGCTCGAACATCTCCAGCTGCTCCGCCGACCTGAACCCGTAAAGCACGCTTGCATCCTCGCGCACGTGATGATAAATATAAATTTCCGTCGGTTGTCCCGCGTCGAGTTCCGCGTATTGGGATGCGCTAACGATCACTTTGTAGCCGACATCATTCACCCTGACGACGACATAGCCCGTGCCCTTATATAAAACTTTACCCGATAAAAAAGCAATCATAGATTATTTCCCCAGCGTTTTCTTTATCTTCTCCACGATCTCTTCGGTGGTAAAATGCGCCTTAACCAGATAATCGTTGGCCTTCATGTCCATGGCTTTTTTGATGTCATCTTCCTGCCCCAGATTGGAAAGCATGATGACCGGAATTTCCATAATCTCCTTATTCTTATGGGTGCGGATCTGGTGAAGAATCTGGAAACCGTCGATAGCCGGCAAAATGATATCTAAAAGCACGATATCCGGTTTAATTTCCTCTATACTGTTCATGGCCTGCTCCCCGTCAATCGCTTCATAGACGGACATGCCTTCTTTAGTCAATTTTTTACTGCAAATCTCCCGCAGAAAAGCGTCATCCTCGACCAAAAGAACCTTTATGCCCAAACTCTTGACGCTTCCGTCTTCTTTCGGCTTGATGGCAGCCGTGTGGGCGGGATTTTTCGGGGGTACGCCGCCGTTACCGAGACAATCTTTGACCTTGCCCAAAACATCAAGGGGGCTGAATTCGGTTTTTATCAGATGGTCAACGGCTCCCAATTTTTTGGTTTTTTCGATCTCGACCGGCTGCCCGGAGTTGGAGATAATAATCACCGGCGTTTTATTGCCGTCTTCGTTCAGTTTCTCGAGAACCTCATAACCGTCCATCTTGGGCATAACGATATCCAGCAAGATCAAATCCGGCTTCCATGAATTTATCATCTTATAACCCTCTTCGCCGTCTCCGGCGGCGGCCACTTCGTAATTTTCTTTTCGGAGTTTGGCCACCAATAACTCCATCAGGGACTGCTCGTCCTCGATAATCAATATCTTTTGTCCCTTGGACGCATTATTTTCGCTACTCATATGATTTTTCTTAGATTATAATTTTTAAAAATATATAAAATTATACTTCCTTTTTCACCGGCAATGTAATCGTCATCTCCGTTCCCTTGCCCTCCTCGCTCCGGCAGGAGATAGTGCCATGATGTTCATCGACGATATTTTTAGCGATAAACAGTCCCAACCCCGAACCCTCCGTTTGCATGCGTACGACGTTGTCGGCCCGGAAGAATTTCGTGAAAAGCTTATCTCTGGCCTTCGCGGGAATGCCCACGCCGTTATCTTTGATCTTTATCTCCAGAGATTTCTTCCCGCCCCTGACGTCGATTCTGATCGTACCCGATTCCGGAGTGTACTTGACCGCGTTCTCCAGTAAATGCCTGATGGCGATATCCATCTTCTCGGCATCCATATAAATATCGGGCAGCTCCGATTCGAGATTAACGATCAGGCGGATCTTCTTGCTTTTCGCCTGATCGGAAAAATCTTTGAGAATCGGGCCCAAAACCGCATCAGGCTCCTCTTTTCTGAATTCGTAACCGAATTTTCCTTCTTCGATCCGGGAAACATACAGCATCTCGTTGATCAGGTTGATTACCCTCTCATTGCTGAAATATCCGTTCCATAAAATTTTCTTCTGTTCCTCGTTCAATTCGCCCGCGTCTCCGTCCAGCACCATCTTTACCGACCATTTTATGGCCGACAGCGGCGTTCTTAGCTGATGGGCGGCGATGGAAATGAATTCCGATTTAAGCATATCAATCATTTTTTCTCTCGTCAAATCATAAAATATTTTCATGTAGCCGTAGCAAACGCCCTTTTCATCGCGCACGGGCGCCGTCATCACTTTATAAACCGTCTCCCCCCGATTATATTTCGTAATACCTATTCTGAAAGGATTTCTCGTTTCTTCTTTCGCGGATGAAGACGGAATCTTGCCGGCCTTAATGACTACCTCTTCTATGGTAAGCCCGGGATTATCGCCCGCTTCGACTTCCTGTACGCTAAAATCGACTTTTTTTATTATTTCGCTAAAACCCTCGAAGGAAAAACGATCTCCGGCCAAATCGACCCGCCGTCCCAAATCCTTGTCCGACAAACGAAACACTCTTCTCGCCTCCGGATTCAACAACATAATGCGCCCGCCGTTGTCCACGACGATTACCGGATCGAGAAAGTTTGAAATTATGGCCGCTGTCTTATTCTTTTCCTTTTCGATCTTTTCCTTGCCCGATTTCACGTCCTCAAGCACCTTAATCAAAACTTTCTGCGCTTTTTCCAGCTCCTCGGTTCTCTCCCTGACCTTATCTTTCAGGCCATTCTGTAGCTTTTTCAAATCGGTAATGTCGGAAAGGGCCAAAAAATATCCAACCACTTCCCTTTTTATGTCCCGCCTTAAGGTGGCGGATACGGATACGTAAATAATATCGCCCCGCTTGGTCATGAATTCCATCTCTTTCTGCCGGACTTCCCCTTTGGCGTGCAACGCGCGAATTAAATTATTGATCTTTTTTTTATCCCTGAAAAAAAATTCTACTTTCCGGCCGACCGCATCCATTTCGTCATATCCGCTCAATTTTCTAAAAGCGTTATTGGCGTCCACGATAATATTAACCGGCGTTACCATGCAGACAGGCATGGGCAAAAAGACGGAAAATTCTCTGATATAACTTTCGAGCTCCCGTACGTCTTCGATGTCTTCAATGTCGGGTAATTCGCCGTTTTTCGTTACATTTTTTTTCATGATGTTTTGAATGCGGGTCATCTATACATCCTGAAAAGATTATGACCCCTTACTACTCCCAGCTTATAGTATATTCATGATAAGGGTCGCCCCGAAACATGCATTTTGCTTCCTGTGCGGAGGTTTTATCGCTGCCTGTGGCCAGTTCCACGATTTTAGAGAAAACCCCCCGATGATAGATACAGGTAATGGGATGCTTCTTAAAATCAATGACACGGAAAGTTACTTTCTTCCCCTTTTCGTCCACTTCGACAATCTCCAGTCGGCCGCCCTGTTGATAGTAACGGCTTTGCCACTTTTCAGCCGCCTTTTTGAAAGTTCGTGCGGGCGAAGAAAAGTATTTCAAAAAAAATTTCATAGGAGCGTTAAGGGACAGCGCTTCTCTGCCCATTTGAATAATATCTTCTTCTCCCCAGCCGAAAACCTTAGTCATGGCCAACATATAAATCGTGGGTAACGCGATTGATGCCCATTCCAGGTCCCTTAATTTATTGATGTCCGGCAAATCAACACCAGCTTTTGCCAGCTCATTCTTAACGGCTCTCACCCCCTCGTTGCCTTTCTTGATCCTGGCGTAATTGCGCAGGAATTTTATATCCGAACCGCGCTCTTTGCCTTCAAGCGAACGCAGATTCTCCCACTCTTTTTTTAGATTGATATTCGTAAGATCGTACATACCATTGATATTAAAATAAACTTATAAAATAAAAAAATCTTTTATTTCCAGATAATCGAAAATTCATGGCAATCGGCGCCGGCAAACATGCATTTCGTTTCGCGCACTTCGATCTTTTCGCTCTTGATCACCATGCGGGCAAACTGGGAAAAATACCCCCGCAAGAAAACGCACATCGCCGGATGGGCTTTATAATCTTTCAGGCGAATAATAATATGCTTGTCTCTAGAATTGAAATCGAAGGCCTCGAGCGTTCCTGTGGTATGATGTTTTCTCCAGTTTGCGGGGGAGGCGAGAAAGGTCTTCTCGACGGAAACGAAATATTTCATCAACAACTTGACGAGAAAAGAAATCTTTGGCGCGTTCTCGCCCATGGCGAAGATATCGGTTTCGCCCCAGCCGAAAACTTCCTGCGCGGCCAGAATAATTACTATACCGCAGGCCTCCGGATACCATGACAGGGACTGTAATTTCCCCAATTCTATCCGGCACCCCGCCTCTTTAAGCTTTTTCCCGACGGCGCGCACTCCGGCCTCTCCCTTTTGATGCCTGATATACGCCATTCTGCTGATAATAGCTTCTCCCCTGACTTTACCTCCGGTATTCTGCAATAAATCCGCATATATTTTTCTTAAATCTTTCGCTTTGGCCATAAAATTGCTTACTTACTTATTAAGCGGCAGAGTGAATACGAATTCCGTTCCTCTGCCCTCTTTGCTCGTAAAAGTTATATCGCCGCCGTGCCTGTTCACGATATTCTTGACGATAAAAAGCCCCAATCCCGACCCCTCTGTCTGCATGCGCATCACGTTTGCCGCCCGGAAGAATTTCGAAAATATCTTCTCCTGGTCTTTCTGGGGAATGCCCACGCCATTGTCCGTAACTTTAACCTGCAGAAACGCCCTGCCCACCTCCACGCCGACCTTGATCGTACCGTACTCCGGAGTATACTTCACGGCGTTCTCCAGTATATTCTGGAGCACGAGAGCCATTTTTTGCTTATCCATGTAAACTTTCGGTAATTTTTTCGGCTTATCCAGGACGAATTTTATCTTCTTTTCCTTTATCCTGTTTTCCAAACTGTCCAAAACGATATCCAGCACTTCCCGGAAGTCGCTCTGGCCGAAAGTATAACCGAAACGCCCCTCCTCTATACGGGACACGTTAAGCATATCGTTAACCAGCTCTATGATCCTTTCGTTGCTGACATACCCCCGGTAAAGCAGCTTCTTCTGCTCTTCGTTCAAAGGCCCGCAGTCCCCGTCAAGGACCATCTTGGTTACCCATTTGATAGCCGACAGGGGGGTTCTTAGCTGATGGGCGGCAATGGAGATAAATTCCGATTTCATCCTGTCCAGCATCTTTTCCCTGGTCAGATTATAAAATATCTTCATCGTTCCCAGGTGCTGCCCGTTCCTGTCCACCACCTTGGCGGTAATCACCTTATAAGTCAATTCCTGCTCCCCATAAGTTATTATCAACTCTTCTTCGCCCGGGTTTTCCGATTTCAGTTCCCGGCCTGTTTTCAGCTTATAGTCCTTCTTAACGATAGCCCTGAAATTATCCATGGAAAAATTATTCTCTGACAATATTTTCTTCCCTAAATCGGAATCGATCAGGCCGAAAACATCTTTGGCTGCCGGGTTGATAAGGGCCAGACACCCCTCCTTGTCCAGCACTATGATCGGGTCGAGAAAATTAGAAATAATAGCAGCCGTTTTATTGCTCTCCTCCTCCGCCTTTTTTCGCGCCGCCTTAAGGTCGGTAAAGGCGGCAATCATGGCTTTCTCCGATTTTTCCAACTCATCGATCTTCTTGTCCAATTCCTTATTGATAGCCGTCAAAGCCAGATCCCGCTTGACCAGAAGTTTCGTGGTCTTGTCCAGCTGTTTCAGTTCATTCTCCCTGTATTCCTTGATGCGCACCAAGCTTTCCGTCTGCGTCATCAGTGTTATCTCCCTCTGATACAGGAATTTTATGCCATAGCCGGCGAAGAGGGCGATGATAAGATAAAAATTAGAGGTGGTCAGGGTCTGGACCAGGGAGATGGATAAATATTTAAATTCCGACAATTCAAAGGCGGAAAAAGAACTTTGGGCAAAAATCGTAACCGCTAAAAAATGAACGTAATTCAGCACGACCACCAAATTGACGAGCGCCGCCGATATGATTCCCGTAATAACCGCCCCCCTGACCTCGAAAATTATAGCCGCGGAAATAATCGGCAGAAAATAAAAAATACCGACTATATCGCGGTCGCCGCCGAAATTCATCAGAGCGGTAAAAATCGCCAATTCGATACCGATCTGCAGCATACTGAAAAATCTCAATTTTTTCTCCGATCCGTCTTTTTTGATCCTGGACAATGCATGATAAAAATAAGCGTTAATATAGATAAAAATCAATAACAGCAAACCAACCGAAAAAAAAGAGAATTTTACCTCAAATAAGCTTGCCAGAGAGTTACCGATAATGCCGATCAAAAAAATAGCCACCATGTAGAACCAGCGGGCATTAATAAGCCATTCATTGATTTGCAGATTCCGATCGTATTGTGAATTGGCTTGTGCATTCATGTTATTATTATACTAAATTTTGGGAAAAAAAGAAAATTTTTCGGCTACGACAAAAAAACGCCGGCGGCAAAAATAAAAACGAGATAGTAACTTACGTCTATCCCGTCATTATTTTTACTTATATTAGCTATTTAAAGCCAGATTCGCAAGCCATTCAGTTATCAACCGCACGCCAGCGCCGCTTCCTCCATAAGGATTATATCCCCAGGGCTGATCCGCGAAAGCCGGACCCGCAATATCGAGATGAACCCACTTATCCCGGTACTTGCGGGCGATAAATTCGCTCAAAAACAGGGCGGCGGTAATAGCCCCGCCATATCTGGCCGAAGAAACATTGCTGATATCCGCTACTTCGCTTTTAAGCAGTTTCGGAAGATATTTATTGAACGGTAATTCCGCGGCCAGTTCTCCGCTCGCCTCCGCCGCGGCCCCGATCGCGCTCTTAAGTTCCTTGCCGTGGCCCATAACGCCTATCGTATACCGGCCCAAAGCCACCATACAGGCGCCGGTCAGCGTGGCCAGATCGGCGATATAGTCGGGTTTCAGTTCCTGGGCATAGACAAGGCAGTCGGCCAGGACCAGCCGGCCCTCCGCGTCCGTATTTTTCACTTCGATGGTCTTGCCATTCTTGGCGCGGAGGACATCATCCGGCTTATAGCCGTGCTTGCCCACAACGTTCTCGGTGGCGCCGATAATGCCGTGCACTTCGAGCGGCAGTTTAAGGCGGCTCACCGCCCGCATGATACCGATAATAGCGCTGGCGCCGCTCTTATCGCACTTCATAGTTACCATAGCCTCGCTCGGCTTCAGGCTCAGGCCTCCGCTGTCGAAAGTCAGGCCCTTGCCCACCAAAGCGATTTTCATTTTCGGCTTTTCCGGTCTGTGAATAAGATGGATAAGCTGAGGCGGATAAGGACTGGCCTTGCTCACGGCCAGGAACGCGCCCATGCCTTCTTTCTCCAGGTATTTTTCGCCGTACACTTTTATTTCCAGTCCGTCTTTCCGGGCGACCTCCCCGGCAATCTCTCCCAGCTTGACCGGCGTAACTTCGGCCGGGATGCGATTGACGATATCCCGCGTCAGGTTGGTGGCTTCGGCCAGAATCCTGCCCGTTCTTATTCCTTCCATAACCGCGCCCGCTTCGATCTTTTTATTTTCATATTCTTCCGCGGCGATCATCACCTTCGCCACCGGGCATTTTTCCTTTTTCGATTTATATTCGTTAAAACTATAACCACCCAGCAAAAATCCTTCAGCTATAGCTCTGGCGCCCGCCTCCTCTTTCTGGTCCGTGTAAAGTCCGAGTTTTAAAATCTTTACCTTTGTTTTAGAAAGAGCGCGCAAAGCAAAAGCGCAAGCCGATCTTATATCATCCGGCGCCAACGAACCTATGCCGACATAAACCTTTTTTCTGTGCGGCAGAAACAAAACCTCTTCCGCTTCTCCCTTGAAATTCTGCGCCTCTAGCTCTTTTTTGTCTTTAACCCATTTATGTTTCATGTTCTTGCTGACGACAAAGATAACTTCACAGTCAGCCTTGATTTGGGTTGATTTTTTGTTGACGAATTGGATAGTCATATGAGTTATGAGTTACGAGTTACGAGTTCGCTATACGTCCATTCCCCGCAACGCCGCGATTCTTTCTTCCACGGGCGGATGCGTCATGAACATTTTGGTAAAAAAACCGACTTTACGGCCGCGCATACCGGCCTTGAACGGCGAGGCGATATAAAGATGGGCAGTGGCGCGGTTAGCGGCTTCAAGCGGTTCGCGGTCGGCCGAGATCTTCTCGAGCGCCCGCGCCAGACCTTCCGGATAGCGGGTCAGCAAAGCGCCGTCCGCGTCCGCCAGGAACTCGCGCTTGCGCGAGATGGCAAACTGCATGAGATAAGCGAAAATCGGCGCCAAGATGGCGAAAACCAGGGCCACGATCATGATAATAAGCTGCAGCTGCCCTCCTCCTCTCTGGTTGCTTCTGCGCCGCCCCCCTCCCCAGAATGTCCAGTGCCGGAACCAGTCAGCGAGCAAAACCACCACGCCCACCAAAACCGTTACTAAAGTGGCCAGGAGGATATCACGGTTGCCGATATGCGACAACTCGTGCGCGATCACGCCCTCAAGCTCGCTCTTATCGAGTTTCTCGAGCAGTCCGGCGGTAACGGCCACGACCGCGTGCTCCGGGTCGCGTCCGGTGGCGAAAGCGTTGGGGGCGATATCGTTAATGATATAAATTTTCGGAGTGGGCAGGCCGGCGGTAATGCAAAGATTCTCCACGACACGGTATAACCGCCTGTTGTCATCTAACTTCACCTCCCGGGCGCCCGACATAGCCAAAACGATCTTATCGCTCCACCAATAACCGACAAAAGACATGACGATACTGAAAAACACGGCAAAAATCAGGATGCCCCGGCTATCCATGGCCATACTGAATACGTAGCCGACGATAATGATAAACACGAAAAACCCGGTGAGCAAAAACCAGGTTTTCATTTTATTGGAATCCGCTTGATTATATAAAGTGGGCATAAAAATATAATGCTAACCGTTTCTCCGTCCAAGCCGGCTCTGCTTCGCTGATTTTTCTCCAGTGGCGAATGGAGTTAGAATGCGCCAAGTCAAAAAATCAGCGAAGCAGAGCCGGCTTTTACCAAATTTAACCTGCAACCTCGTTAATTTACTTTCCCCTTCATTCTACCGATTTAAAATTTAACCTTCACCGCTTCCCTTTCCTTCTCATCCGCTACTTCGAAATACTCGCGCGCCTTAAAGCCGAGCATACCGGCCATGACGTTGGTCGGGAAGACCTGCAGTTTCGTATTGAAGTCGCGCACGTTGCCGTTATAGAAGCGGCGGGCGGCCATGATCTTGTCTTCCGTATCGGTCAGTTCGCGCTGAAGTTCGAGAAAATTCTCGTTGGCTTTCAGATTCGGATAATTCTCCGCCAGGGCGAAGATCGATTTTAACGTGGCAGACAGGGCGTTCTCCGCTTGCGCCTGTTGTTTGGCATTGCCCGATTTCTGGGCGTTAATGGCGTTGGCGCGGGCCTGCGTCACGCTGTCGAGCGTTTGCCGCTCATGCGCCGCGTATCCCTTGACTGTTTCCACCAGATTGGGAATAAGGTCATAACGCCGCTTGAGCTGAACGTCGATATCGCTCCAGGCCTCATCCACGCGATTCTTGAGGCGGATAAGGCCGTTGTACATGCCGATGACGACGATTGCCAACAGCACGAGCACCCCGAGCACGACGAGTATTGGTGTCATAAATTTTGTTACGTAACATGAAACATGAAACATGAAACATGAAGCATGAAACATTATTTATAATAATTTTTTAATTTTCTAAACCTACCGTCCTACCCGCCTGCCGTCCTAACTCACTCCGTAAGCCGCAACGCCTCCTCGATACTGATACTCCCCTCGTACACCCTCTGCAAGGCCACCTGCCTGAGCGTCATCATATTCTCGCTTATCGCCTGGTCATTGATCTGGTCGTCGGTCGGACGCCTTAAGATCATATTCTCGATTTCTTTGCTTATCACCAGCACTTCATGTATTCCCTGCCTGCCCTTCTTCCCCCGCTGGTTGCATTTATCACAGCCGGTGGAATGGTAAAATTTTATGTTCCTGGGCGCGTCCAGTCTCTTCACGAGCTCCGATGGCGGATCATATTCCTCCCGGCAATCCGGACAATTTACCCGCGCCAGCCGCTGCGCCGAGATGAACCTTAGGGCCGATGCCAGGAGGAACGGTTCGATGCCCATATTGATCAGGCGCACGATAGCGCCGGCGGCATTATTCGTGTGGATAGTGGCCAAGACCAAATGGCCGGTAACGGCCGACTCGACAGCGATCTTGGCCGTTTCCTTGTCGCGAATTTCCCCTACCATCATGATATCCGGATCCTGGCGCAGTAAATAACGCAACCCTTCGGCGAAAGTCAGGCCGATCTCCGGATTGATCTGTGTCTGCCTGACCCCGTCCATCTTGCGTTCGATCGGATCCTCGAGCGTTACCAAACTTTTTTCCGACGCGTTCAATTCATTCAGGATAGTAAAAAGCGTAGTGGACTTACCGCTGCCGTTGGGGCCCGTAACGAGAATCAAGCCGTGCGGCTTCCTGATCATCGTCTCCACGATCCCGACCTGCTCCTTCGTCATCCCCAATTCGATGAAATTGCCGAAATACCGCTTACTCTCGAGTATCCTGACGACGATGGCCTCGCCTAAGCTCGTGGGAAAAACGGATACGCGCAGGTCCACGAAGCCGTCTTCGTGCTTGAATTTGATATTACCTTCCTGCGGCCGGGGAAGTCCCGTGGTTTCGAGCATGGCCATGATCTTCAACCGGGCGATCACGAATTCGTATAATTTTTCATCCCCGTCGAAAACAACCCCCATAATACCGTCGATCCGGTACCTGACGACCATGCCCTGCCGGGTGGGTTCGATATGAATATCGCTTGCCCCGCCGGTGATGGCCTGGCTCAAAATATCGTTCACCATCTTGACGACATCGTATTTAATGATATTTTTTTTGTCTGCCATAAATTTTATTATTAGAGAATTAAAAATGAATTACAAAAATTTCCTAATTTCTGATTTTTACGCCGACTTTCACCCTTTTGCCCCGCGCCTTCACCGCGTAAAATCCCGTAAGCAATGCCGCAATATCGATAATTTCCGCGGCCGTCTTCGGCTCATTCAGCTTCGGCTTGCTCATCATAATTTTTCCGGGAATATCCGTCTCTAAAACCGGCCCTGCGTCCCCGGTTTCAAGCCCCCGGATTAATGAGGTCGGGCCTGTTTCCTCTTTTAATTCTACCATAATATCGCCCTTTCGCGCCAATTTTTCCAGATTGGCATTATCCTGTTTATGTCGTCCGATCACCAGCAAGATTTCGCGTGCGGTATTTTTCGCGATTTTTTCTTTCAGCCAGAAAATCCGGCCGTATTTAAGGAGTTCCGCGTCGTCGCGGCCGCTATCGGGCCAAGCCTCTATCATTTTCGAAAGACGGACGCTGAATTCCGGGTCGGTTAAAAGACAGCCGCCGGCCGGAGAGCTATAACCCTTAAGGCCGAACTTAGCGGCCAGCTCCATCTGGCGCTCGCGCGACCGGCCGCGAATATCGAGCAATTGTCCGCGCCTGACCAGACCTTCGCGCTCGTAAGAGGTTTCCGGCAGAAGTTTGGCCGACAAAGGCCGGAGAATCTCCGTGCCGGCCAGTTCGGACACGCGCGCCAAGGCGTCCTTGTTTTGGGAAAAAGGGCGCTGGCCCAGGACTTCGCCTGTGGCCACGATCGCGAAACCATTTTTATCGGCGATACCCGCCGCTTTGCTTACCATTAAGGCATGGCAATCGATGCAGGGATTAAGGCGCTTGCCGTGGCCGCTGGGAGGATTTTTAACCAAAGCGAGCTCTTCCTCGCTTATATCGACAACCTTAAGTTCGATGCCGAGAATATCCGCCGCCCTGATCGCTTTTTCCGCGTTAAAAAAATTACTGATAAAGCAAACCCCCTCCACGGAGATACCCTGCTCGGCGAGCAGTTTCGCCGCCAGCATAGAATCGAGTCCGCCGGAAAATAATACCAGGGCCTTTGCTGCTTTTGACATATATAATCAGATCTTTTTAATCCCGACCCAAACCGCCCTGCCCTCAATCTTCACTTCTTTGCTTAAATCCGTATCTTCCGTTTTTCTCTCCTCGATTTTTTCAGCCAGCGTATCTATAGAGATATCTCTTGAGAAGGTCTTGATCGCCGTTTTGATTTCCTCATCTTCGGCCTGCCAAAACGCCATGATCCTGTCCGCGATCGTCAGTCCCGCGTTCTTGCGCATATTGTTGATAAACCGCACAAGTTCGCGCTTGATGCCTTCCCGCTTCAACTCCGGCGTTATCGTCGTATCCAATTCCACGGCCAATTCTCCCGCGCCTTTTTTCGATCCTACCGTCTTCACGTTAAGTTCATCTTTAATTAAACTCTCGTATTCCTGTCGTAATTCGTAATTCATAATTCGTAATTCGCCAAGCGGCTGCCGCACTTTTATTCCCGCTTCATCGCGCTTGGCCAGTCCCATTTCTACGATTTTGCGTACATCCGCCATTTCTTTTAATAATTTTTCGTCTACCTCCCCGGCCACCGGCCACGCTTCCAAATGCACGCTCTTTTTATCGTCTTTAAAATCGTTTCCCGTCACTTTCTGCCAGATTTGCTCCGCCAAAAACGGCATGAACGGCGCCATCACTTTCGATAATTCGATCAGCACATAACCGGTCGTTTCCAACGCGGCCTTCTTGTCGGTTTCATTTTCACTCTTAAATCTGTCGCGCGAACGCCTGATGTGCCAGGTCGACAGATCGTTGATGAATTCCTCAATCGGCCTGATGGCTTTCGGGATGACATAGCCGTCCATATTCTTCGCCACCTCTCCGATAAGCTGGTTCAATCTTGCAATAATCCATTTATCCAGAATATTTTCACTCTTGACGCTTGATTTTTGATCTTCGGATATTAAAAGACGCCGATTTAAATCTTTGACATAATCCTTTGTGCTGACATCATCACCTCCGATTCTCGATTTTTTCTCCGCATACATATCATAAAACTTATACACATTCCAAAGTATCATCTCCACTTTCCGCAGAACCTCCTTAACGCCGCTTTCGGCGAAATTCAAATTCTCGGCCATGAGCACGGGCGAGGCCAGAAGGTAGTAGCGCATGGCGTCCGCGCTGTACTTTTCGAATAATTCAGTGGGGTCGGGATAATTATTAAGACGCTTCGACATCTTCTGCCCGTCCTCGGAGAGCACGATGCCATTGACGATACAATTATCGAATGACTGTTTATTGAAAAGCGCCGTGGATAGTACCATCAGGGTATAAAACCACCCCCGCGTCTGGTCCACGCCTTCGGCGATAAACTGGGCCGGGAAATTTTTTCCTTTGGCCGGATCGAAATTAGGCAATGGTTCTCCGAGATAATGCATCTGCGCGTAAGGCATTGACCCGGACTCGAACCAGCAGTCCAGCACTTCCGGGATACGCTTCATCGTACCGCCGCATTTGCATGACCAGATTATTTTATCGACGAATTGCTTATGCAGATCATCGACCTTCTTGCCGCCCAAATCCGCCAATTCTTTTCTGGATCCAACCACCGTTGTTTCCCCGCATTTATCGCAAATCCAGACGGGCAGGGGCGAACCCCAGTAACGGTTGCGGCTAATAGCCCAATCGCGCGCCTGATCCAGCCACTTGCCGAAACGCCCTTCCTTAATATGTTCCGGCACCCAATGCACATTTTTATTATTGTCAACGAGGTTGTCTTTCAATTTTGTTACCTCCACGAACCAGGATTCGGTGGCGTAATTGAGAAGCGGGGTGTCGCAACGCCAGCAATGCGGATACGAGTGCTCATATTCTTCGCTCTTAAACAGTTTGCCGTTTTTTTCGAGCCAAGCCACGATTCTTTTGTCCGTGGCCTTGGTATCGTCCTTGGGCTTTACTTCCTCGCCCGGCCAATCCTTGACCTCCGGCTTGAACCGCCCGGTGCCGTCCACGTGCTGGATAAAAGGCAGATTTTTTTCCTTGCCCAGGTTCATATCGTCCTCGCCGAAGGCCGGCGCGATATGCACCACGCCCGTGCCTTCTTCGGTCGTCACGAAATCCGCCGCGTAAACTTTCCATCCGTTCTCTGAATTTTCAAGCGGTTCGACCGCTTCGCGAGCGGTCGAACCGCTACGCGCATAATAATCGAACAGCGGCTCATAATCAAGCCCCATCAGATCTTTGCCTTTTATTTCTGCTAATAATTTCATTTCACCTTTATCGTCTTTATTTTTTTCATAGTCCTCTTTGGAAACGATATAAATCCCGTCGGATATTTCCGGATGATTTTTTAAACTAAACACCACGTAATCAATTTCTTCTCCCACTGCCAGCGCTACATTCCCGATTAGCGTCCAGGGAGTAGTAGTCCACGCCAGCACATACACATTATCCTTATCCGTCAATTTAGAATTCGTTGATTCGTTGTTGATTCGTAGATTCGTGGGTTCTTTAAGGCGAAATTTAACAGTACAAGATATATCCCGTATATCCTTATACCCCTGCGTAACCTCGAAATTGGACAAAGTCGTGCCGCAGCGCGGACAGATATGCATGGCCTTATAACCGCGGTAAATCAAGCCCTTGTCCCAGAGGGACCTAAACACCCACCAGATCGACTCCATATAACCCGGGTCCATGGTCTTATAATCGTTTTCCATATCCACCCAGCGGCCGATGCGGCGGATCGTCTTTTTCCATTCTTCCGCGTAGCGCATGACTATGCTCCGGCAATATTCGTTGAATTTCTCTACGCCGATTCTTTCGATATCATTCTTGTCGGCGAGCCCGAGTTCCTTTTCCGCCAGATTCTCGACCGGCAGGCCGTGGCAGTCCCAGCCCCATTTCCGCTCCACGCGGTAGCCGCGCATAGTCCAATACCGCGGCACCGCGTCCTTCATGATCGAAGCCACGAGATGTCCGTAATGCGGCAAACCGGTGGCAAAAGGCGGTCCGTCGTAAAAGACATAATCCTTATTCGGCGCCTCCCGCTCCACGGATTTCTCGAAAATCCTGTTTTTCTCCCAAAAATCAATGATATCCTGCTCCATTTTGGGGAAAGGGTTGAAATTTACTTGAGATGTTCGTTTTTTCATAATGCTATTTTAAATCTGAGAAAAAATATACTTCTTCGCTTTTGCCATTTTCTGTTCGTTTATTCCCAGCGCCTTGACGCTCGTTCTCGCTTTAAGCAGGCCGACAAATTCGCGGTGATAACTTCCGAGCCGCCACGCCTTAACCATGCGCATATATTCTTCCCAGTCGAACTCAGGGAGAATTGCCAGGCCGAAAATGTCAAGTTCATCTTTCATACCCTTGACCGAACCGCGGCGATTCTTCCAGGCAAAAAGCTTCAAAAGCAGCAAGGCCTCAAGCCGCGGCACCTTAAAACCGTTTTTGACCGCATGGTCTTTGGCTACGGCGGCGATGGGCGCGCCGAGCGAGGAATAATGATCGAGGTAAATATCGATATCGAATTCCCCGGTCTTAATCTCGTATTTTTTAAGCCGGTCATTCTTATAAACATCGTACGAATCCTTCATTTTTCCCAATCCGTCATAGCCGATAATAATGTCGATATCTTTCGATTTCAACGCGCGGCAGTAAAGCCAGACCGCCCAGCCGCCGATCAGGATAAAATCGAATTTTCGATTGAACTCCTTCAGAAAATCGAAACTCTTTTTCGTGATTAAGCCGTGATAATATTCCATAATATTTTTAAAGCTTGTATGATTATTCTCCGGCCGGCTTAATTTTACTGATTTTTTGACTTGGCGCATTTATAGCTCCAATCGCCACCGGAAAAAAATCAGTGAAATTAAACCGGCCCTTTCTGGATTTAAACGTAGATACGTAAATTTTTCTTTTATCTACGCGGGCAGAATTTGCTCTTTTAACTTAGAGAGGAACTCCTTGGCGTACCAATCGCGTAAATTCCACAAGTCGGAAAAAATAAGCGCGTCAGAAACCGTTTCTTTTCTTTTGTCCGTTTTCTCATTCATCCTTAAGACATACAAATTCGGCTCACCTCTTTTTTCCGGAAATCTTTTTTTGATCTCCTCAAGCGCCTCTCCGCTCGCGCGCACGTAAACCTTGTCATAATCAGCTGGAGCATCCCCGTATTTTTGCGCGTAAGCGCTGTAGGCGGCGAACACCGCCCTGTCCGGCATCATTCCTTCAATTTCTTTCGCATCACAACCGGTATGGGTGCGATAAACGATTTCTTTTTCCAAATGCCGGCCGGTGGCCCAAATATAAAGCAATTTTTCCGTGTCTTCCAAAATAAAATTCCTGCCCGTTACCCTTACGGCCCCTAACTGGCGGGGAATTTTTAAGGCATTAAAGACCGTTGATAAAGAGATGCCGAATTTTTCCGCCATTTCCTTTTGTGTGAAATTGAATTGTTTGTCTTTAATGGCTCTATCAAGTATTTCCTTTAATATCAGCTCTTTTTTTGTCATATATTTCGATTTTTCATCTTAAAATAATGCTTCATTTCTATTATATTCGAAATATATTTTTTAGTCAAATTTTTACGCGCAAATCCTTCTAATATGCTATTATTTTAACCCCGAAAACATTAAAATGTCAAAGTGTATGAAAAAACCGCCCAAATAAATAGGCGGATTGTTTAAGGCTATTTTTGCGCAAAGAACAGGCTGCGTTACTTCCCAGCCCTATCTTGAATTTCTGTTTCGGAAAACAAAGTAAATACCGCACCCTATTCCTGCGCCTACGGCGATACCTGCCACAGCAATGCCGAATCCCAATGTCGCGGAACGAGCCACAGTCATTAAAAGCCAACCCAAAAAAAGAATAGCGATCCAGAAGCCGACAACAATCAATAACTGTTCAAAGGCCTTTTTGAGCGCTTTCCAACATGTGCCAAAAATTTTCTTTATCATTTTTACACCCTCCTGGTTATTTTTTGGTAAATTTTAAAAGGGCAATAAGCTTATTTCGCCAAAACACCTAATTTTTCGAACCAGTACCTCCACACCGGCTCCCATTTTAATTTTTTCATTTCCTCCGGCGTATACCAGCCGATGGATTTCGACGCTTCGGGATTATTCCTGACTTTTCCCTTTACCGTACACCGATACAAATACCAATAATGGGACGAAATCCCGACCCGGCACCGATTCCACTCCACCCCTTCCTCGAAAAGCAGGTAATGAGCTTTTACTTTCAAGCCGCTTTCATCGAGAATTTTACGTAAAAGCGCTTCCTCAGGTTCTTCCCCTTCATTAATATGGCCGGCTAACCCGGCAAACCCGAGCGGCTCCATGTCGCGGTCTAAGAGCAAATACTTGCCGTCACGCTCAATCACGGCGCCGACGGTAAAATGCATCAATGCGCCTTTCGTACTTTGTCTTAATTTCGGTGTATCGGCCATATAAGCCTCCTTCTTGTAATGATCGATTAATGTTTGCTTAATCTTAAAGAATATACTATAATCTGTCAAGTATGCAGAAATTTAAATTACAATTAAGGTTCAAGCCCGCGGGAGATCAACCTGCCGCTATTACCAAGCTGGCGGCCGGCCTGGAAAAAGGCGTGCATGAGCAGACGCTTTTAGGCGTGACCGGCTCGGGCAAGACCTTTACCATGGCCAACGTAATCGCGGCCGCGCAGAAACCGACGCTTATCATTTCCCACAATAAGACGCTTGCCGCCCAGCTATACGGCGAATTCCGCCGCTTTTTTCCGGACAATGCCGTACACTATTTCGTCTCCTATTACGACTATTACCAGCCCGAGGCCTATATTCCGCAAACCGATACCTATATCGAAAAAGAGGCGACCATCAACGAAGAAATCGACCGCCTGCGCCACGCTTCCACCCAGTCGCTCATCAACCGCCGGGACGTCATTATCGTGGCAAGCGTTTCCTGCATCTACGGCATCGGCGAGCGGGCCGACTACGAGGCCATGAGCGCGAAATTTTCCGTTGGCCAGAAAATCAGAAGGAACGAACTCCTGCGCCAGCTGGTAAAAATCCAATATGAACGAAACGACACCGCTTTCGTACGCGGCCAGTTCCGGGTCAGGGGCGAAACGATCGATATTCATCTGGCCACGGGCGAGGGACTGATAAGGATAATCATGAATGGAAACACGATTGGAGAAATATACTCGGCACAGGTGCGGCCGGGCAAGGATTTGCCGGCGCTCTCTCTGGGCAGAAAAACTACGCTCGCTAAACTCGACGATATTGTTATCCTGCCGGCCAAGCATTTCATGACCCCCGACGAAAGGATGAGCGTCGCCCTCGTCAATATCAGGGCGGAACTTAAAGACAGGCTGGCGGAGCTCAAAAGGCGGGGAAAAGAGGTCGAGGCCTACCGGCTCGAGAAAAAAACCAACTACGACCTCGAGATGATGGAGGAGATCGGTTACACGAACGGCATCGAGAATTATTCGCGCCACCTTTCCGGCCGCAAACCGGGCGAGCCGCCGGCCACGCTCATGGATTTTTTCCCCGAAGATTTTCTCTTGTTCATCGACGAGTCGCACGTAACGTTGCCGCAGGTCCGCGGCATGTTCGCCGGCGACCGCTCGCGCAAGGAAACCCTGATCGAATTCGGCTTCCGGCTCCCGAGCGCTCTCGATAACCGGCCGCTCAATTTCCCCGAATTCAGGAAAAAAATCAACCAGGTAATCTATACGAGCGCTACGCCCGGCGCTTACGAAATCTCGCATTCCGCGCAAGTGGTGGAGCAGATCGTGCGGCCGACCGGACTTCTCGATCCATCCGTGGAGGTGCGGCCGTCAACGGGCCAGATTCCGGACCTCATCGGGGAAATCGAAAAGACCGTAGCTCGAGGACAGCGCGTGCTCGTTACTACTTTGACCAAACGCATGGCCGAAGAGCTTTCCGACTATCTTCTTGATAAAGGCGTAAAGGTCCATTACCTGCACAGCGAGATCAGCACGCTTGAGCGGGTCGATATCCTCAGGGACCTGCGCTCCGGCAAATACGACGTACTCGTGGGCATCAACCTCTTGCGCGAAGGCCTTGATCTTCCCGAGGTGGCGCTCGTCGCCATCCTAGACGCGGATATGGCCGGCTTTTTAAGGAACGAAACCTCGCTTATCCAGACCATGGGCCGCGCCGCCCGCCACGCCGAAGGCCGCGTCATTATGTACGCGGACAGGATGACGCCGGCCATAAACTATGCCGTGCGCGAAACCGAACGCCGCCGCAAGGTACAGATGGCCTACAATAAAAAACACGGCATCACGCCGCAAACGATCCGAATGGGATTTCACGATAGTATTGTCGGATAAATCAATAATTGCCTTTCTCTCCTTACTGCCTCCGTCAGGCCCTCCCCTGGCGTGTTTATTCGGCATAGCCGTTTCCGCCGTTCGCCACCATGTCTGCAGAACCGACGCTCTCGCACCCCTCCCCCGGGGAGGGGATTTTAAAAAACCGCCGGCTTTCGCGCCAGCGGGTTTGTTTATATAATGCTTATTTATAATAACTTTTCTTCCGTAACAACCGATGGTAGCCGATGGCGAAGCGGTGCGCTTCGTCGCGCACTCTTTTGATAATATGCAGGGCCGGCGAAGCCAGGGGCAGCTCAAGCGGCTTTTTCTCGCCGGGGAAAAAAATCTTGTCCGGAGCCATAGCCGAACGCAGGCCTTCGCCCTTGGATATGGCAATCACGGGGATATCCAACCCAGCTTTTTTAATTATCCTAACGGCAACATTCAGCTGGGCCTTGCCGCCGTCCACTATAATCAAATCCGGCTCTCGCCAAGCTAATTCCCGCGTATGGGCGGCTGTTGACCGGAGCGTATTCATCCCGCCACCTGTTTCATGTTTCATGTTACGTGCTACATGCCTGAATCTTCTCTCTAAAACCTCCGCGAGCATGCGCACGTCGTTGGCTTCACCTTCACCGATGCGGATTTTGAATTTCCGGTACTGGCTCTTGTCCGGCTCGCCGCCGGAAAAAACCACCATGGAACCGACCGCTTCGCGCCCGAAAATATTGGAAATATCATAGCCCTCGATCCGCTCCGGCGCGCGGGCGAGGGTTAGCACTTTCGCCAGCTCCACCACGTCCGCCTCGTATTTCTCCCCCACGCCGATAATATTGGCATGATCCAGGACCGCCCTCATATTGATCAGCTGCCGCTTGGCATGACTGACCTTCTCTTCCAGGCCCAGGCGACCTTCACTATCCTCGTCCAATTTCCCAATTTCCAATTTCCAATTTCCAATTTCTTTTTCAATGTCTCTGACAATCCTCCCCTTCTTCCCTTCCAAAAACAAAATAATCGGCCTAATCACCTTCTCCCGGTAATCCTTAAGCGGATACTTTCCCCCGCAAACGCCGCTGCATCGCCCGATCTGGGCGTAAAAACAGATCTTCTCCCCTACCCGCCGCTCTGTGCAATACGGCCAGATCTTGCGGATAACCTTAAGCGTCTGCCTGACCGCGAAAGCGCCGGTGAACGGCCCGAAATATCGTCCCGATTTATCTATCTTGCGGGTGGCGAACACGCCGGGAATTTCATCCTCGGTCGAAACCTTGATATAGAGGAAACGCTTGTCGTCGCGCAGGACCACGTTGAAAGATGGCTGATACTTTTTTATCAAATTGGCTTCCAGGAGCAAGGCCTCGATCTCGCTCTCTACTTCGATCCAGTCGACGGCCGCGATCTCGCGCATCATGGCGCTTTTCGCCGGCGTATGGCTGGCGCCTTTCTGCCAATAAGACAAAACGCGGCTCGCTAAATTAGCCGCTTTGCCCACGTAAATGATCTTCCCGCCCTTATCCTTGAATTGATACGAGCCCGGAGCCTTGGGGATATTCAAATTTTTAACATCATCTAAACTTAACATAACAAATACGCTTAATAGTATTATTAACCTACAACGAAATTAAAAATTAAGCAAATTATCTTCCCCTTTTTATCTTCCCCTTTTTGTCATGCCGGATCGCAATCCGGCATCCATGGTCGGGCGGCAGGAGTGATGGATGGTAAACTTCGGTAATAAAAAAAATTCCTGCGGCTTAACCCTGGATCCCGGCTCACGGGCCGGGATGACAAAGGCAAAATAAAACAACCACCGCAAATAGACATGGTTGTTTTATATAACTTATTACTTGATGCTGATCGCCTGCACCGGACAACTTTCTTCCGCGCCCTTGGCGCAACCTGACTCTTCCTGGCTGACCGGTTCGGCCTTGCCATCATCGCCCAATTTGAAAACCTTCGGGCAAACGGCCGCGCAGGTGCCGCAGCCGATGCAAGTGTCTTTGTTGACGGAAATTGACATAGTGTTATACGCTTTATTTATAAATTTCTTAAACGATATCCCGCATTTATCAAGAAATAAAACGATTAGTTTGTAATTTTCAATAATCAATGATCAATTATCAATAATTAACGAATATACCCATTTTCATGAAACCTTATTTCATTAAAATGATAACAAAATTTTGAGAAAACCTCAACCCCTCCTCTTTTTCACTCCCGCGCCCTGGCCGTCAAGGACCTTGCGGACGCTGTCCACGAGCTGGCTGGGGGTGATATTGGCTTTGATCAGATAGCCGTCGGCGCCCCCCTCGAGCCCCTGGTCAATCTCTTCCTTCTGGCCCAGATTAGACAAGATATAAACCTTGATGTTTTTCGTCTCCTTGTCGGCTTTCAGGGCATCCAAAACCTGATAGCCGTTCATGCCCGGCAAAACGATATCGAGAAGAATCAGGTCCGGTTTTTCTTTTTTCGCCATCATAAGGCCATCCTCGCCGTCCATGGCCACGATAAGATTAAGCCCCTCATTCTCGAATTTCATCTGGTAAAGCTCCACCAGGATCTGCTCATCCTCGATCAAAAGAATTTTTTTTGCATCTGCCATATAATTAAAATAATTTTTTAGTCAGAGAAATCAAATTTTTTAATTCTTTAAAATCGGCAGTTTAAAACAGAACTTCGCTCCCCTGCCCGCGCCCTTGCTCTCGGCCCAAATCTTGCCGCTGTGGGCGTCTATTACTTTCTTAGCCACGAAGAGTCCCAGCCCCGTGCCTTCGGTATGAACGAGCGAGGTGCCGGCGCCGCGGGAAAATTTCTTGAAAAGATTAGGCAGGTCTTCCGGCCTGATGCCCATACCGGAGTCGGACACGCAAAATTCGATCTCGTCACCCGCTCTTTTCAAACTGACGGCAATCCTGCCCTTAGTCGTATATTTAATGGCGTTATCGATCAGGTTCATCACCACTTGCCTCAATTTCTCCTCATCGGCCCCGACCGGCGGCAGCGCTTCCGCGGGCAATTCGGCGTCGATAGAGAGTCCCTTGCCGGTTGCCGTCCCCGACAGCTCATCCATCACGTCACGCACGAGTTCGTCCAGGCGCATTTCCTCGAAGTCATACTGCAATTTGCCCGATTCGATGCGGGAAATATTGAGAAGATTTTCGACCAGGCGGATCAGGCGCTCGTTCGACAGAAAAACCTTTTCCAACGCGTCCCTTTTCTTGTCGGTCAGGCGGCCGAAATTGCCCTCGATCATCATGGAAATATAACCCTTGATAATCGACAAAGGCGTCCTTAACTGGTGCGAAGCGATGGAAATGAACTCACTCTTGGCCGCGTCCAGTTCTTTGAGTTTGACATTGGCGGCCTTAAGTTCGGCCGTGGCCCGCTTCACTTCTTTTTCGAGCGTAACGTTAAAATCCTTCGTTTCCTTATAAAGCAAAGCGTTTTCGAGGGCGATGGCCGTCTGCGCGCCGACGATCTCGAGCACCTGCACGTCTTCATGGTTATACATATCCCCGGATTCTTTGGGACCGAGCGCCAAAAGTCCGATAGTTTTATCTTTGACCAACAAGGGGACGAGCACGTGAATGTCGTATTTTTTGAGCAGAGCGATCGTGCGCCCGTATCGCTCGCCGAATTTTTCTTTCGATTCGTCCGTGATGATCACGCGGTTGTGCTTAATGACCTCGGTATAAAATCCCGGCTCTTCGGTAAAACTATAGCGCTCTTTGCGCTCATGTCCCGTATCGAAAGCGGCTTCATATTCTCTCGTTTTTTCGTTCCAGATCAGCACGGTCATGGTCTTGATATGCAGGACGTTAACGAGCGTGCCGGACACGAAGGCATAGATCATTTTAACCTCCAGCGTAGCCTTGAGTTTTTCCGACAGATCCGCGATCACCTCCCGCGCGTCGTAGAGGGAAGAGAAAAAATATTTGTTGGCGATGCGGTAGTAGTAATCCTTAACCGAGGAAAAAATGGAAATCGACAGCACCAGCACAACAAAATCGATCAAGATAGATTGCCGACCGAATGATAAAGATAATAAATATTTCAAAAAGATAGCCGGAATTAAAATCGTGATCAAAGAGGCGAGATAGACGGAATATCTGCGCAAGACGAACCTAATGTCCATTAAGTGCAAACGAACAATGGCATAACTGGTCAGCAAAACCATAACCAAAGAAGAAATTTGTCCGGCCCAATTCAAACTGAAATTTCCCAGGGTCGGCAATGTCAGGTTCGTTAGCATGCCCGCGATAGACCCAAGGAGAATGCCGGAAAATATATAAATTATCTGCTGTCTGACAATACCCGACGATCTTCTCAGTTTTCTGAATAAAATATAATATAACCACAAAAAATAACCGGAAATAAAAAGGGTATATATCGAATAGTATAATGAACCGAAAATTATCTTCTTTTCTTGCCCGGGCGCGAATTCCACGCTCTTTATTATCATGTCAGTAAAAAGAACCAAACCTGATAGCGAGATTCCGCTTCCGAAAACGATCACATAAATATATTTTTTGATTTTATCCGATGACTCGGGAAACAAATAAGCGAAACATATCAGGAAAGACACGATAAAAATAGGCGAGACATAAAGTGTCTTGCACCAAAATATCGAATCGCCTACGGTTGCCGCGGATCTGTACAGCATCATGGAAATACTCCAGGTGACGACACTTAACGCGAATAAACTAAAAATCTGATTTATGATTTTCCTTTTCCCCTTAAACAAAACAAGAATGCCCATCATTAAGTTTATACCGGCTGAAATCGCGATTGATGTATTTATTAAATCCATAAGACAACCGATTAACCGTTTGTTTTAATAATTTTTTTAATTTTACCTATTTGTTGCTCGGTATATATCTTCCCGCCTCTTTGATAATTTTCTATTTTCAGGTCAAGTGCATTACCCATTTCCGATATTGTCTCTATGGTCTGTATTTCCACCTCCCCGATTTTATATGCAAAAAATCTTTCGTTGACGGCCATAATCATAACCTCACCCAAGCAGGAAAAAATATTATTTTTCCCCGCCAAGCCAAAATTGAAATTAATTTTCAAGGGCGCGGAAAGCACGCCCCCATCGACTATCATCACGTCTTTTCTTTTGCGCATCACTTCCGGCGAAATATCCGTTGGCTGGGCATCATCTACGACGATGGCTCCCGGCTTTAAATCGTCAGGTCTAATTAATGTTTCAGGAGCATTGGTAGCGGCAATAACGATATCGGCGTTTTTAATATCGTGTACATCATAAGAAGTGGATACATCAATCCGTGACTCCAGTTCTTTAAGTTTTAAAATCAATTTCCGTAAATTATCTTTCTTCCGCTCTAAATCCATCAACAATATTTTTTTTACGCCTTTCTGGGACAAAACATAAGCACAAGTCGAGCCGATCGAACCCGCCGCCCCCACAATCGCTATCTGAATTTTTTCTTTATCCAACGCAAATTCATTAATCGCCTTAAAGACATAAGAAGTTACCGTATGTGCCGTATAGGCGTGTCCCGAAATAATTTTTATGTTTACCTTATCTTTGATCAACTCTCCCCCGCCGGTAACCGAAGAGGTCAAAGCGCCCAGGCCCACAATCCGGGCCCCAAGTTTTTCCGCTTTATTTATCGCCTGTATTACTCTTTTCTGCGCCAACTCCCGGTTATCGAGCATCTGCCTAGCTGTCATGGGCAGGCCGATAATAAAACCATTAATACCCTTCCCGGAATTCTTAGCTTTTAGTCCCCTAATAACCGATACCAAAACCGGCGGCCAGTGATTACACCAAAATTCTATCAACCCCCGGGGTAAACATTTAGCGAATTTGTACTTTAGTTGCACGTCCGTATGGTCGCGGGCGTGCACCAAAAAAGCGAAATCCATAAACAAAAAAACTATATATATTATATAGTTTAATTATAGCAGAAAACTGGGAAA
>CAYVIA010000005.1:0-27578 GCA_964451485.1 uncultured Gammaproteobacteria bacterium
TGCGCGCGTATGAGACGGAGTTAACCAAAATGGCCACGGAATTCGCGGCCTCGAAACCGGATACCGGCTTCGATGAGGATTTCGCCAAGCGGTTAAAGACGGAATTATTGGCGCGGGCGGAAGAACTTAAAGAGACGCACCGGAGCGCGGCCGGGAACGGAACGAGCCGGTTTCTTTGGGAGAAGTGGGCGTTCGCCCTGGGAGGAGTGGCGGTAATCATCCTGGCGATTATCGCGCTGGATTTTAAGGTTATACCCGCGCAAAACGCGGGGTATCAGCCGCGCGAGGGCGGTAAGTTGGCGTTTGCCACGCAGATTATTAAAGCGCAGGATCACGCCTTCGGATCGCTTACTGCCGCGAACCAGCCGGCATCTGCTCCCGCCGCCATGGACGGTAGCGGCAGGCCGGCGACGCCGGAAAACGAGACGAATATGCTTTCGGCCCCGGCCGGAATGGGTGGCGGCGGCGGCGTTACGGCGCCGATGCCGACGGTAATACGGAGCGACGAAGGCGTTTCTTCCGGAAGTGTGAGCGGAAAAGCGATCATGCCGGAGTACATGAATTATAATTACGTTTACGAGGGCGACGAGTTGGATACTATTTCCGCGACCATGCCAGTATACAAAAAAGTAAAAAAACAGGACATAGGTAAGGTTTTGGCTGGCGATTTGTCCGGTTTTGACCTGAACCTGGTGGATTTAAAAAAATTCAGCGCCGCCATCGTGACCAACCTGACCTTGACAGAGGATCGCGACTTCGGTTACTCGGTTAACTTCGATCTCAATAACGGCATGCTCTATATCAACCAGAATTGGGAAAAATGGCCGCACCCGGAAAATAATTGCCGCGACCAGGACTGTTATGATCAATACCGCGTTAAGCCGACGGATGTACCCGCGGATGAAAAGATTATCGCTATAGCCGACGCTTTTATCCGTGATTACGGATTGGATATGAGTAATTACGGCACACCGGAGGTAGTAGACAACTGGCGGCAGAATTATATAATGACCGACGTTAAGGCCGACGAGCAGGCGAAAGTATATGTCCCGGACACAATCTCAGTGGTTTATCCTTTAAAAATCAACGGTCTTGAGGTTTATGATCAAGGCGGCGCCAAGAGCGGCCTGACGATAAGCGTGAACATCCGGCATAAAAGGGTGTCGGACGCGCAAAATATCGCCATTACCGATTTTACCGCCTCGGATTATGCCATGGAAACTGATAGTCAGGCAATTATTTCTCAGGCGGAGAAAGGGGGGTATGGAGGATATGTTTATTATGCCGGCGAGGGCGGGAAAACCGCCGATGTCGGGCTGGGTACGCCGGTTTTGGGTCTGGTCAGGTACTGGCAGTACGATGAGAAGACCGGCCAGAGCGCCGAGTTGTACGTGCCCGCCTATATTTTCCCGGTGACGAATAAGCCGGATAATGCTTATTTTTACCGCCAAAACGTGATCGTACCGCTGGCTAAGGAAATTCTCGACAGCCAAAACGACAACGGCGGCGGGGCCGTACCCCGCCCCATGCCTTTACTCGAAAAGGGCGGCGGCCAGGCGGTTGACAGCGCGCCGGCAACGGATGCGACCGGCGGCATAGCCGCGCCGGAACCGGCCGAGTAGAAAAGTTTGGCGTTAATATATCAAACACCCCTGTTTTGCGGGGGTGTTTGATATTTCTATTTACATAAACCTGATTTTGTAGTAAAATATAAAATAGGTTGATAAATTGGGTTGATTCATCGTGGAAACCACATGAATTTTTTTAAATTCACGAAAAGAATCCTGCTTTCCGACAAAATTTTGCTTAATGTTTTTATTTTTTCCACCGTCCTTTTGATTGCTGTCAGGTTCGTCCTCGGCGGTTCGCTTGAGCAAATTATTGTTTTAAGCTACGTGATTTACGGATTGACATTCGCGGTAACTTTCCTGATTGGCAGAAAATTTTCAAAACAGCTGCTTAATCTGGCTTTCAGTGTGGAGGAAATGGCAGCCGGCAATCTTTCCAAGCGGCTTAAGCCGGCGGGGCGGGATGAGATAGGCCAGCTGATAAACGCCCTGAATGAGCTTTTAAGCCGGCTGCAGACGGGCGTGGCTATCGATGTTTCGAAACATAAGGAAATAGACCGGGCCAAGACGGACTTCGTGGCTTTAGCTTCCCACCAGCTCAGAACCCCTCTTTCGATTATCAAGTGGTATGCCGATTACCTAATCGGCGGGGATGCGGGCGAACTTAACGAAGAGCAGTCGAAGTATTTAATGGAGGTATATAACAGCAACGAACGATTGATCGAACTTGTTAACGCGCTTCTGGACGTTTCGCGCATAGACCTGGGAACTTTTGCTATCGAACCCGAACCGACCGATATTATCGAGCGGGCCGAAAGCGCGCTGGCCAGGTTTTTGCCGGAGATCAAAGCGAAAAAGATTCGGGTGGAAAAACATTATGACAAGTTCGGTTCGATTGATCTTGATCCGCGGCTGACTAAGATCGTTTTCGAGAATATCCTTTCCAACGCCGTTAAGTATACGCCGGAGAACGGTAAAATAAGAATGGACGTAAAAAAAACGGATCACGACATTCTTATAAAGATAGCCGATACTGGTTGCGGCATACCGCGCGAACAGCAGCCGAAAGTTTTTATGAAATTTTTTCGCGCCGATAATGTCAAAAAGATCGAGTCGGCCGGCACCGGCCTGGGGTTATATATCGTCAAGGCGATAGTGCAGAAATCGGGCGGGAAAATATGGTTCGAATCGCCGAGCCTTGACCTTCTTTTGGAGGAGAGGCAGAGGGGGGGGGATAAGCCCCTGGATAAGATGAACCGGGGCACTACCCTTTTTATCACTATCCCCCTTAAGGGCATGAAAAAAAGAGCGGGTACGAAAAAGTTATCAAGCACCGTTTAATATTTTATCAGCTGTAATCTTTCCAATAATTTATAAATTGAGCATTGAGATCGTCCGTGGAGGGATGTGGCCAGTGCATAAATAAATTTGTTCATATGCCGAACCAAAAAACAAAAATTATCCTTATCGTTGAAGACGAGCCGCCGATGCTCGCGGCTTTGGTAAAAAAGTTCAGAAACGAGAAATTCGAAGTTCTACAGGCCAAGGACGGGGAAGAAGGATTGGGTATAGCCCTGAAAAAACGTCCCGATCTGATTATGATGGATATTATTATGCCCAAGATGGACGGTATGACGGTAACAAAAAGGATCAGGGAAGGCGGCATGTGGGGCAAAGACGTGCCGATTATCATGCTGACCAATTTGAGCGACTCCGAGAGCATCTCTGAGGCGGCTAAGTATCGGGTTTACGACTTTTTGGTGAAGACGGACTGGCGCTTGGACGACGTGGTGAATTTGGTAAAGGATAAACTTTATTTGAAATAATGGCGGGCAGGCGCCGGACGAATAATATGTTTTTTAACGTGAATAAACTCGGATTGTCACTGACAAAATTATTCATTCTCGAATTTTTGACGCTAGGAGTGATCGTTTTTCTTCTTCGTGCTTTTTAGCGTGCGGTAAACCAGGAATATATTTTTTACAAAAAAGGTGAAAGCTAACCCCGAGGCATTCCTTGCGGTTCGCTTTCACTTTTTTAATGATAATAAAATTTCTCTTTTACTTCATCTTCACCATCGTCTTCAGGCACTTGGTGCAGATTTTCAGCTTTTTGCCGTCGATTTTTTTCGATTGCAGATTGACATGCTGTCTTTTTGTCGTTTTGATATTGGAATGGGAGCGGTTAGCGTCCTTAGTGGAGCCGCGTCCGCATAAATCACATTTTTTCGCCATACGTGAAAAGTGAGAACTATTTAGTTATTATGCCATTGATTCTATCATGTTTTGATTTAATATGCAAGGTGTGTTATATTTTTAATGAGAGATTAATTAAAAAATAGTAAATATTAAGAATAATTTATTTGGATTTAGCGATTGTACAGTTTCGCCTGTTGTTAAATTCGAAAAATTATCTTTAAGTTTTCCAAACATTACCATGAACATCGCTGTTTTCCAAATCGTCGTTTTGATTTTCTCCGCTATTATCCATGAATATATGCACGGCTGGATGGCCGACCGTTTGGGCGACCCTACCGCCAAGAATATGGGCCGCCTGACATTAAACCCGATTCCGCATATCGATCTTTTCGGGTCTATTTTATTGCCCTTTATCCTTATTTTGACCGGCGCCGGTTTTGTGTTCGGATGGGCCAAGCCGGTGCCGTTCAATCCCTATAATTTGCGCGACCATAAATACGGCCCCGCTAAAGTGGCGGTGGCCGGCCCCATGGGCAATTTGATCGTCGCCTTGTTTTTCGGCCTGATATTACGATTTTTTCCGGCTATGTCGCTCCAGTTTTCCGGGCTTTTGCAGTTAATAATTTTCATCAATTTACTGCTTATGGTTTTTAATCTCGTACCCATCCCGCCCATGGACGGATCGAAAGTGATTGCGCCCTTTTTGCCGCATAGCTGGCAGCTTAAATTAGCCGCCATCGACAGATACGGTTTGTTTTTAGTGCTAATTTTCGTGATGATCGGCTTCCCCTTGATTATTCCGGTAATAGATCTGTTTTTCCGGTTGATAACAGGTATTTAGAAAGTGCATAATAAAAATATATACGGAGGCGCCCCAATAGCAACGAGGCGTCTTTATATTTTGCTTATTTTAAAGAAAAATTTTTTTTATTTGACCTCTTGACTTTTTTTGTGCATTTTGATAAATTAAAAACAACTAAATATGTCTTAATCCCGAAAATTCGGGATTGTTTTATTAACCCGCGAAAGAACACCAGACAAGTTTTTAATCTATATATAATATGTCAACCATCAATCAGCTGGTCAGAAAGGGCAGAAAAAGGTCCAAAAAGAAAAGCAGATTTCCAGCTTTGCAAACCACGCTCGATACCTTGCATAGAAAAAGGACCGAACTTAAAAGAGGGGCGCCTTTCAAGCGGGGCGTCTGTTTGAAGGTAACCACCACCACCCCCAAGAAACCGAACTCCGCCTTGCGCAAGATCGCGCGCGTGCGGTTGTCTAACGGTATGGAAGTAACGGCGTATATTCCCGGCATCGGCCATAATCTGCAGGAGCACTCGATTGTCATGCTTAAGGGCGGCAGAACAAAAGATCTTCCGGGTGTGCGTTATAAGATAGTGCGGGGCGTTTATGATACCCAGGGTGTGGCCAACCGCAAACAAAGCCGCAGCCTATACGGCGCCAAGAGAGAAAAGAAATAAGCCCCCCGCAAATTTACAAATCCGCTACAAATGCTACGAATATAATTCCGGCGCACGGCAGGGGGATAAGAAAAATTTGGATATTTGAGACGTGCGCGTTTATGAGATTTGTAGTATTCGTAGCCGATTTGTAGATTTGCGGGAAACACAAGGTTTAAGAAAGAATAATAATATTTATAGCGGTTTAATTCATACAACACATTAAGCATTGTTATTTATGCGAGGTAAACAGGCACCAAAAAGGAAAATCGAAGGGGACATGAAGTATAACGATACTGAGGTCGCTAAATTCATCAATTATATCATGAAGGACGGTAAGAAATCGGTTGCCCGAAAAGTCGTTTATGACGCCTTCGATATTATTAAGAATAAAACGAAGCAGGATCCGCGCCATATTTTCAATAAGGCCCTGAAAAGAGTGAGCCCCCTTCTGGAAGTCCGCGGGCGCAGGATCGGCGGCGCCAATTACCAGATTCCTTATCAGGTGCGGGGGGAAAGGCGTTTCGTTTTGGGGTGCAGATGGATTATCGAATCCGCCCGGGAGAGAAAAGGAGTGCCCATGCGCGCCAAGCTGGCCGATGAGATTATAGCGGCGGCTAACGGCGAGGGCGCGACCGTCAGAAAGAAGGAAACCGTGCACAAGATGGCGGAATCCAACAAGGCTTTCGCGCACTTCGCAAGGTAATAGAATCCGAATGTTCCGAATATAATCCGAATCGAATTACCTCGCATTCGGATAAACAATAATCCAACTTAAAGAAATTATTTATATTTATCGCGATCAATCCATAATATCCGAATTTTGTTGAATTCGTTTCGTAGCTTTTCGTAGTATTCGGATGAAATTCGTAGATTCGGATTAATATAACTTATGCCCAGAGAGTATGCGCTGGAGAAAACAAGGAACATCGGCATTATGGCTCATATCGATGCCGGCAAGACCACGTTTACGGAACGCGTGCTTTTTTATACGGGCAAAAAGCACAAGATCGGCGAGGTGCATGAGGGCCAGGCCGAGATGGACTGGATGGATCAGGAAAGAGAAAGGGGCATAACCATAACTTCGGCCGCCACCACTTGTTTTTGGAAAGAACACCGCATCAATATTATCGATACGCCCGGACACGTTGATTTTACGGTGGAGGTGGAACGCAGTTTGCGCGTTTTGGATGGAGCTATCGCGGTTTTTGACGGCTCCCAGGGAGTCGAACCGCAATCGGAAACGGTTTGGCGGCAGGCGGATAAATACCGTGTACCGCGGCTTTGTTTCGTTAATAAGATGGATAAGCTCGGAGCGGATTTTTACATGAGCCTGGACTCGATACGGAAACGTCTTAATTCCAAGGCGGCCGCGGTGCAGCTGCCTATCGGCGCGGAAGAGACCACGCGCGGCGTCATTGACCTTCTGACGCGGAAAGCATACGAATTCAAAGGTCAGCACGGCGAAGAGGTTAACGAGATAACCATACCGGAAGACATGAAGGCCAAGGCGGAAGAATACAGGAATGAACTCGTGGAGAAGATAGCGGAATGCGATGATGCCCTGACGGAGAAATATTTAAACGGCGAAGAGCTTTCCCTTGATGAACTTAAGGCGGCTATGAGAAAAGGGGTTATCGCCTGTGAGCTTTTTCCCGTATTTACCGGCACGGCTTTGCAGAATATCGGGGTACAGCCGGCGCTGGACGCGATTATTGATTATCTGCCTTCGCCGCTTGAAACGCCCCCCGCGGAAGGTCTTGACCCGAAGGATGAAGATAAAAAGCTGGAAATAAAAGCGGATGACAGCGCTCCTTTCTGCGGCCTCGCTTTCAAGATCGCTACCGATCCGTTCGTGGGTAAGCTTTGCTTTATCAGGGTTTACCGCGGCGTGCTTGAGGCCGGGTCGTATGTTCTTAATTCTTCGACCGGCGGCAAGGAACGCATCGGCCGTCTCGTCAGGATGCACGCCAATCACCGCGAGGAAGTAAAAGAGGTCTATTCGGGCGATATCGCCGCGGTTATCGGCCTTAAGAATACGGTTACCGGTAACACGCTCTGTGCCGAGGGTCATCCCGTCCTGCTCGAATCGATTACCTTTCCGGAGCCGGTGATTAAGATAGCCGTGGAGCCGAAAACCAAGGCTGACCAGGAAAAGATGGGCATTGCCCTACAGAAACTGGCCGAGGAAGATCCGACTTTCCGCGTAGAGACCGACAACGAGACCAACCAGACGCTGATCTCGGGTATGGGCGAACTCCACCTGGAGATTATCGTCGACCGCATGAAAAGAGAATTCAAGGTGGAGGCGAACGTGGGTAAGCCCCAGGTTTCCTATCGTGAAACCATTAGGCGGGAAGCGGAAGCGGAAGGAAAGTATATCAAGCAGTCCGGCGGGCGGGGGCAATACGGCCACTGCTGGATTAGGGTCGAGCCGAATAAAAAGGAAGAAGGCGGCGGCAACGAGTTTGTGGATGAGATTAAGGGCGGGGTCATCCCGCGCGAATTCATTCCGGCCGTGGAGAAGGGCGTTAAGGAGGCCATGGAACAGGGCGTGGTAGCCGGTTACCCGATGGTAGACGTGAAAGCCGCGCTTTATGACGGCAGCTACCACGAAGTCGATTCTTCGGAAGCCGCTTTTAAGATGGCCGGTATTTTCGCCCTTAAAGACGCCTGCCGCAAAGCCGATCCGGTCTTGCTCGAACCCATCATGAAAGTCGAGGTGCTGACGCCGGAAGAGTATATGGGCAATATCGTGGGGGACCTTAATTCGAAACGCGGCCAGATAGACCAGATGTATGACCGGGCGAACGTCAAGGTAATCGACGCCAAGGTGCCGCTGGCGGAAATGTTCGGCTACGCCACGAGTTTGCGCTCCTTAAGCCAGGGCAGGGCGAGTTATACCATGGAGTTTTTGCAGTATGCCGAGGTACCGAAAAATATCGCCGAGGAGTTGATTGGCGGGAAGAAAAAATGATTAGCTGGTAGCGGGTAGTTATAATTCCGGTTATTTGCTAATTATTCAATTATAAAATATTTATATATTGACCTATTTGACGTAAAAAGAGAAATAGGATAAAATAAGAACATAAAATCTATTGGCAGATATGCAGGCCCAATTACAAAAAGCCATAAGATTGGCTAAAAAAACAGGAGACCGGTTGATAGTGTTCGACTCCGCGCATACCGGGGATATTTACGTGGTAATGTCGCTTGACGAATACGAGAAATTAGTGATCGGCAGGAGTGAAGTCAGGGGATTGACAGAGGAGGAATTACTTGATAAAATAAACCGCGATATCGCTATTTGGAAAAGCGAGCAGGATTTCTGGGAAGACAGGGGCAAAAAAGATAATGATTACTTCGTTGGTGAGGTGTCGGATGTCCGGCGTGAGCGTCCGCGCGGATATAACCATCCTTTCCGCAAACAGCGGGATGATGAACGGAATAACCGGGAAGGCGAAAGCCGGGAGGTCTATATAGATGATGACGATATGCGCGCCGATGCCGACAGCAAAAGACCGGAGCGTATGGAAACCAAAAAGAAAAACCCCTGGGCCATCCCCTCGGCCAGAAAAGAAGCGGCCGAAGAGATTATCGAAGAAGATCGGCAGTATTTAGAAGAAGTAAATTAATTAATTGAAAATTTTTTCAAAAATTGAGATTTATTTACGATAAGTTAAATATAATAAACAATAAATCATTACGGCTGGTTTCCCATTTTAATTAAAATAATAAAGAGGGAAGGTAACCTGCCATATGCCTAAGTCAGGCAGGGCCGTATTAAGCAAAAACATGGCAGAAAAATTCGAACGCACAAAACCCCATGTTAACGTGGGCACTATCGGCCACGTTGACCACGGTAAAACCACCTTAACCGCGGCTATCCTTAAGGTATTGGCCGGCAAGGGCATGAAGGCCTCGGAAAAGAGCGTCGATCAGATCGATGCCGCTCCGGAAGAAAAGGAGCGCGGTATTACCATCGCTACCGCCCATGTCGAGTACGAGACCGATAAACGCCACTACGCCCATGTCGACTGTCCCGGACATGCCGATTATATCAAGAATATGATTACCGGCGCCGCGCAGATGGACGGCGCGATTCTGGTGGTTGCCGCCACCGACGGTCCTATGCCCCAGACCAGAGAGCATATTCTTCTGGCCAGACAGGTAGGCGTGCCTCATATCGTCGTTTTCCTCAATAAATGCGACATGGTGGAAGACAAGGAGTTGATCGACCTGGTGGAAGAGGAAATCAGGGATTTGCTCAAAAAATACGAATTTGACGGTGATAATATAAAGATTATCCGCGGATCCGCGCTTAAGGCGCTGGAAAATCCGACCGGGGACGACGCTAAGCCCGTCATGGACCTTATGGCCGCGCTGGACGAATCGATTCCGGAGCCGACCCGCGACGTCGATCATCCGTTTCTGATGCCGATCGAAGACGTTTTTTCGATCGAAGGACGCGGCACGGTCGTAACCGGCAGGATCGAAAGGGGTATCATCAAGCTGAACGACGAAGTGGAGATCGTGGGGCTTAGAGATACCAAAAAAACGGTAGTTACGGGTGTCGAGATGTTCAATAAATCACTGGATGAAGGCAGGGCCGGAGATAATGCCGGACTTTTGCTTCGCGGTACAAAGAAGGATGAAGTAGAAAGAGGCCAGGTATTAGCCAAACCGGGAACGATTACGCCGCATACCGAATTCGAAGGAGCGGTGTATGTCTTAAGCAAGGAAGAAGGCGGACGCCATAAACCGTTTTTTAAGGGCTATAAGCCGCAATTCTATCTGCGCACCACCGACGTTACTGGCGAGGTGGAATTGCCCGAAGGCACGGAGATGGTTATGCCCGGCGATACCGTAACCCTGAAGATAAAGCTTATTGCCCCTATCGCGCTTGAAGAAAAGCAGAAATTCGCTATCCGGGAAGGCGGCAGAACCGTGGGCGCCGGTTCCATTACCAAGATCATAAAGTAAACAGGGATAGATAATATCCGGCCCTTGCCACGCGAGGGCCGGAGAAATTTGCCCCTGTTAGGCAACTAAACAACAAAGAATGGCAGACGCAAAAAATAAGAAAGATAAAAAAGAAACGAAATCGTCCGCGGCCGGGAAGGAAGCGCGCGGCGGCAATCCGTCCGCAGCCGGTGTGAGCGAGGATTTCAAGCAAAAGATCCGCATTAAGATCAAGGCCTTTGACCATAAGATTATCGACCAGTCGACCCGAACGATTATCGAAACAGCCCAGCGCGGCGGCTCTCGGATTTTCGGCCCCATACCTCTGCCGACGGAAAAAAAGAAATATACGGTTAACCGTTCTACGTTTGTGCATAAGAGCGCCCGCGATCAGTATGAATTACGGATACACAAACGACTGATAGATATAATCGATCCGTCGGCGAAAACCATCGAAGACCTGACGAGTTTGAGTTTACCGGCCGGAGTCGATGTAGAGATAAAAATGTAGGCGGGATATTTAGTGTTCGGTAAAAAGACATAAAACAAAAACAGGGAGAAGAAAATTATTCGGCAACTCCCGCGGAGGGAAAGTGCCGCATAAAGTTCGTTTCTTCCCGAGCAAGGAGACCAAAACAAGATCATACGAACAAAATTAGTAAATTAACGGGAATTTTCCATATTTTTATGGTAAATTACGCATTGTTCGCTGGTTTGTTTTGGGACCGGCGTTTTTATTTAGTTAGCGGTGTTTGACCAGTAACTCCCCACAAATCTACGAATAGCCGATTTGTAGATTTGCGGGAGCATATGGGCGTTTTACGAAAAAAGTTTTGTATATTATTATGAAATTTATTATAGGAAAAAAGATAGGCATGACCCAGATATGGCAAGGGGACGAAGTCGTGGCCGTAACCGCGGTAGAGGCCGGCCCCTGCACGGTGGCGCAGGTGAAGACGAAAGAACGGGACGGGTATGAGGCGGTGCAACTTGGATATGGCACAAAAAAAGAGAAGAATATGGGCAAGGCCGCGCGCGGACATTTATCGGGACTCGGCAATTTAAGATATTTGCGTGAATTCCGGCCCGAATCAACGGGGGGCCTGAAGCGCGGGGATATGATCGATTCCGGTACTTTCGCGGCTGGCGATAAAGTGCAGGTTACGGGCACCTCGAAAGGAAAGGGTTTCCAGGGAGTCGTCAAGAGACACGGATTTGCCGGCTCCCAAAAGACGCACGGGAACAAAGATCAGTTGCGCATGCCCGGCTCTATCGGCGCTACCGGCCCCGCCCATGTTTTCAAGGGCACGAGGATGCCCGGACAGATGGGCAACGAGCGCGTAACGGTTACTAATCTCGAAATCGTGGAAGTCGACGCGGAGAAAGGCGTATTGTACGTGAAGGGCGCGATTCCGGGAGCGATAAACGGTTTAATTCTTGTTTCCGGCCCAGGTGAATTGAAAATTAAAAGCGCAGAAGTCCCGTCCGCGGCCGAAGAGCCGGCAACGGAAGAAGCCCCGAAAGAGGAAGTCCCGAAAGCTGAAGAAAAGAAAGAACCGGATAAAGCGGCCGCTACGGATAAAAAGGAAGAAGTACCGGCGAAAAAACCCGTAGCCGAAAAGACCGATGAAAAAAAAGAGGAAACCCCGGAAGAAGTGGAAAAAGAGGTAGTGGAAGCCAAAGAAAAAGCGGACGCGAAAGCGGGCAGTAAGTAGCTGGTAGCAGGGTTGAAATTTCAAATTTTCAAAATTTTATGTCGATTAAAATAAAAATTTACGACCGGGAAGCGAAAGAGACCGGAGAAATGCAATTGTCCGATAAGGTTTTCGGCGTGGCCGCGAACGAAGCGCTGGTACACCAGGCCATGCGCACGCAGATGGCGAACGAGCGGCAGGTGCTGGCGCATACCAAAGACCGGAGCGAGGTTAGGGGCGGAGGCAAGAAGCCGTGGCGGCAGAAAGGCACGGGCAGGGCGCGAGCCGGCTCTTCCAGATCACCGATATGGACCGGAGGAGGAGTTACGTTCGGACCAACCAAAGACCGTAATTTCAAGAAGAATATAAACAAGAAGATGCGGCAGAAGGCCATGCTGATGGTTCTGTCGGATAAGGTAAAAAACGGCCGTCTGTTGATTTTGGACGAACTTAAGGCGGAAGAGTACAAGACGAAGATTATGGATAAAACTTTACGCAACCTGGAAGGTTTATATGGCGCCAAACCGGCAACGGAGCCAAAGCAGGATAAGACCGTGAAAAAAGACGGTGGCGAAGAAAAATCGAAGAATAAACGGACGAAACGCAGCTTGGTGGTTTTGTACGATGCCAAAAGCGAAACTGTCAAATATTCCGGCAGAAATCTGGCGGGCGTAAAAATACTTTACGCGGATAATATCAACATCGTCGATTTACTGACTTATCGTAACCTGATCGCAACGAAAGGCAGTATAGAGAAGATAGAGAAGATTTATAAGTAAATTTCTGATTTTTAATAATATTTAAAACATTAAAAATTAAAGCATTGTTTTAAAATTAAAAATTAGAAATTAAAAATTAAAACAATGGGATTGTTCGGCTGGAAAAAAACCAAACAAGAGGAAGAAAAAAAGAAGGCGGACGTTAAACCGGCTAAAGTTGTTAGTGGCGGCAAAGAGAACAACCCCCGGGGAAAAAAGAGCATGAAGGATATTTATGCCGCCAAGGCCGGCGAGAGCGACAAGGGCGAAAAGGGTGGAAAAATCAAAAAGAAAGACGACGGGGCCGGACAAAAGAGCATGAAAGACCTTTATGGCTCGCAGTCGGCAGCGCCATCCGGCGGCGGGAAGACGGGAACAGAGGCGCCAAAAATGAAAGGTAAAAAGCGCGGTCATGCCTACCGTTTGATTATAAAGCCATTGGTAACCGAGAAAGCGGCTAATTTGGGTACGGAAAGTAAGTATGTTTTCGAGGTGGCTACGAGCGCCAATAAGATCGAGATAGCCGGAGCCATATACGAAGCATACGGCATCAGGCCGGTAAGCGTGAATATTGCGAGAGTCGGAGGCAAAACGGTCAAATACGGCCGGATTAAGGGCAAGAGAAAGGATTGGAAGAAGGCAATCGTTACTTTGCCTGCCGGTCAGACCATCGACATCTACGAAGGCGTTTAGTTGTTTTAGATTTAGGATTTAAGATTTTAGATTTATGGGAGTTAAAAAAGTAAAACCTACTACACCTGGGAGGCGCCAGGCCAGTTTCGATGATTTTGCCGATATCACCAAAAAGAAACCGGAAAAAAATTTGATTACCATAAAGAAAAGAAGCGGAGGCAGGAACGCGCAGGGAAAGATTACGGTCAGACACAGAGGCGGAGGGGCTAAGCGTTATATCAGGCGGGTAGATTTTAAGAGAGAGAAATACGATATTCCGGCCAAGGTGGCGGCTATAGAGTACGACCCTAACCGTAGCGCGCGTTTGGCGTTATTATATTATGCCGACGGGGAAAAAAGATATATCGTTTCTCCCACGGGACTGAAAGTCGGCGGCCAAGTCGTCAGCTCGAAAACCAAGGCGGAAATAAAGGCAGGCAACGCCATGCCGATAAAGTACATTCCGGCCGGCATCGCGGTTTACAATGTCGAATTGGAACCGGGCAGGGGCGGGCGTATCGCCAGGAGCGCCGGCAACACGGTAAAAGTTATGGGAGTCGAGGGTAAACATGCTCAGATAAAACTGCCTTCCGGCGAGATTCGGCTTATCAAGAAAGAATGCTTATGCACGATCGGACAGGCCAGCAATCCCGATAAACGCCATATAAAATTAGGCAACGCGGGCAGGAAGCGGCATTTAGGCTTTCGTCCGACCGTTCGCGGCACGGCCATGAACCCGATAGACCATCCCCACGGAGGCGGCGAAGGCAAGCAGCCGATCGGCCTTAAGCACCCGAAAACGCCATGGGGCAAGCCGGCCCTGGGGGTGAAAACGAGAAATCCGAAAAAGCCGAGTTCGCGCCTGATTATCAGGAGGAGAAGCAAGAAGAGGAGGGGATAAAATCGCGTATTATTTTCTTTAGATTATAATTCCCCACAAATCTACAGATCAATTACTCACCCCGTTAAATTATACCGCTAAACAGTCGCGAGTTAATAAGACCGTAAATATTTTTCATAAACATTCTTCATGGTCATTTAACGGGGCGGGTCTACAAATATAAAAGTCGCGCACGTTGCGATTATTCACAATTAATTTTTTTCCTGACGTGCGATTCGATTATATTCGTGATATTTGTAGCGGATTCGTAGATTTGGGGGAGAAACAGGATATTTTATTTAACGAAATAAAATTAATTATCATATGCCGAGAAGTTTAAAAAAGGGACCGTATATCAACGAACGGTTAATCGCCAAAATAAAAAATTTGAAACCCGGAGATAAGACGGTGCTTAAAACCTGGGATCGGTCCAGCACTGTTACGCCCGAGATGGTGGGTTTTACGGTCGGAGTACATAACGGCAAAACGCATGTGCCGGTATATATTGTAGAAAATATGGTAGGCCACAAACTGGGCGAGTTCGCTCCTACCAGGAAGTTTATCAGTCATGGCGGCAAAATGGCCAAAGAACAGGCCAAAAAAGGAAACAAATAATTTTTTAAGCATTATATGGAAGTAAAAGCCACGGCAAAATTCATCAAGATGTCTCCCCGGAAAGTCCGTTTGGTAGTCGATATGATACGCGGTTTGGGGGCGGTTAAGGCATTGGACCAGCTGGCGTTCACCAATAAACGCGCGTCTTTGCCCGTGGCCAAGCTGATAAAATCCGCTATTGCCAATGCGGAGAATAATCTGGAATTGAAGCGAGATAATTTATATATCAAGGAAGCGAGGGTTGACGACGGTCCGACCCTGCATCGCTGGATGCCGAGAGCCCGCGGACGGGCTACGCCGATCCGCAAACGCACCAGCCATATCAGGGTAGTGTTGGGAGAGATCGTGGACAGCGGGGAACGGAAGGCAAAGAAAGCGAAGATCGAAGCGCCGGTGAAGCTTGATGCGCGTCCCAAGGAAGACGAAGGCGTGAAGATCGGGGGCGCGGATAAGAAGAAGTCCGCTCCGGCCGCGAAAGACGAAACGGAAAAAGAGAAAGAAAATACGACAAAAATAGTCGACCCCCGGAGTGAAGGCAGGGGCAAGCACACCAGAATCGAAGGGGGAGCGCGCAAGGGTTTTGCCGGCAAAATTTTCAGGCGTAAATCCGGGTAACCCACAAATCAACGAATATTAATAAAGATGTGTTATTTAGAATTTGTAGATTTGTGGGAAGATAAAGGTGAAATATAACCAAAACTAATTTTAATAGCGGAAAATTTTAACAGTATACTAAGCTTATTCTCATATGGGGAAAAAAGTAAATCCAAAAATATTCAGAATGGGAGTTACTAAGACCTGGACATCGAAATGGTTCGGAGTCGGAGACGACTACATAAAAAACGTCAGGCAGGATGTCAGCGTCAAAAAATATCTTCTGAAAAAATTAAGAGAGGCCGGAGTGGATCGGGTAGAGATCGAGCGGAGCACGAAAAAGATCAGTATCAATGTTTATACTGCCAAACCTGGAATTATTATCGGCCGGGGCGGGACCGGAGCGGAAGATTTAAAGAAGAAGATTCATGACCTCTACTTGAAAAATTTCAAACCCGGGGAGATTAACTTGAATATTTACGAGGTCGACAGGCCGAATTTAAGTTCCCAGATAATCGTGCAATCGATGATTGTCGATATTGAGAAGAGAATGCCGTTCAGAAGGGTAATGAAACAGGCTATGAACAGGGTGGAACGCGCCGGCGCTTTGGGAGTGAAAATTATAGTCGGTGGGCGTTTGAACGGCGCGGAAATCGCCCGCAGCGAAATGCTTAGCCGCGGCAAGGTGCCCCTGCACACCCTTAGGGCCGATATCGATTACGCCCGCGGTTTCGCCAGGACCACCTATGGCACGATCGGCATCAAGGTTTGGATATATAAAGGCGATAAATTCGAAAGAGAGAAGGAAGAGAAGGGCGAGGTAGTAGGCAGGAGCGACAAGACAAGACGTATTTAACGAGAACCATCTATGTTAATGCCAAAAAAATCGAAATACAGAAAGTCGCATAAAGTGCGGAGGGGAGGGGTGGCCAGCCGGAAGATCAATATCAGTTTCGGCAGTTTCGCCTTGAAGTCGCTTGGCTCCCACTGGGTAACGTCGAGACAGATTGAGGCCGCTCGCCGCGTGATGACGCGTTATACGAAACGCGGGGGAAAGATCTGGATCAGGATATTTCCCGATAAATCGGTAACGAAAAAGGGCGGGGAAATTCCCATGGGTAAAGGCAAGGGCGCGGTGGACCATTACGTCGCTATCGTCAAACCGGGCATGATTATGTTCGAGATGGACGGCGTTAGCGAGACTATGGCCAAAGAAGCGATGACCCTGGCGGCGTATAAGTTGCCCGTAAAATGTAAATTCATCAAGAGATGAAGCGTAAAATATAAATTAGCGGATTAACATCATGTCTTTTGCGGGAGAGCCGATAATTTTGGGCAATTAACTAAAATATGTAATTAATATGGAGTGGAAGGAATTAAAAAAGAAATCCGATACCGACTTGCGGAAGATATTGGGCGAGTCGTGTGAAAAATTAAGGGATTTGCGTTTCAAGGATGCCAATAAACAGCTGAAGAATGTGCGCGAGATCAGGATTGTGCGCCGAACTATCGCCAGAACGAAGATGCTGCTTCGTCGCGGCGCCAACCGCACCGAACAGGCGTCCGCGGACAAGACACCGGAGCCGAAGAAATAATTTTTTATTTTACTTTTTGTAGTATCGTTAAAAATATGCAGGACAACAACAAAGAAGAGTCAAAGAACGATAAAAAAAAGAAGATCGGGAAGAAATTCAGCGGTATCGTGGTTAGCGATAAGATGAATAAAACCCTGGTCGTGAAAGTGGATCGCGTCAAGGTTCACCCCAAGTATCGCAAAAGATACACTGTCAGTAAAAAATATAAGGTGCACGACGAAAAAAATCAGTTCAAGTCCGGTGATAAGGTCAGTTTTACCGAATGCCGCCCCTTGTCGAAAGACAAAAGATGGAGGGTGTTGTATAAGTGAGATTTTTGAAGTTCTTGGGCTTTTTAGGATTTGTGAGATTTGTTATTATCTCGATAATCCCAAAAATTTCGATAATCCCAAAAATCACAAGCAAATATGATTCAGGTTCAATCGAAAATAAAAGTAGCCGATAATTCGGGAGCGAAGATGGTCCAGTGTATCAGGGTGACCGGCGGTTATAAAAAGCGTTATGCGCGCATCGGTGAGGTTTTTACGGCTGCCGTCAAAGAAGCCGCGCCTCATACCGCCATCAAAAAAGGCGATGTGGTGAGGGCGGTTTTGGTCAGGACGAAAAAGGAGATTGGGAGAAAGGACGGCACTTATCTGCGTTTTGACGATAACGCCTGTATTATTCTGGAAAAGGACAAAAAGGATCCGCGGGGGACGAGAGTTTTCGGTCCTATCGCGCGCGAGGTGCGCCGGGCCGGATTCGCCAAAATCGCATCCTTGGCGCCGGAAGTCTTGTGATTTGAGATTTTCGATTGACGATTTTCGATTGAAAAATATCTGAAAAATATTATGAAAATAAAAAAGGGCGACAAAGTCAAAATCTTAAAGGGTAAGGACCGGGGCAAGACCGGCAAGGTCCTGCAGATTTTTGCGTCCCGCAACCGCGCCAGTATAGAGGGTTTGAATTTGCTGATCAAGCATATGCGGCCGAGGAAGCAGGGGGAAAAGGGGCAGCGTATCGAATTTCCCGCGCCGATGAATATTTCCAACCTGATGTTCGTTTGTCCGAAGTGCGGCAAACCGACCAGGGTCGGATATAAATACGTTGAGACGTCGCACGGAAGCGCCGCTGCCGCCGGCGTTCAGGCGGAACAGGCGGAAAAAGAAGCCGCGCCCGAAAAGAAGAAGAAAATGAAAAAATTCAGGATATGCAGGAAGTGCAAACAAATCGTGGATTAAATAATTTTGCCTCAGTATTATGACTATTCAGGAAAAATATAAAAAGCATATAATTCCCGAATTGAAAGAAAAATTCGGCTATAAGAACGCTTTAGAGGCGCCCCGGCTGATCAAAGCGGTGGTTAATGTCGGTTTCGGACGCCATGTCAAAGAAAAATCGTATATCGACAACGTGGTGGACGGGCTCAAACGCATTACCGGACAGAAACCAGTTTTAACCAAAGCCAAAAAATCAATTTCGTCTTTTAAAATCAGGGAAGGAATGGTTATCGGCGCTTGTGTTACTCTGCGAGGGCCGAGGATGCATGATTTCGTCGATAAATTGATCAATATCTCTTTTCCCAGAGTGAGGGATTTCCGCGGCCTGAACGAGAAAGCGGTCGACCGCGCCGGCAATCTTACCGTCGGCTTTCGCGAACATCTGCCTTTTCCGGAGATCAAAGCGGATGAGGTTGAGAATATTTTCGGCCTGGAAATATGCCTGGCCACCACCGCCAAAACACGGGAAGAGGGGCTCGAACTTTTTCGGCAGATGGGTTTTCCCTTTAAAAAAGCTAATTAACGAACCACCTCCGTGGCAATAAGCTAAATAAACATGGCAAGAAAAGCATTAATCGCTAAATCCAAAAGGAATCCGAAATATTCCACCCGGACGGTCAGGAGATGCTGGCGTTGCGGCCGCAACCATGGCTACATGCGTGATTTTAACCTGTGCCGTATCTGTTTTCGCGAACTGGCGGAAAGCGGAGATTTGCCGGGGGTCACCAGGTCAAGCTGGTAATTCATTTAAGCGGCCGTTAATTTTCCGCGACAAACCAGCGGACAAAGATAATTCAACTAGATTTACTCCGTAAATTTGCGGGGGGATTGATAACGAATAATACGTATATAGTTTAATCAAAAAGTATGACGGATCCAATAGCGGACATGTTAACAAGAATAAGAAACGCTTCAGCGGCAAGAAAGCGCGAGGTTATCATACCTATGAGCAGGATCAAACTGGCTATCGCGGAAATTATGCAACAAGAAGGATGGGTGAGCAGGGTTGAGGTGGTACGCGGCGAAGGCAAAAAAAATAAGACCGCAGTTTTCGACATGATAAAAATAATTTTGAAGTATAAAAAAAGCGGCCGACCGGCTGTCGCCTCATTAAAAAGGATATCGAAGCCGGGTTTGAGAATATACGTGGGCAAGGGAGAATTGCCCAGAGTCCTCAATAATTTGGGTATCGCCATTATTTCCACCCCCAAAGGGCTGATGACCAACAAGGAGGCCAGAAAAAAAGGCATGGGCGGAGAAGTTTTGTGCGAAATTTATTAGCGAGGAAATTTGTATATTTTAAGCCGGAACATCATAATAAATAAAAATACATTTTGATGAATATTTGTATATTCGTTGTAGATTCGTGAATTTGTGGGTTATCGAGGCGGTATGGCGAGATTAAGTATTAATATTAATTGAAGTATAGTAGCACACAATTTTTTCAAATATATGTCAAGATTAGGAAAGATTCCCATTAAAATACCCGAGGGCATAGAGGCCGCGATCAAGGATGGTTTTATCGTGGTTAAAGGAGGAAAGGGCGAATTGAAACAGAAACTGCACTCTCTGGTGCAAGTGGAGGTTGACGATAAAACCAAAGAGATCAGGGTGAGCGTCAAAAACAAAGAAGCCAAGAGAGAAAGGGCGTTCTGGGGGCTTTATTGGAGTTTAATCAGAAATATGGTGATCGGTCTCAGCGAAGGATTCGAGAAGAAGCTTGAAGTTAACGGCGTGGGTTTTAGGATCGCTTTAAGCGGCCAGAAACTAACCTTGAATCTGGGTTTTTCCCATCCGGTCGTATATGAGTTGCCGAAGGGCGTGAACGCGGCCGTAGAAGGGAACGTTATTACTTTGGGCGGCATCGATAAGCAGCTGGTGGGAGAGACGGCCGCGCAAATAAGGAAGATCAAGAAGCCGGAACCGTATAAAGGCAAGGGCATAAAATACGTTGATGAGGTTATCAGAAGGAAAGAAGGAAAGACGGCCACTAAGGGAGAATAAATCAACTGAAAACTTTTTTGAAAAAAGTTTTACGAAGTGGATAAATATATTCATATGGATAAAAGCGTGGAAAAACGAGCAAAAAGGGACAGGCGGAGGATGAGGATTCGTTCTAAGGTTAAAGGCACGCGGGCGTGTCCCCGGTTAAGCGTATATAAGTCGAACAATAATTTTTATTTGCAGCTGATTGATGATGCGAACGGCAAGACCCTGGTGAGTGTTCATAGCCGGGAAATAAAGATAAAATCGAAAGCGGGAAATAAAGATGGTAAAACGGACGACAAACAGAGGCGCGGGATAGAAGAGAGTGGATTTGGGCTGGGGAAACTTTTGGCCCAAAAAGCAAAAGATAAGAAAATAAAAAGCGTAGTGTTCGACCGGGGGGGCTACAGATACCATGGCGGCGTTAAAGCGATAGCGGACGGCGCCCGGGAAGGCGGATTGGAGCTGTAATCAAAATAATCGTGGTTATTTTATCACCATAAATTAAATATTATGGATAAGAAAATGAATAAAAAACCGGCCGGATCCGGACAGCCGACGAGGAAACCGGGGTTCGGGAATAATAAGGCGGGCGCGGGCAGATCGGTATATGCCGAAAAAAGAAAACGGGAAAGAGGCGGGCCGGGCGGCAGGGCCGGCAGAGCCAGGGGCGAGAGACAGCCGGATGAGTTCGAACAGCGCATCGTCGATATTGCCCGGGTTACGCGCGTAATGGCGGGGGGAAAAAGAATGCGCTTTCGCGCCTGTGTTGTGCTGGGCAATAAGAAGGGCAAGGTCGGCGTGGGCCTCTCCAAAGGAGCCGATGTGACCATGGCTGTTACCAAGGCGGTCAATAAAGCCAAAAAGAATATTATCGATATGCCGCTGGTAAACGAAACGATTCCGCACGAGATATATTATAAATACGGCGCGGCCAAAATATTATTGAAACCGGCCAGAAAAGGCAAGGGCGTAATCGCGGGAGGCGCTGTCCGTATCGTCCTCGAATTGACCGGCGTGAAGAATATTACCAGCAAGATCCTGGGTACCAACAACAAGGCCAATATCGCCAAATGTACGATCGAAGCGCTAAAAAACCTCAAGAACGTGGAGGGAAAGAAGGCCGGGAAGAACGGAAGCAAAACGGATAATAAAAGCAAGAGCGCAGATAAAACCGCGCTTGCGAACAAAAACAACGATAAAAAATAATTATTGAATTTTATGTTAGCGATACATACGGTTAAACCAGCCAAAGGATCAACGAAGAAGCGGAAACGCGTGGGCAGGGGCAACGCCTCCGGCCATGGAACTTACAGTGGGCGCGGACTTAAGGGCCAGAAGTCAAGATCGGGAGTAAGCAACCTGAAACGTCTGGGTATGAGACAGGTTTTGCTTCGCACCCCGAAAAAGCGGGGATTTAAGTCGCTTAAACCTAAAAATCAAGTGGTTAATTTAGATGTAATCAATGTGAATTTTAAAGATGGCGATAAGATCACGCCCAAAACCCTTTTAAGAGCGGGGCTGCTCGACACGTCTAAAATACCGGTGAAAATCCTGGGTAAGGGCGAGTTGAAGCTGAAAAATCTTAAATTCTCGGGGGTAAAGATGAGCGCCAGCGTAAAAAAGCAGCTCGACCCGGAGAAGAAAAAATAAGCGATAGAAACAATGTTCAATAAGATAATGCAAATTTGGAAAGCCAGAGACCTTAGGAATAGCCTGCTTTTCGTTTTGGCTATGCTGGCTATCTTCCGCCTGGCGGCCCATATCCCCATTCCCGGCGTCAATGCCCAGGCCTTGAAGGATTTTTTCGCCTCTAATCAGATTCTTGGCCTGCTTAATATTTTCTCCGGCGGAGGCATGCAGAACTTTTCCGTCGTGATGATGGGAGTGGCGCCCTACATTACCGCCTCCATTATTTTTCAGCTGCTGGCCATGATCGTTCCTCAGCTTGAGGAAATGCAAAAAGAAGAATCAGGCAGGCAGAAGATTAATATGTGGACACGCTGGTTAACCGTTCCCATGGCTATGTTGCAGGCCTTCGGCATGATTACGCTACTCCAGCGTTCATCCACAGGCATCTTGGCGGACGTATCGGCCGTTAAGATGTTAGGCATGATAGTGATAATTACCGCGGGTACCGTCTTCCTGATGTGGATCGGGGAACTGATAACGGAGAAGAACGTGGGCAACGGTATTTCTCTCCTGATCTTCGCCGGTATCGTGGCCAGGTTGCCGCAGGCTATTCAGCATAATATCGTCAATTTCGACCCCAACCAGCTATTCGTCTTTATCGGCTTTGCGGTGGTGGCGCTTTTGACGGTTGTCGGCGTGGTTTATATCACGGAGGCCCAGCGCAATATTCCCGTCCAGTATGCCAAACAGATCAGAGGAAACCGCATGTACGGCGGTACCAGCACTCACTTGCCCCTGCGCGTCAATATGGCCGGTGTTATCCCCATTATTTTCGCCATTTCCGTAGTACTTTTTCCGCCGATGATCGCCCAATTTTTCGTGGCTGCCAAAAGCGCCTGGATCGCGGCGGCGGCGGAATGGACTATCACCCTTTTTCAAAACCAGCTCGTTTACGGCGTACTTTATTTCCTGCTGGTTTTTGTCTTTACCTATTTTTATACCGAGGTTATCTTCCACCCGGATCAGATCGCGGAAAATCTGCAAAAACAAGGGGGATTTATTCCCGGTATCAGGCCGGGACGTTTTACCAGCCAGTATCTGGCCCAGACCACGCATAAAATAATATTCGTCGGCGCGCTTTTTCTCGGTCTGATCGCGGTTTTGCCGCTGGTATTACGTTATATTACCCATGATCAGTCACTGGCGATCGGCGGCACCAGTCTTTTAATCGTGGTGGCGGTAGTGATCGAAACCGTGAAACAGATCGAATCACAGCTGACTATGCGCGAATATGAAGGCGGATAAAGCAGGGTACCGGCCGATTTTTTTATTTACCACCAGCCGAGAGCTGGTTTTTTGTTAGCAATTCGTGGTATAATATATTATAGCTGTGAAAAAGTGCCGTATTTTGTATGGGCACGATTTTTGGCTAAAACAAAAGGATCGAGAATATGGAGCCTATTATCAGGATGCATAATGTTAATTTTATCTATAACCGGGGCAAGGATAACGAATTCCAGGCCCTGATTAATATTACCTTAAAAATTTACCCGGAAGAATTTATCATTGTCTTTGGTCCCTCGGGGTGCGGAAAATCCACCCTCTTAAATGTTATTGCCGGCTTGGAGCGCCCGGATGACGGCAGTATCTCCGTGTTCGACAAGAATATGATGACGATGAACAAAAAAGAATTTGCCGGTTATCACCGCGCGCAGGTGGGCATGATTTATCAGGCCTATAATCTTGTCACCAGCTTATCGGTGCTCGACAACGTGGCCTTGCCGCAGATTTTCGTCAATGTACGAAAAAGAAAAAGGGAAAAATGGTCAAAGTCGCTTTTGGAACGTTTCGGTATTCTTCAGCACGCGAACAAAATTCCGACTGAATTATCCGGCGGCCAGCAGCAGCGCATCGGCATCGCGCGCGCCATCGTCAATAACCCGCAACTGGTTCTGGCCGATGAGCCGGTTGGCAACCTCGACTCGGTTTCCGCAAAAAACGTTTTGGAAATTCTAAAAGAATTGAACGAAAAAGAAAAAAAGACTATTATTCTCGTTACCCACAATCCGGAAAATCTGAGTTACGGGGATCGGATAATTTACATGAAAGACGGGATTATTACCCGGGAAACGGTCAACCGCCGCAAGGGAGAGAAGCAGGAATTGAAAGAGATCGTGACCAAGGCGCCGTCGGATGAGATCAAGGAAATTATGCGCACGTACCATGGTTTGTCGCCGGAGCAGATAAATATCCTGATTATGCCCTATAAGGCCAAGGTTTTCGCCCATCATTTCATCACCAATCGCAATATGGAAGAGGCGAAGGTCTTCGAGGACGTGATTCAAAGGCGTCTTTTGGGCACCATTTCCCTCGATGAGTTTTTCGATATTTTAAACCGTTCTTCCAGCGAAGGCGGCGTGGGTTTCGACAGCAGAACGGCCGCCAAGATCGTGAGGAGGGTGAGGCGGCTTCTCCGGATTGCCTATTTTATTTACCAGAAAGGCAGGCAGAGAAAGAATGTTTACGGACGACATGATAAAATAAACATGGAGGAAAAAGCGGACAAGCTGACGGACTACCTTTTGAAAACCTGTTATCTTGAATATTACCGGCATCTTGATCAAGAGCAGCTGAAACGACTGCGGCTGGCCGTTAAAAACCGCCTGGAAGCCAAGATCCAAAAATCAGAGTTTTATAATTATCTGGATACGCCTTTTAAGGAAGGCGGGGTCGGTTTGAACAGCAAAACAGCCAGGGCGATTACCAACGAGATAGAATTGATTCTGATTCTTGGTTTCGGTATTGTCCAGCGTGAAATGGGAGAAAAAGAAGAGTTCACCCCCCGCGCTTCTGACAAGAAAGAAAAAGAAGAAGAAAGAGCGGATGACGGCGGGGCGGATGATGGTGAAAAAGAAAACGAGAAGAAAGAAGATGGCGGGGAAAAGAAAGAAGCTGAAGGGGCGGCTAAGCCGGCCGATAGCGGATCCGGAACCGCGGAGCCGGAGCCGAAAACAGAGAGCGCAAAAGGCGCCAAAGATGAGAAGGGAAAGGCGGACGAGAACGCGCCGCCGAAACCGCCGACCGAAGAAATGACCGATGCCGATATCGAGCAGGTCGTAAAGGATGTCGTCAGATCCATGGGGGGCGCGGGCATGAAGGATTTTGGCCGGGTCATGGGCCAGACGCTCTTGCGGATCGGGGGCAGGGCCGATTACGACCGGATGGCCAAGGCGGTAAAAAAGGTCTTATTATTCCAGGACGTGATAAACTCTTCGGGGAGAGATATTAAATAGTCAAAATCATATATGTTAATTACCGATATTTTTCGTCTTTCTACCAGAATGTTCCGGACCAACAGGTCCAGGACGATTTTGACCATTCTCGGCATCAGCGTCGGTATCGGCGCAATTCTGTTTCTGGTGTCTTTGGGATACGGCATCCAGATGCTGATTTTGAACCAGATCACGACTTCCGACGCTCTGTTGAGCTTAGACGTCAGTACCGGCGATTTGACGAATATAAAATTGGATGAGAATGCCATCGATAATTTAAAGAAAATTCCCGGGGTGGAAAAAGTTAATCCTATGGTATCGGCGCAGGTGCAGATGAATATAGGCGATATAGCCTCCGAATTGACGGCTAATTTCGCGAATAGGGAGTATCTGCGGCTTGAAGGCACGACCTTGGGAAAAGGGGAGTATTATACGGATAACGCGAGCGACAAGCATAAGATTATCATTTCCGCGTCAGCCCTGAATCTTTTCGACCTCTCCGAAGATAACGCCATAGGCCAAAAAGTGAAATTGACCGTTTTTAAAATGCAGACCAGCCAGAAAGAAGGGGGCACGATCACCAGGGATTCCGTAAAATTGGACGATGATTTCGAGATTGCCGGCATTATCGCGGATGATGATTCGAATTATATTTTTATACCTTTCGCGGTGAGCCAGGATATCGGCATCAGCGATTACAGCAAGCTGAAAGTCAAGGTGGACAAGGACGATCATATGGACGCGGTCAGAAGCGCGATCGTCGACAACGGGTTTTTGGTCAGCGCTCTTTCCGATATCATCGAACAGGCGAACCAGGTTTTCAAGATCGTGCAGATCGTGCTGGCTTCTTTCGGTATCGTCGCCCTTATCGTCAGCGCCATAGGCATGTTCAATACCATGACTATCGCCCTTCTCGAAAGAACACAGGAGATCGGGATCATGAAGGCGCTGGGAGCTACCAGCGTCGATATTTGGAACATGTTTTTGGCCGAATCGGTTATTATCGGTTTTTTGGGCGGCGTGGGCGGTATCGCTATCGGCATAGCGGGCGGGGAGATATTCAATTACGGCGTTAATATCCTGGCCGGCGTGCTGGGCGGGCAGAAAATCGATATGTTCTATACGCCGATGTGGTTTGTCCTGACGATCACTATCTTTTCGACGGTGGTGGGGCTTATTACCGGTTTTTATCCGGCGCGCCGCGCCGCCCGCATCAACGCCCTTGAGGCGCTAAGGTATAAATAATGAAGAAGCGTAAAATTATGGGAAAAATTCGCTTAAAATCAGGTATCATGCAAAATTTGCGGGATAAGTACAAAAAGGCGCTTTCCGATGCCATGAAAAATAAAATTAAAAAGAGTTCCGACAGATCATTAGGCAGCCGGGACAAGGTGATAAAAACGATTGCTAATGAAATAACCTCAAAGTCATCACGCAAGATTAAATCCGCCGAAGATATAAGGCAAATAGCGGAGAAAAAATGGGGATGGCGCAGAAGCGAGATCAGGAGATTTAAGAAAGTAGGGCTGACTAACGATGAAGATACAGCGGAAAAACAAATGGCGGCAGAGGAGGAGCGGCTGGCCGTTATTAAGCGACGAAATCTGAATTGGAGTCGTTACAATAGGGATCGTAATAATTCGTCTGAGGCGGAAAATTTGCTGGGCAAGCGCGTGAAGACGGGTGCCGGGCGCAAGGTTTCACGTACGGAAGCGGCAGCTGAGAGAGTTGAAACGATCAATAAAGAAACAGGAGAGGGGGGGGCTGCGGTGAAGACGAAAATAACGGCTGATGAAATAGGCGTTCACGCTCAAGAGGGGGCAGTATCGATATTGGGCAACAAACAAGCCGGTGAATTAGGCGGTACGCAGGCGGCTAAGGGCGGCAGCCCGGTTGCCTCGCAGTCTGACGCGAGGTCCGTGGCCGGCAGTTTCAATCCGGAAACGAAATTGACGGGAAATTTTCCGGGTGCGGGCGGCGCAGGCGGGGGCGGCGCGAGCAAGGCCCTGCCGGGCGGAGGCGGTATAAGCCGGAATGTCGGTTCCCGCCCCAGTATTCCGCTGCGTAAGATATAAGGCATAATATGTTAGTCGATTTATTTTACCTCCTTGTAGGATTTATTTTTTTGCTTAAGGGAGCCGATATACTGGTGGACGGATCATCTTCCGTGGCCAGGAAATTAGGCATTTCCTCTTTTGTGATCGGTTTGACCGTGGTGGCTTTCGGCACTTCCATGCCGGAGCTCGTGATCAGTACCATGGCCGGCCTTCGAGGCAGTTCCGGCATAGCGCTCGGCAATATTATCGGCTCGAATATCACCAACACGCTTCTGATCCTGGGTATCTCCGCGGTGATTACGCCCCTCTTGGTAAAAAGGGCGACCGTCAATAAAGAGATTCCGTTTTCCCTTCTGGCTGTGCTGGCCGTGGGCTT
>CAYVIA010000005.1:27678-36271 GCA_964451485.1 uncultured Gammaproteobacteria bacterium
GTACTAATCGGTATTTATGTGTGTTATTTGGTTTTTTTGTTGTGGCGGGGATAGGCAACAGAGACTAAGTTACTACGATTTTTGTGAGAAATATGGCGACAGTTATAAAATTTAATGATGGTTTGTTTTATAAAAATACTGGAAAGATCAACAAAAAATCGTAGTAACTTAGTCTCTTTAGTTCGAAAAGTATGACAAATAAAAAACGGCGAAGACATAAAATTTTTCTTATTTTCCTGGGTCCGCCCGGATCGGGCAAGGACACACAGGCGGAAAAACTGACGGTTACTTCTCGTCTGCCGTTTTTCAGTCCAGGGGGGCTTTTCAGGCGTGAAGTAAAGGCCGGTACCGCCCTGGGAAAGAAAATCGCGCCCATCATGGCGCACGGGGGACTGATCGGCGATAGAATCGTCAGCGAGATGGTAGATGAATTTCTCGGAAGGAAAGAGGCGGGGATGGGCGCCGTCTTCGACGGTTATCCGCGTACGATCGCACAAATGCGTTCTTTGCAGAAAAAACTCGATAGTATGGTTGACGGTCCCCACGAGATTTATGCCATTTTGATCGATGTGAGCGGGGAAGAAGTGAAAAAACGCCTGACTAACCGCCGGGTCTGCAAATGCGGCGAGACTTTCCATCTTATTTTCAAACCACCGAGGGAGGCCGGAAAATGCGACCGTTGCGGCCGCCGCCTGATGATGCGCCGCGATGACCGGCCGGAAGTGATCGCGGAACGGCTGGCCATTTACCGTCGGCATATCGGGCCGGTACTTAGCTTTTTAAGACAACACCACGAGCTCCTTAAAGTTAACGGGGAAAAAAGTATCGGAGAAGTGGAGAAAGAAATAAGAACGTCGCTTATAAAGCATAAAGCTATATGATTATCATCAAAACCGGCGAAGAAATAGCGGTCATGCGCGAGGGAGGTGCGATTTTAGCCTCGGTTTTAAAAAAACTTACCCGTGCGGTCAAGCCGGGAGTATCGACCGCCGACCTGGAAAAAACGGCCTGCGAGCTGATTATCGCCGCCGGCGGGCGCCCTTCTTTTAAGGGGTATAAATCGGCCATGGATACGAAGGCATATCCTACCGCCCTTTGCACCTCGATCAACGAAGAGGTCGTGCACGCGCCCGCTCTGCCAGGGAGGATTCTCGATAGCGGGGATATCGTCGGCATAGATATCGGCATGGAATATCCTTTCGGGCCGGACAGGGGCGGATATTATACGGACATGGCGGCCACGGTCGCGGTCGGGCGCGTCAGCCGGGAAGCGAAAAAGCTGATCCAGGCAACGAGAAAATGCCTGGAGGCGGCTATCGCGGCTGTCAGGCCGGGTAATACTTTGAACGATATCGGCCGGGCGGTGCAAAGTTACGCCGAGGCGCGGGGGTTCTCGGTCGTCAGGGACCTGGTCGGCCACGGCGTGGGTACGGCCGTGCATGAGGATCCGCCCATACCGAATTACGAAATAAAAGGAACCATGATCGAGGATGTTACGCTCGCGTCCGGCATGACGCTGGCGCTCGAACCCATGGTAAACGCCGGCCACTACAAGGTAAAAAATATGCCCGACGGGTTCACCATCGCCACGGCCGACGGCTCTTTGAGCGCCCATTTCGAGCATACGGTAGCGGTAACGAAAGACGGATGCGAGATATTAACTATAGAATCATGAATAACGAATTATGGATGCAGGGGTTAAAAAATATCTTGGCATAGATTGGGGAGAGAAGCGGATCGGACTGGCTTCGGGGGATAGCGAAAATAGGATCGCCGTGCCGTTTAAGGTCGTGGGTGATGTTGATGATATCGCGCGCATAGTGAAAGAGGAAAATATCGACGTAATCGTGCTGGGCAAACCGTTTAAAATGTCGGGCGTCGAGCGTCAGGTGTCGGGTGATTTCGAAAATTTCGTCGATTTATTGAAAAAGAAAGCGGATATTCCCGTGGAATTGGTGGATGAGCGCCTGACCAGCAAAGCGGCCGACGCCCTATCCCGCGACAGGAAAACGCGCGCCTCCCGCGACGCGGTCGCGGCCATGCTTATTTTGCAGTCGTATCTGGATCGACAAAATCCCCTCCCTTCGGGAGGGGCGAAGAGCGCCTCGCTTTAGTTAACGGCGTAAGACGGAATGAACGTATCCCATAGATCAGGATGCCGGGGGAGGGATAGGCGGGTGAGGCGCACGATATCAAGCTTTAATTAGACTAAGACATATTATTTCATAATATAAATTCATCTCGCTCGCCATACCCCTTCCCCCCCCTGGCAAATTCGTGCGGTAGAGCTACATTTATTTCTCGCCGCAATTATCTTAAGTTACCGAACCTTTCACCCCTCCCGGAGGGAGGGGATTATATCGATTTATGGACGAAACATTTTCCACCCAAGCGATTATTATCAACAACCGCCCTTTCCGCGAACACGATTCGATGGTATCCGCTTATAGCCGGGAACGCGGCAAGCTCGATTTAGTGGCGCGCGGCGCGCGCAAGATCGGCTCGAAGCTTGCCGGCCACTTGCAGCCGGTGAGCTTGGCGCGTATTATGGTGGTCAGAGGCAAACATTTCAACTATATCGGCGGCGCCGATTGCCTGCGGGGATTCCGGAATATTAAAGATGATTGGCGCAAGATCGTGCTGGCGGGCAAGGCTATGGCGGTTTTCGGCGGGATGATAAAGGGAGAAGAGCCGGATATGAATCTTTTTGAACTCGTGCGCGGTTATCTGGAGTTGCTTGAGCGCACCAAAGAGCCGCTTCATAATTTTTATCATCATAGCTTCGTTTTTAAATTGCTTGTCAATTCCGGGTACGGACCGGAATTATATGAGTGCGTGGTTTGCCGCCAACCGGCCGTGCCGCGCGGCAACTATTTCAGTCCGGAGAGGGGCGGCGTGGTCTGCGCGCGCTGCCACGCCGGCCTGGCCGCCTCCGTGGTTCGCCAGCCGGTGTCGCCTCCGGCGATTAAAACCATGCGCCTGCTCGCCCGCCTCGCCATAAGCGACCTGCCCCGCTTTAAAATAGAGGAAAAACCGGGCCGCGAACTGGCCGGTATCATTACTTCCTTTCACGCCTACCATTGCGGCTGAGTAGACACCCGGTGTCTTTATACCCCGGATATGATGTTGGTTTTTCCGTAATTTTTTTGGGTACCTTTAAAGGTACCCAAAATTAACCCGAAATGTTTTAAAAACGCCTCTCTTTTTCGTGGTGCCGCAGTCGCGGAAGGAGAATTTTTTAGCCGGCAGAGCCTGTCTTAGCCGCTTGACTTATGCTGTTATCCGTGCTAATCTTAATAAAATTATCGTACATTCAAATTTATGGTAAATAAAACAAACAAAAAATCAGGAGGGAGAAAAATGACCGGAAAAGAAGAAAGGGTGGCAAGGTTACGAAAGATCATGGAGGACGGGAAAGTCGATGCTTTTTGGGTAGCCAGTCCGGAGAATATATATTACCTTTCCGGTTTTATCGGAGGCATGGACGGTAAATTATTGATCACCCCGAAAAAAAAGATCCTGATTACGGACCCCAGATACGAGATTCAGGCCAAACAGGAGTCGCCCGATTATGAGCGCGTGATCGTCACTCGAGAAAAATTGATGTCTGTATGGCAGAAAGAACTACTCGCTAAAGTGAAGAGATTGGGCTACGAAGAAAATACCGTTACCAAAAATGATTACGATGCTTTGAATAAGGTCCTTCGCGGCCTTGGCAGCCGCGCGTCCGGGATGGCCTCCCGCCTGGAATGGTTTCGGACCGTTATGGACGGCCGTGAGCTCGCTTTAATGAAAAAATCAGCCCTAATCGCCCACGAAAGCTTTAATGCCATCAAATCCATGATCGGACCGGGCGTTAGAGAGCGCGATATAGCCAGCGCTCTGGAAAACGAATTTCGTCGAAGAGAAGCGAGCGAACGTTCATTCCCTTCGTTGATTGCTTCCGGTCCCAACGGAGCCAAGCCCCACCATATGGCCGGGGACAAAAGATTGAAAAAGGGCGAACTGGTAGTCTGCGATTTTGGCGCCAAATACAAGTGGTACAATTCCGACCAGACCAATACCGTCGCCATCGGTAAAATTTCCGGGAAATTAGGGAAGATATATTATCACGTCCGGGACGCTTATTTCGAGGCCATAAGCAAGGCCAGATGCGGCGATACCGAGAGCCGGATAGACGCTTACGCGCGTGACTACCTGCAAAAGCAGGGATTCGGTGAATATTTTACCCACAGTCTCGGCCACGGTCTTGGCCTGGGCAACTACGATCGGGATACCTTTCACCTTAAACCGATATTGGGACCCGGCAGAAATCATCCCATCACCGAAAACATGGTGATGACTATCGAACCCGGTATCTATATCGAAGGCGTCGGCGGGGTGCGCATCGAAGCCGTTTGTGTCATGACCCGAAGAGGTCTTAAGACGGTTATTGATTACGGTGATCGTCAACTAGAAACATTTTAGGAAGAAAAATAAATTTAAAGCCGGTATTAGTGAAATACCGGCATTTTTTCTTGCTAAAAACCGAAAAATAGGTTAATATTAAGAAAGAATTTGCCAGAGGTATAATTATGGTAAGAGTGGAAGAAAATATTATTTTTTTTACTAATTTTAGTTAAATATGTTTCGAACCCATACATGCGGAGAACTGGATAAAAAAGCGGCCGGCAAGACCGTTGCGTTGTGCGGCTGGGTGCACCGGCGGCGCGACCATGGAGGCGTGATCTTTATCGACCTTAGAGACCGTTACGGCCTGACGCAGGTCAAGTTCGACCCGAAGATCGACGCCGTGGCGCATAAGATGGCCGAAGAGCTGCGCAGCGAGTGGGTGATAAAAGTCACGGGCAAGGTGGAGCCGCGTCCGGCCGATATGGTTAACCCGAAAATGGATACGGGCGAAATTGAAGTGGAAGTAACGGCCATGGAAACGCTCAATCGCTCCAAACAGCCGCCCTTCGAGATCGACGAGGAAAAAGCCGGTACGGCGAACGAGAATCTGCGCCTTAAGTACCGCTTTCTCGACCTGCGCCGCAAGGAATTGCAGGAGACCATGGCTAAGCGCGACCGGCTGATAAGCTGCGTGCGGGACTATTTCCATAAACGCGGTTTTTTGGAGGTGCAGACGCCAATCCTGGCTAACTCCTCCCCGGAAGGAGCCCGGGATTATCTCGTGCCTTCCCGGCTCTATCCCGGAAAATTCTACGCCCTGCCCCAGGCCCCCCAGCAGTTCAAGCAGCTTTTGATGGTCGGCGGCCTTGACCGTTATTTCCAGATAGCCCCCTGCTTCCGCGACGAGGATACGCGCGCCGACCGCCATCCGGGCGATTTTTACCAGATCGACCTGGAGATGAGTTTCGTGGAGCAGGAAGATATCTGGAAGATCGTGGAGCCGCTGATGGTCGAACTGACCGATAAATTTTCCGATAAAAAAGTGATGGAGAGCCCTTTTCCGCGCATTAAGTATCGTGAAGCCATGGAAAAATACGGTACGGATAAGCCCGACCTGCGTTTCGGCCTGCCTATAAAAAATATTTCCGCGCTTGTCCGCGATTGCGGCTTCGGTATCTTCGCGGACGCGGTCAAGAGCGGCGGCGTGGCGCACGCGCTTAAGGTGGACGGCGGCGCCAGGTTTACCCGCAGTCAGATCGACGAACTGGAGGCAGTAGCCAAAGACAAGGGCGCGAAAGGGCTCGCGTATATCACGATCAAAGACGAGGGCAAACCGCAGTCCCCGATTCTTAAATTTCTGGGAGATGACCTGTCCGCGCGGATCATTGATGAAGTAAACGCCAAAGCCGGTGATATAATTTTCTTTGCCGCTGATAAGTGGCGGACGGTGTGCGCGTCTTTGGGCGCGGTGCGAAACGAGTGCGGCACGCGCCTCGGACTAAAGGACGAAAAGGTCGCGGCCTGGGCCTGGATATACGATTTTCCCATGTTCGATTACTCCGAGCTGGAAGAAGGTAAGATCGATTTTTCGCACAATCCGTTCTCTATGCCCCAGGGCGGACTCGAAGCGCTCGAAACGCAGGAGCCGCTCGACGTATTGGCCTATCAGTACGATCTGGTCTGCAATGGGTATGAACTTTCTTCCGGCGCTATCCGCAACCACGACCCCGAGATCATGTACAAGGCCTTTGCCATCGCCGGCTACGAGCGGAAAGAAGTCGACCGGAAATTCGGACACATGATCCGCGCTTTCGAATACGGCGCCCCGCCCCACGGAGGGATCGCGCCGGGACTGGACAGGATATTGATGATACTGTTCGACTGCGAGTCGATCCGTGATATTTACGCTTTCCCCAAGGACGGCCAGGCGCGCGACGTGATGATGGATTCCCCGAGTGAAGTAGAAGAAAAACAGCTTAAAGAGCTGGGAATTAAATTGGCAAAAACAAAATAGCCCCACGAGTTTACAAATTGGGAAAAATTTACGGAGAATTACATTTGACCTTTGACCTTTGGTGCGGGTATTCGGCGTTTGGTTAAATATCAAATGTTAAATATTTTATTTTGTAATTTGTAAGTTTGTATTAAGATTTTTATATTCGCGAAGAAATTTATGAAGATTCTTGTTATCTATTACTCCCGCACCGGCACGACGAAAAAAGTGGCGGAAGCCATGGCCCGTCTCCTGCCGGCCGATATCGAGGAGATCAACGACCTTAAGAACCGGGACGGCATTTGGGGCTGGCTGGGAGCCGGACGGGACGCCATGCGCAAAAAAGAAACATCTATCAGCCCGGTGTCCGCGAACGCGGCTGATTATGAGCATGTCATTATCGGCACGCCTGTCTGGGCCGGCACCATGGCCGCTGGCGTAAGGACTTATCTGGCGGCCAACGCGGAAAAGATCAAACGCTATTCGGTTTTTACCACCCAGGGCTCGCTTGCCCGCCAGCGGGTATTTGACGACATCCGGGCGCTAATCGGCAGAAATTCTTATGCCGAACTCTATCTGGCGGCAAAAAATATAAAGAATAACGATTTCGACAGCCATCTTAAGGATTTTATTATAGAGATTAAAAGATCTTTGGAGATTTAAATTAAAATAATTTTGGAAATAATTTCGCTTCGTTCGTTATTGTTCGTTTTTTCATGTGTGTAGTGCGTAACACACAAAAAACGAAAAATTACGAATTCATAATAATTATATAATCAGAATATGTAAAATTAAAAATTATGCATAAATTGTTTTTTAAAGACGAGCAGAGCAAAGAGGAAAAATTATCGCAGGAAAATACCGGCAAAGAAGAAAAAACGGAAGATATAAGCGGGAGCGTCGAACAGGAGAAAGAAAAAAGAGAGATCAATACCGTGGCTGATTTTATCGATTACCTTGAGGATTGGGGGGTCGGAAGTGAAAAAGACGATTCCTTGCGGGGCAAGGCGGCCGCGCAGATCATAAAAATCAGAGTCGGTTTGTCAGCCGCCGGTTTAAGGGCTGAAACGGTAAAAGTCAGGCAGATGCCGGGCGGGGTTTTAGGTCTTTTCGATCCGGCTAGTAGGCAAATCGAGATTTCGGAGGAAATGCTCGCTGATTTTAATAGTGATAAGCGGCTCATAGAGACGGTTTTCGTGCACGAGGAAACGCATAAAGGGGGGATTGCCGACGAGGGACTGACCCAGTTGTCGGTTAGAAAAAAGATTTCCGCCAAGACGGATATTTATTCGTCCGAACAAGAGGCGGCAAAGCGAACGTTTTACCGGCTGGGCGTCGCTACCGCCCTGAAATTATACGACCTTGATCATCCGTATAAATTATTCGAGCGTTTTCTCGGGGCCGGATTGAAATATAAGTACGGGCATAAGCTTGATGAGTTGTCGGACAGGAAGAAACTGGAAAAAATAGCGAAAGAAGAATCGGTTAAGCTGTCTACCGATTTCAAAAAAGGCGCACAGCGACTCTATGACGCCCTGGAGCTTCAGGGGTATGATTTCAGGAAAAGCGTCAGGGAAATATTATCGAAGTTAGTGGAGAAATAAATTATGACTATCGCCACGGACATCGACGAGGTTTTGGCCGATACCTCGAGCGCATTCATCGCTTTCTATAACGCCAATTTCCGGACTAGTTTATCCCGGGCGAATTTGAAGTCGCATGACTGGCGGGAATCGTTGGGTATCGCTTTCGATGAATTCGTCCTGCGGCTGCATAAATTCGTCGATGAGGGCGGCTTCGAGAAGGTTAGCCCGATTATGGGAGCGCGTGAAGGCGTGAAGGCGCTTTGCCGCGACCATAAGCTTTTAGCTATTACCAGCCGTCCGCGGGTGTTATCGGATACGACTTCCCTTTGGCTCGAAAGATATTTTCCCGGCTGTTTCCGGGAGATTTATTATACGAAAGAACTAATCGGGGAGAAAAACAGGGTGAGCAAAGCTACTTTCTGTCTGCAGGAAGGCACGGAGCTTTTCATCGATGACGCTTACGAATACGCGGCGGGCTGTGCCGCGCGCGGCATAGCCACCCTGCTTTACGATTCACCCTGGAATAAAAATGCGGAGCTGACGTCCAACATGACGCGGGTTTTTTCCTGGAAGGATATCCTTGCCAGCGTGGCTGATTTTGCCGCCAAAGCGGCCGCGCCGG
>CAYVIA010000006.1:0-1672 GCA_964451485.1 uncultured Gammaproteobacteria bacterium
AAGAAGATGAAGATGAAGATGAAGAAGAAAAAGAAGGGGAAGAGAAAGAGGAAAACGAGGAGGAGGAGGATGATGAAGAAGAGGAAGAAAAAGAGGAAAAAACCGCGGATATGCCCCACCTGGCGACGCCGGGCGCGGGCGAAGTACAGCATTCCGTGGCCTGGTGGGAGCCGACGGGTATTAAGATAAATCTGTCCACAAAGTTATTGAGCGACAATAAGGGCAAGCCGACCAGCGGCGATATCAAGGCCAACAAAGAGATCATCGAACGCGACCTCGAAAATTTCGGCGTGCCGGTGGAGATGGGCGACGTGATGGTGGGTCCGACCGTGACTCAATACACTTTCCGTCCGGCCGACGGTATCAAATTATCCAAAATCACCAACTTGAGCAACGACCTGGCCTTGGCCCTGGCCGCGCACCCGATCAGAATCGAAGCGCCGATTCCGGGTAAATCCCTCGTCGGCGTGGAAGTGCCGAACCAGGTAAAAGCGGTCGTGGGCCTGAAAGAAGCGCTCGTATCGAAGGGATTCCGGGAGAGAAAGACGAATCTGACCGTGGCGCTGGGCAAAGACGTTTCCGGCCGGCCATGGTTCGATAATATCAGCAAAATGCCGCACCTGCTTGTTGCCGGCGCCACCAATTCCGGTAAATCGGTCTGTCTCAATTCCATTATCGTCAGTTTGCTTTTCCAGAACAATCCCGACGACCTGCGTTTTATCATGGTGGACCCCAAGCGCGTGGAACTGCCGGTTTACAACGGTATCCCCTACCTGTTGACGCCGGTAATCACCGATGTCGGCAAGACGATCAATGCCCTGAAATGGTGCCTGAACGAAATGGACCGGCGCTTCGAGATCCTGTCCAAAAGCGGGCAAAGAAATATCGACTCTTTTAACTCTGCGGCCGCGGTAAGGATGCCTTATATCATCTTTATCGTGGACGAGCTGGCCGACCTGATGGTGGCGGCCGGGCGCGATATCGAAGCCGGGGTGATCCGCCTGGCGCAGATGGCACGCGCCGTGGGTATCCACCTGATACTCGCGACGCAGCGTCCGAGCGTGGACGTCATCACCGGCCTGATCAAGGCCAACATGCCGGCGCGCATCGCCTTTTCCGTGGCTTCGGGCGTGGATTCGCGCACTATCCTCGATACCCTGGGCGCGGAAAAGCTCCTCGGGCGCGGAGACATGCTTTATCTCAACTCAGAGATGTCGAAACCTAAACGTCTGCAGGGCGCCTTCGTCAGCGATGCCGAAATAAAAAGAGTCGCGCGCTTTATCAAGGAAAAAGGCGGCCGGGCCGAGTACAACGAAAATATAACAGCCAGGCAAAAGGTGCGCGGTATCGGCGGCGCGGGGCTGGAAGGAGGAGACGACGAAGACGACCTCTTGGAGGAAGCCAAAGAGTTGATCATTAACGCGGGCAAGGCCTCGGCTTCATTCCTGCAAAGGCGCCTATCGATCGGCTACGCGCGGGCGGCGCGCATCCTCGACATGCTCGAGGAAGCGGGCGTGGTCGGTCCGGCCAATGGCGCCAAGCCGCGCGAAATCATGATCAGCCGCGAGCAGTACGAGCGCATGACGAGCGAGGGCGTGAGCGGAATGCCGCTCCACCGCCGCGAAGAAGTAAAAGCGCCGGATGAATACCTTGAAGAAGAAGACGAAGAAGA
>CAYVIA010000006.1:1772-3085 GCA_964451485.1 uncultured Gammaproteobacteria bacterium
TCATCTCGTGGGCTTCCACGAGCTTCGTGTGAGCCGTCTTGGGCCCGGGAACCTTGACCAGGGCGATCCTGGTCTCCAGGATGGTGTAAACCGATCTGCTTACGAATTGAGCCATGACTATCCTCCTTTTTTGTTTTTGGTTTATGTCAAATGTGCAAAGATATTATATTATCGTAGCATTTTCTTATTATTTTGTCAATACCTTTATTAAATAAATATTTATTTTTATCTAGTATTGAATAACTAAATTAATTTGTGATTATTTTCACTACATCAAAAATATGACCGATTATCTGCTAAAATTCATCGAAGAAATAATAAAAAAGGCCGGACTGGACAGTATGCCCGCGGATTTTTTGGAAGAATACAAGGAAAAACTGGCCCAGGAAGCTCAAAAACGTCTGGGGATAGAATCAATGGCTCTCTTAAGTCCGGAAGAGGCCGAAGAGTTGGGAAAATTGATGGAAAAAAGCGATAACGACGCCAAAGCGATCAACGATTATCTGGTATCCCACATAGATAATTATCAGGAAAAAATGGCGGCGGCGCTAAAAAAATTCGGCGATGAGGTCATCGAGAGCGCCGAAAAACTGAATAATAAATAATTTTACGCGTATGCAAGGCAATGGAGGCTTCGAAAAAATCAAAGAAGAAAAAAACAGAAAAGAAGACGGCGGGAAAACGATTGATTTGAAAAAGACAAGAAAGCAAGAAAGGATGGCGAAAACAAAGATGCAGGAGATGGCAATCGAGCCGTCTGAGTTTGTGCTTGATCTGAAAAAAAACACGGGCAGAAGCGAAGAAACAAACCAAAAAAAATCGCAAGACGGTGATACCGCGAAAAAAAATGATTTTAAAGATGAAGCACATCAATTCGGCGAGCAACTGGGCGAAGAATGGTTGAAAAAAATTAATGAGCGGAAGACGGCGGAAATTTTGCAAGAAATCGCGGAAATAGCTGAAGATAAACCGGAGAATAAAGAAACTCTGAATATGGCTATCGAGCTGGCGCAAGAGATCGAGAATGCCGGAACCGTCGACGAGCAACATGAACCATTAAATTCATTGCGTAATATTTTAACCTTGGCCAAAGCGCAAAATAGGAGCAAAACCGCTCCCGAGTATCCGTCCGTATATACTAAATTAAAAATCGGAGAAACCAGGGAGATTGTGGTCGAGGGGAAAAACAAAGTGAACGGAAAACTCGATATCAAAGAACGAAAAGTGCAAGTGGTGGGCGGCAAAGTGACAGGCCATGACGGCAAACCGGACAAAAAGAAAAAAGTACAAAAAAAAGTTAACGAAAATAATAC
>CAYVIA010000006.1:3185-8785 GCA_964451485.1 uncultured Gammaproteobacteria bacterium
CCGGAAAATCCGCCCGTGAGCGGGAACGCGCCGGAGGAAGACGCTTATTACAATCCGGAAGGAGAAGACCCGGATTTGACCGGGGAAGAGCTCAATGCCGGCAAAACCAAGGAGGCGGAAAGTATATACAACCAATCCGGCGACACGCAAATTACGGAGGAAGAATGGAAAGCGCGCGAGCAAGAATTGGCGGAAAAGGCCGAAACGGAGACGAAGACCGAAGGGAAAACGGATGAAGACGACTTCGCGCGGGAATACGCGCTGATTGGTGAGCAGGGCTATAGGGGTATGGGGCGGAAAATCATGCTCGAGAATCTGCTGAAAAGGATAAAAAGAGAAGGCGGAGACGAAGACCAGGATCTGCGCGGAAAAATTTTGGCAGAGGTGAAAGAACTCGGAGTCAGGCACGCGGACGAGACAGAGGAGGCGAGAATCAACCTTAGGGGAAGAGACGCCGAATTACTGGAGCGGCTGGGCCTTGATATGGAGATCAAGGGAAAAATAAAATATGAACTGGAAAAGAATGCAGTCAAAATCGACTGGCAGAAAAACAAATCGCTTGAAAAAATATTCGATCGCCTGGGTTTAAGCCCCGAAGAGAGAGAAATGGTAGCAGGTAATATGGAGTTAACCCTGAACGGCATCCTGGACGCGGAGGCGGAGCGGGAATTTTCCCGGCTGTGGAAATACCATAAAAAAGTCCTGGCCGCCGGCCTGGGCGTGGGCGCCATCGCCGGCGCCTGTTCGGCCGGGGCGCGGATTCTCGGTATCAAGGCGGCCAGCGGACTGTTGTTGAAGGCGGGCAAGGTCGCTGGCGGCGCCATGCTCGGCACGGGAGCCGGCCTGTTGCGCGATAGAGTAAGAACATGGATGAATCCGGCCATCGACAAGATAAAGCGAAACAACGCGAAAAAACTGGAAAAAATAAGAGAGAAAAAAAGCAGGGAATTCTTCACTCCCGATAATTTGCGAACAGTGGTAACGCAGGAAGTACGGCGCGCGGCCCTGGATAAATTCATGCAGGGAAAAAAGTGGCAGAAGGTCTCCGCCTATAAAACGAGCGCTATGAGATTCATCGCCAAACAGGAAAATATGAAAGATCTCGCGCCGGAGCAAAAGAAAAAATTGGCCAACAGCATCGCCGTGCTCGTAGAAGTAATGAATGAAAACTCAAGACGGCTGGGAGAAATAATCGACGGCCGGACACGGCCAGGCATGAACGCCACGGCCAAAAGCATGATACAGGGTGGATTGATCGGCGGCGCGGTCGGCATCGCCCAGAGCATAGCGGACAGCCCCTATATGCCGGCCATCGCCGGCGGCGCCATCGGCGGGGTCGCGATAGGCAAGGCGCTCGATACTTTCTGGGAGAAAAAAGAAATGGAGAAAAAAAGCGCCGAAATCGTGGATGAGATCGAGGCCATGGAACAAAAACTTAAACAGCCGGATCAGATATTGGCGGATGAAGAGATCAGCCAGCTTAAAAGTTGTCTGGAAAGCGGAGTCCTCGATAAATACCCCATGGCCCGCGCCAAAGCGAAAAAAATACTGATAGAGGAGTCGCTTAAGGGTATGCGCGGATTCGACCGCGAAAAAATCTCCGGTGAGAACGAAAAATTGGCTAAAAAATTCAAACGTTCCGTGGGTAAAAAAGCGCTCTCGTACGCGGCCGGTATCGGCGGCGGCGTTATCGCCGGCGTGGCGGGCCGTTACGCCTTCGAGGGAGCCAGGCATTTGCTCGGGATAGAAGGGGCGGAACATCTGGCGGGGGGCGGCAAACCGAGAGACGGCTGGCAAAAAATATTCGCGGAACTAAAAGCGGAACGGACAAAATACGGACTGCCGGCCACGGACAAACGACTTGAAGAAATCGCGAAATTTTCTCCCCGAATAGATAAAGAGATGGAATTATTGCACAAAGCCGGACCGCACGGTTTGTTGCAGACGGCTCTGCGGGAGGCCGCGAGACGGGAAGCGGCCGGCGGAAAAACCGTGGTCCCGCCTGCCGGCACGCGCGCGGGTACGCCCATGGCCGGTCCCCATACGCCCTACGAAAATCCCATGGCCGGCAAAAGCGAGACGGAAGTTTTGGCAGAAGCGAAAAATATGGACCGGATGATGGGCGAGGAAGCAGCGCAACATCAAAGAGAAATATTGCAAGCGGGCGTAGCAGCCGAAGACGCCCATAAAACCAGGATAGCCGAAGAGATTGCCGGAACGCACGAGCAGGCGAACGTAGCGACGGAAGATGCCGTCAAAAGCCGGATTGCGGAGGAAATAACAAAGATGCACAGTGCGGCCGCGGAAGTGAGAATCGAAGGCAAAACCGATACCTTCTCCGAAGCAATCGATAAGACGGTCGGGAAAGCGGATATCGAAACACAAGAGAATTTTATCCATAAGGTCCTGGGCGACGGAACGAAAATCAGCAGTCCGGAAGCGAGGCACGAACTCCTCTCCCAAGCCGTGCGAAAATTGTCCGTGGCCAATATCAAAACCGGAGACGGCAATGACGTGGCCAATCTCGTTTATAAAGGCAATATCGTTCGTCTGCATCATGACGGCAGCTGGGAAGTCCTTAAAGGCGGAGGCGTTAAGGAGGCGAGCGCGGTCAGCGAACTTTCCCTGCGCCAGGAAGCGGCCAAGGAGTGGGCGCGCGACCTCGGGCTTGATCCGGAAAAAGTCAGATACGCCGGCGACGCCGCTCATCTTGACAACCGAAGTATAATTACGGAAATAGAGGGACACGAGGTCACTCTCAGACAGGACGGATACTATGAAACGAAAATCGGCGATCATAGCATCTCCGGCAATATCGATAAAGGACAAGGAGTGAGCGGGATTGCCGACGACATCAGGGATATCGAGAAAGATTTGATGTATAAAAATATCGCGGAACAACGGACCGTTTTCGAAAACTCCGTAAAAACGACTATCGACGGCTACACGAAACTCGGTGTCAGTGAAGAAACGATGAGGGGGGTAGGTATCAATCCCAGTGACGGCTTTTCACTCGAGGAGAAAAAAACGCTGGACTTCCTGGTAAGCCATAGCGGCAACCTCGAGCGAGCCACGGAAGCGGTGAGGATGGCGGGTAGCGCCCATATCGCGCCCGGCGACGCCTTCGATTATTATTACCAGCTCAAGGGCGTAGCGGGAAATCCCGACCGGATGCGGGGCGTCTTATTGTTATTAAAAGAAAATAACCAGGCGGGACTGCGCAAAATTTTCGGCGTTGACGTCGATGACCATAATTACGGATTTAAAGACGGTATCCACCGGATAAAGGATATAGCCAGGGGCTTCGATCTCGCGGTCAGAGTGGACGGCGGCGAAATAAAGTTCGGCGTGGACGGTCCCTGGGGCAAATGGAACTGGGGAGCGGGAGGGCGCAGCTGGCGTTCGCATATAGACGCGGATCTGACCAACACCAATATCGAAGAGGCTAAGGCGGAAATCGCGCGCATGGCGAAGTCGATCGGATCGGCCGGGAAAAACCGCGTCGGCCAGGAAGCTGTGGAGGCGACGACCGCCGGTAATATCAGGGAAGAAGTAATACCGGGGATGAAAAGGTAAAATTATAAAAATTCGTTTTAGGGGAAATTTTGCGGACAATTCGCGTCCGCATAAATATCAGAAGAGTTTAAAAAATTAATTCACATATAAAGAACCCCGGCTGCCGCGCAGCCGGGGTTTTCGATTACCAAAGAACGATTTTTCTTTTCAGGGCGTCCCGTACTTGCCTCTTTTCTCCTTTCTGCGGTCCTGGCCGTTCCTGTCCCCCACCTCCTCCCAGACGAGAGTAACGTTCATATTATCGCTGAATCTGGACGTTTCCCCTTTAGTGTTTATTTTAATCCCATCGGTTTTTACCCCGCGGGACTTAAGATAAGCGGCTACCGCCTCCGCCCTCCCCCGGGCATAATCCATATTCGTCATGCCGTGTTTTTTCGGCTTATCCGTCGAGGCATAACCGTTGACGGCGAGAATATCGATTTCGCCCTTGAACCAGCGGTCGATCTTTTTATCGAGCCAGCCGATAGCCGCCGGATCGAGATAAGCGCTGGCCGGCTGAAAACGGACAAAGCCGGCATCGCTTCCCGGGTGGTACACCTCGAAAATTTCCTCCAGTCGGGAAACACGGTCTTTCAAAGAACCGAACGCGTTGTTGTCCGGCCGGAATTCGCGTAATTGCCGATGAGCCGCTTCCTTATCCTCGCCATTGTTTTTCTCCTCTGCTGGCGGCGCTGGCGTAACCGTTTTTACTTCTCCGGCATAACGGCTGAAAACACCCGCCTCCGGCTTGCCCAGCCGCGGTTTTTCTGCCGCCGCCGGAGCGGTTTCCGGAGCCGCCTGCCCGGAACCGGCAATGCCTTTCCTTCCTTCGATCAGGCGATTAACGGCCGATGCCAGGTTGTTGATGGCTCTTGTTTGCCGCGTCATCATGCCGGCCAGCGCGGATGATGGCGCCGGCGCCTGTTCGGTCAGCGCTGTTTTATTGCCGGTGATCAAGGGCAGATCGGCCGGCGATCCCTGGTCGCTGTAGCCCCTGGCGCCCGCGCAGCCAAATACAAAAAAAATCAGTATAATCGGGCCGATTGGCCGTAATTTATTCAATTCTCCCCTCCTTCTCTCTGTTGATCGTGCTTGACGGTTCGCGCGGTATCGCCGGGATTGACCGATAACTCTTTCGCCTCTACCATGGCCGTATGGCGGTTTTTCCGGTTCTCGCGGAACTGCGGCTGCCTTTTGCCGGCGGAAACGTAACGCAGGTATCGTTCGAGCCGTTCTTCTGGCCAGCCGTTTCGGAGCAGAAGCGATCCTACCTCCAGCATGACCGCTTTCGCCCTCAACATCCCCAGAGTATCGTTATAACCCTCTGGTCCTCTGATATCGCAGCCGCCGATGAACAGGATAAAATGATCATCGGCCGTGATTTTACGCCAATTATCTTCGACCCACCGGGCATAAAGGCCGAGTTTCGGCCTTTGGTCCGGTCTGATAACGTACTTATCGAAATCGAAAAATATCAGCGGCAACCGTTGCCGGAGGGCTTCGCTTGCGCTTATTTCGGTCTTGCGCGCCAATGACGCGGGCCGGGAAACAGGACCGTCGTTGTAACAATGGACCTTAACCGTATAGGACTTAATAACCCTGGTTCGCGCCCAGCCGATCATGGGAACGGCCCCAAAAGCCAGGGCCGTACCCTCGGAAACGACATTGCTATTCGTCGCGCTGCCGCTTACGGATAGTCCGGATGACTGTGGAATAAGGTTAATTTTATACTCCACATACGCCCTTCTCCCCCCTGAATATCCCTTGGCTAAAGATAATGCCCGTTTAACGGCCTCCTCCAGCAGTCCTCCTTCAGGGCTGTCGATTTGCACGGTGAAAATCGGCGTATCGTTCGGTCCTCGCGGTTTTGCCGGCAAAATATAGATCGAATCGTTATTGGCCGGATACCTGGCTAGTCCCGACCACTGGAAATGTCCCGCCAGGACAATGGCGCGTTTCAGCGGATAAAGTTTATCCGCCGGCACGACCGCGGCTCCCAGCCAGGGATACCAACCCTTGGGATAAAGCGGCGGCGGCGGGTAAAG
>CAYVIA010000006.1:8885-35776 GCA_964451485.1 uncultured Gammaproteobacteria bacterium
GCCGGTTCTAATCGTCGTTTTAGTCATACCCTGCTGCCAGGCGCCATCACCACGTTCCTGGCTATAGCCGGTTACCTGTTCATTTACGGCCGCGAATCCGACTGTACCCACCGCACCCCCGACATGAGCGTCAAGATAAGTGTCGGCGATAATCGAGGAATCCATACTATTTTCCGTCATAGCCGTATTGGTGGTAAAATCCCTGCCGCTCATAATATCAATACCCAAAGAATGCATCCAGGGGTCGGTGCCGGCAATCCCGTAAACACCCATATACGACTCGCCGTAGTGCTCCGCCTGTCCGAGCGGCATCTGTAATTCAACCTGATAAGGTTCGTATTGCGCGAGCTGCGCCTCGGCCATGACGGACGTCAAACAATTACCATAACCGCTGGCTGTGATCGTCTGCATGGCATCTCCGCTGGTATAAACGCTGTTATTTCCGGTAAGGCCGAAAAAATACTCCTGATATTGACCGGCGCCAATCATCACGTCGCCGCCGGTAATGATGTAATTATCATGACCATATTCTCCGCCGGCAAAAACCGCGGACGGGCCGAGAACGAGAGCCAAGCACAGAAAAACCGCGCCACAAAAATAACCGATATTCTTTTTCATCACTGTTTTACCTCCTGTAAATAATTTAAATTCGCTCCGGACAACCCGGAAACAATACCCTGCCTCCCAAAACAGCTCATTAATAATGTGCGGCTCTCACCTCCTTTCATCTCCATCGTGTTTAAGGTAATTTTCAAGGAACAACCATTTTTATGGTAAAATTAAATAATTAACCGCGCGTTAAATAAAAATTACAATATTTTAAGCCGGAAAAAAATCCGTTTAACGCGCCAATTGACATTTCCGCCCTGCCTGATATACTGAAAATATAATTTTAAAAGTAAAAAATATGATCATTACCTGGTTAGGACAAGCGTGCTTTAAAATTCAGGACAAGGTCGGTCCGGAGGGAATTACGGTGGTAACGGATCCGTTTGACAAAAAAATCGGCCTTAAACCGCCGGCGTTCGAGGCCAACGTCATAACGGTAAGCCATGATCACTTCGACCACAACAACGTCGCCTCCCTGCGCGGCAATCCGTTCATAATCGACAGCGCCGGCGAATATGATATCAAGGGCGTTTCCGTTTACGGCGTCGAATCGTATCATGACGACAAAGAAGGCAAGGAAAGAGGAAGTAACATTATCTACCGCATCATGGTCGACAATATTTCCGTATCCCATTTGGGGGACCTGGGCCACGCTCTTGACAACAAGCAGCTCGACCTGCTGTCCGGCACGGATATTCTTCTGATTCCGGTGGGCGGAAAATACACGATCGACGCCCAGAAAGCCGTCGAGGTGGTGGCGCAGATCGAGCCGCGTATCGTCATTCCCATGCATTACAAAGTACCGGGACTTAAAGTCGACCTCGATACGGCGGATAAATTCATCAAGGAACTCGGCATCAAGCCGCAGGAGGAAGAAAAACTCCGGATCAGCAAGAAAGATCTGCCGACCGAGGATATGGAACTCGTGATTTTGAAGATTTGAAATCGATTACTTTGTTCGACACTATCATCAAAACCGCCTTAGCGCGGTTTTTGGTTTTAACGCCATTTCGGTCTCTTTTATTATTTCCGCGGCTGGGCCAAAGACCGGAATAAGTATACTAAAATGAAAAAAATTATTATGTAATTTTAGCTAATAATATCGACTATTTATCCACTATCAGGGTCTTTACTTTTTCCCCGTTTTTTGTTACAATTTTATTATCCGAAGGACACTCAGGGGAGTGACTTTTTATGTATAAAATCCATAAATCAGGTGTTTTTCATATGGCCGGAGAGCGACATACATCTAAAAAAGGACGGGCAAAAACCAATGGTAAAAATTCGCGAGGCGGCGGGAAGGTATCTTTGGGAATAAAAATAAACGCCCGTTCGCGCCTGGCGGCAAAGAAGGAAAGCGGCCTGACCGCCCCGGAGAAAAAATTACCGGAGCAAGAAAGAAAAAAGATTGTCAGGCGGATTATGGCCAAAGAGCGAAAACGCGGCCACGAAAGACGCGAGGGGACGGACTCTGGCGAGACGGAACAGGTAGAACGGCAAAAACGCCTGATCATGTGGAGCGGCGTTACTTTCTTTATGGTCTTGATTGCCGTTTTCTGGATTTATACTTTTAAACTGAATGTGGAGAGCAGCTACTCGCCTCCGGCGCGGGATGCCTCTCTGTCATCCCGCCTGCAGGACATGACTGCCGAATTGGAAAAGCAGGTAGGCCAGATAAACGCGGCCGCGGACAAGATCGACGAATTCAGCCAGGAAAACGACGCGGGGAGCGCGACATCATCCGGGATCTTCGCAGAGCCGTCCGGTTTTCCCGATGAGATACAAACGGCCACCGGCACCGCCGCGGATAGTAGCGTCCGGGGTACGTTAGAACAATTAGAGAATAAATTAAAAAATAGCGACTAAAAAATATTATTATGCCTAAAAACAGCAAGAAAAATAAGCCCAAAAAACAGGAAAAGAAAAGGATAAAGGCGGCCAAAAAAACCGTTCCCGCGCGCAAGGCGAACGCAGCCGGGAAGGCGAAGCCAAAGAAGAAAGTAATGGTAAAAAAAACCGCGAATAAACAGAAATCTCCAGCCAAGAAGAAGGCGATTGCGGAGAAAAAAACGCCTGCCCCGAAGATGGAAGAAAAACCGATAAAAAAATCAGTGAAAACTGAGAAAAAAACGCCTGCTAACGAAAATAAAATCGCTGTTGAATCGGAGTCGGAATCGGAGCCGAAAACATCAACGGGCGGAAGCTTAATCCTTAAAGAAAAACAGCAGACGGCCTATGGTATGGTCGAACCGCTTTCTATCAGTAACGAAATGAGGCGTTCCTACCTTGACTACGCCATGAGCGTCATCGTCTCCCGCGCTCTGCCGGACGCGCGCGACGGCCTTAAGCCGGTACACCGCCGAATCCTTTATGCCATGTGGAATGTCGGCCTGCGCGCCAACACTAAATTCAGAAAATCGGCCACCGTCGTCGGTGAAGTCCTTGGTAAATACCATCCGCACGGAGACGTGGCGGTTTACGATTCCATGGTCCGCATGGCCCAGGATTTTTCCATGCGCTACCCGCTCGTGCGCGGCCAGGGAAACTTCGGTTCGATGGACGGGGACAGTGCCGCCGCCATGCGTTATACTGAGGCGAAAATGTCAGCCATTGCCGAAGAACTCTTGTTCGATATCGACAAAAATACGGTGGATTTCATGCCGAACTTCGACGGCTCACATAAAGAACCGAAGGTTCTGCCGGCTAAACTGCCTAATCTGCTCTTGAACGGCACCATGGGTATTGCCGTGGGCATGTCTACGACTATCCCTCCTCATAACCTGCGCGAACTGACCGGAGCGATCACGCATCTGGTCGACCACCCGGGAGCTACCACCGAAGATCTGATGGAATACGTCAAGGGACCGGATTTTCCCACCGGAGGTATTATCTATAACCACAGCGATATTCTCCAAACCTACGCCACCGGCAAGGGCGGAATCGTCCTGCGGGGCCGGGCCGAGATCGAAGAAGCCAAGGGCGAAACGTTCAAAATTGTCGTCTCCGAAATTCCTTACCAGGTAAACAAAGCCGGTTTAGTCGAGTCAATCGCTAACCTGGTTAAAGCCAAAAAACTGGAGGGCGTAAAAGACCTGCGCGACGAATCGGATAAAGACGGGGTAAGGATTGTCGTTGATCTGAAAAAAGATGCCTATCCGAAAAAAGTCCTGAATTATTTATATAAACATACGCAGCTGCAAATCACTTTCCACGTCAACCTGCTCGCGCTGGTTGACGGCATCCAGCCCAAGGTACTGACACTGAAAATGGCGCTGGAAGAATTTATCAAGCACAGAGAAACAGTGGTCAGGAGAAGAACGCAGTTCGATCTCAATAAAGCCAAAGAGCGGACGCATATCCTCGAGGGCCTGATGATCGCCCTTGCTAAAATCGACGCGGTGATAAAAACCATCAAAGCCAGCCGCGACCGGGAAGAAGCCAGGAAGAATTTGATGAAAAAATTCAAACTGACCGAACGGCAGTCGATCGCCATCCTCGAGATGAAGCTGGCGACCCTGGCCAATCTCGAACGCCTGAAAATCGAAACCGAGCTGAAAGAAAAGAAAAAACTGATCAAGGAACTCGAAGAAATACTGAAATCGGCCGTAAAGATAAAAAATATCATCAAAGACGAAATCGGCAAGCTAACCGATAAGTTCGGGGACGAAAGGAAAACAAAGGTGGTCGCGCACGGAGTCAGGGATTTTTCCATCGAAGACCTCGTACCTAACGAGGAAGTGATGATATTCATGACCAGGGACGGATATATAAAACGCGTGCCGCCCGATACTTTCAAGGTGCAGAGCCGTGGCGGCAAGGGCGTCATCGGCCTAACCACCAAGGAAGAGGATTTGGTGCAGTTCATGTTCACGACCGAAACTCATAGCGATATATTATTCTTTACCACGCGCGGGCGCGTTTTCCAGCTTAAAGCGTACGAGGTGCCGCAGGCGACGAGAACCGCCAAAGGCCAGGCAATCGTCAATTTCCTGCAGCTATCCGGCGGCGAACAGGTAACCTCGGTCCTGCCGCTCGACAAGATCTCGCATGCCCGGTACCTCTTTTTCGCCACCGAAAAGGGGCTGGTAAAAAAAGTTAAACTCGAATCCTTCGCTAACGTACGCCACAGCGGTTTGATTGCCATCAAGATCAGGCCGGAAGATAAGCTTATCTGGGCCAAACCCACGGGCGGCAAAGATCAAATCCAGCTCTTGACGTCCGGCGGACAGGCAATCCGTTTCGACGAAAAAGACGTGCGCGATATGGGCAGGGGCGCGGCCGGAGTAAGGGGTATCCGCCTTAAAGACGGCGATATCGTTATCGGCATGGGCGTAATCAATACGGATAAGGAAACGTTTAAAAAATACCAGGTGCTCTCCCTTATGGAACAGGGCTTCGGCAAAAGAACGCCGCTGGCTCTTTATAAAGAGCAGGGCAGGGGCGGGTCAGGCATCAAAACCGCCAAAGTAACGGCTAAAACCGGTAAGCTGACCAATGCCTATGTCGTCAATACGGACGCCATGAACGATAAGGACTTAATTATCATTTCCGGCAAAGGGCAGGTAATCCGTTTGCCGTTCAAATCGGTGAATCAACTAGGGCGCGACACCCAGGGAGTGCGGCTGATGCGCTTTAAAGACACGGGCGACAAAGTGGCCTGCGTAACCTGGGTTTAGGAATTTAAGATTTTTGATTTGAGATTGAAGATTTAAATTTGATTTTGACTTATTTCTGAGTGTCTGCTATTATAATCATAATGCGCGTTATGCGTTTTTATTAATCTAATCAGACCCGAGAAAATAATATCTATCGTTAGCTTCTCCTGTCTCATTAATTTATGAAAAAAGCGATCATTATGGGCTTTGCCCTGGCTCTTATCGTCACGGGCTGCACTTTAAGCCGGGGAAACAAGCAAAGCGCCATCTCCCTGGATGACGCTAAAAAGGCCACGGCCGATTTCATCAACAACTACCTGATGCAGCCGGGCAGCACCGTTACCGTCAAGGAAATAACCGAAGAAAACGGGCTATATAAAGCGACGGTGGTTTTGCCGGACGGCAGCGAGACGACTTCGTACCTTAGCGAGGATGGCGCGACCTTTTTCCCGCAGGCCATGGATATCGCCGACTACGCGGCCAAGGCCAAGACGCAGACGGATCAGCAGCAGGCGGCGACAGCCCAGTCCTTAAACGATATCCCCAAACAGGATAAGGCCGAGGCCCAACTTTTCGTCATGGGCTTTTGTCCTTACGGCGTACAGGCCGAGCAGGCCATGGCGCCGGTCGTCGACCTCCTGGGCGACAAAGCGGATATTAAAATCAGGTATATAGTCAGCGTGCCGGGAGATGATCTGGCGCAGGTGCAGTCCCTGCATGGCACGCTTGAGGGTTATGAAGATGCCCGCCAGCTTTGCATCGCCGAAAATTACGATACGACTACTCTTTGGAACTACGTGAAGGCCATAGACAACGACTGCTATCCTATCTACCGCAACGGCGACGACGCCTACGAGGTATGCTGGAAAAAAGCGGCGGTCGACGCCAAGATCAACACGGCCAAAATCGATTCATGCGTCTCGAATGAGGGCGTGGGGCTGATCAAGGCGGAAGATCAGAACTCGCAAAGTAACGGCGTATCCGGCTCGCCGACCCTGATAATCAACGGCGTCAAATACAGCGGCTCCCGCACACCGGACGCTTTCAAAGACGCTATCTGTGCCGGCTTCACCAATCCTCCGGAAGAATGCAGCCAAACCCTTAGTACTACCGCGGCAGCGGCATCCGGCAACTGTAATTGATCATCAAACCGCTATTATCTTAAAACAGATCATCGATAATTCGGTGATCTGTTTGATTTTTATTTTAAAAATGGTAAACTGTGAATATGAAAGAATAAAAAATTTTATCATATGAGACAAATCGCAGATTTTCACATTCATTCCAGATATTCCCGCGCCTGCTCGAAAGACCTTACTCTGACCAATATCGAAAAAACCTGCCGCGCCAAGGGTATCGATATCGTGGCTACGGGTGATTTTACTTATCCGGATTGGTTTGCCGCCGCCCGAAAGCATCTGGAAGAGATCGAAAAAACAGGATTATATAAATTAGCCGGCAAAGACGGAAAAATAAAATTTATCCTGTCCACGGAACTGGCGCTGATATACAAAAAGGGCGGCAAAGCGCGCCGCGTTCATATCGTCGTACACGCGCCCAGTATCGAAGCCGTAGAGGAGTTAAATAAATATCTGGATGCTAAGTACAATATTCGTTCCGACGGACGGCCGATACTCGGACTGGACGCCGAGAAACTCGTACGACTCTGCCTGTCCATTAATCCTAAATTCCTGATCTATCCGGCGCATATCTGGACGCCGTGGTTTTCCGTTTTCGGCTCCAAATCCGGCTTCGATTCGCTGGAAGAATGCTTCGGGCAGGAGACGGGAAACATTTACGCTTTCGAAACCGGACTTTCAAGCGACCCGGAGATGAACTGGCGCCTGTCCGCTCTCGACAAGCTCACTCTGCTTTCCAATTCCGATGCTCATTCGCTTCCCAATATCGGCAGGGAGGCCAACGTATTCGATTTGAGTGACGTTACCTATGACTCTGTTTATTATGCCATAAAAAACAAAGACGGCCGCCTGAAATTCACGATCGAATTCTATCCCGAAGAGGGTATGTATCACTTCGACGGCCATCGCGCCTGCGGCGTGCGTTTCTCGCCGGAAGAAACCGTAAAGCGCAAAGGCATCTGTCCGGTCTGTAAAAAGCCGCTCACGATCGGCGTCATGTACCGGGTAAACGAACTGGCTGACCGTCCCATCGGCGTGAATCCCAAAGGCGCGCCGAATTTCCGCAAACTGGTCGAACTCGACAAAATTATCGCGGAGGCCATGGACATAAAAAGCAGAAGCTCGAAGGCGGTACAAGCCGAATACAGGAATATCATAAAATACGCCGGGCCGGAACTGGAAGTACTGCTTGATACGCCGCTTGAGCGCATCGAAGATATCACCACCTCCGATATAGCGGAAGGCATACGACGGGTAAGGGAGGGAAAACTGATCATCGAGCCGGGTTTCGACGGACAATACGGCACGGTGAAAATTTTTACGGACAAGGAGAGAGGCGATAATCAGCAGAGTTTATTTTGAATACGAAAAAGAGGCTAAGCTGCTACGGCTCCGCGGAGCCGTAGCAGCTTAGCCTCTTACTTTATATTCCTGCCCTTCAATTTATTATTTATTTCCCGGTGAAACCGGTGGTGATGGTCCTCGGCATGAGGCGAGGGAGAATAGAACGTATCATCCTCATCTTTTTCCCGCTTAACCAGACTATCCAATAAGTCGGCGGATATTTCCGTTTTGTCAGCCGCGGTAATGACGGTTTCCGGCGGTTCCTGTTCGTGCTCGACGATATCTTCCGGCTTTAAATCGTCTTTCCTGTGAGGCAATTCGTCTCCCTCAAGTATCTTTCTGGCCGCATACGCCGCCAATTGCCCTTGGCGGTACGCCGCGTCAGGATCGATATTTTCCCGGCCGCGTAAATTGACCGTCAATCCGTCGTCATGACCGTCATCATCAACCTGCCGTAACGGTACTGACCGCCCGGATTTCGGCCGAATTTTCAACCGGTCCGTAATCGTTTCATAATCTTCTTCATCTTGGTCGGATGAAGGAAAAAGCATATCTGTATTACTCATATATTCATATTGTAGCATTATTATTTTTTAAAAACAACGCCAGACCTTTGTGTCCCGCTAACGTCCGGTAAAATACAACAAAGCCGAATAATAAAGGGCGGATGGTTCTATCATCCGCCTCGGGATAATCTGGACAACAAGTTATCCCGCCTTAATATACCAATTGTTCATTTCATATTTCAAGATTACTTTCCCGCCTTGCTTATCGGTAATGATTAGCCGCTTGATCCTGAAATCATCTTTATCGGTCTTTATATCTACCGACCGGCAATCTATGCTCACGTTCGATTCGGTCCTTGCCTGTTTTTGGGGCATGAACTCATTAATGGAAAAACCCCCCTTCCTTTTCAGCGTAACATTGCCATAAGTGCCCGGACGAAGTTTTCTAAACATAGCTTTCCCCCTTTGTTAGATTTTGAGGGTATGGTAAAAGATGGAGGTTAAAAATGAATTAGACAAACATTAAACAAAGGGAATCTTAAACGAGTCATGAGAAAATAAACCAAAAGGGGGTTGTCTATGAATAAGGTTATTGTCAGGAACAAAAAAAACATTAAATCATTCGCCGATGTTTGCGGAGCTATCAAGGTTTTGAGTACTGGCGCCGACAATCAGATGGGCAGTCTGGCTATTGCCACGATCACCGCTCCCACCGTTCCGCATTACCACAAAGTTATTAACGAATTTTATTTCGTTTTACGCGGGCACGGTAAGCTAATTGTAGGCGGCCGGATGTTTCCGCTGGCCAGCGGCGCGCTGGCCATTATTCCGCCGAATCTGGCCCATTATACGATACCGGAAAAACGAATGGAGGTCGCCGCCTTTGCCTCCCCGCCATGGCACGAAGATGACCAGTTCGTCTTGCAAATAAATGAAACGGCGGCGGATTATTCCGCGGCCTACGAGAGGGCATTGCTTGTGGACGAAATACTGGCACGGGCCGGATTGGCTATTAACGAGAACGCTGACTCTCGTGACCGGGCAGAGATCAGAGAAGAAAGAATGCGTTATGCGCGGCAAAATGAATTATGGCGCCTATCCCTCGCCGACATGCGGGAACTTCTGCGGATAAAATGAAAAATAACCGAAAACGCGGCTCCAAACCGCGTTTTTTTCTATCTTTTTCGGCTCTCACTTGACATAATTTAGGGGAAATGATATTATCATTTTAGGTCAGTTGTCTTGATGATAAACTGACTTTTTGTTTTGAATATTTGTATTTAAAACCCTTAGCGCTTTAATTAATGCTAAATAAAACGATATGCCATCGGAAATAGAAAGTGCCATCAGGCAAATATGTGAAGAAAAAAATTTAAGCTACGAAGCCGTCATCGCTACGATCGAATCGGCCCTGGCCGCTGCTTATCGCAAGGATTTCGGTCAGAAAAATCAAAACATCAGGGTTGAATTCAACGCGGACGATATCGCCAAATCAAAGGTTTATGACGTAAAAACCGTAGTTGAAGACCTGCCGCCGGAGGAAGAAAGGGCGGCAGAAGACGCGGAGGAAGAGGAAGATGAGGGGGGAAAACGAGAAAAGGCGGACATAACCGAAAAAAAAATCGCCAAGAAAGAGGAAAAGGAAGACAAAAAAAATAAGGAGGCAGCGAAAAAAGAACAACCGGCGGAGAAAGGGGTCCCCGGCGCGGACAAGACCGCGGAAGAGGACGGCGAAAACGAAGATGAAGAAGAAAGAAAATTCAATCCCAAAACCGAAATCGAACTTAAAGACGCTAAATTGATCAAAAAAACAGCCAAGATCGGCGATGAGATCAAAACACGGCTTGAAGTATCGGCAGACTACGGACGCATGGCGGCGCAAACCGCCAAACAGGTGATCATTCAGCGGTTGCGTGAAGCGGAAAGAGAGATGGTCTTTAACGAATTCAAGGATAAAGAAAACGAAGTAGTCAGCGGAATCATCCAGCGTCGGGAAGGACGAATGGTTTTGGTCGACCTGGGCAAAGCGGTCGGTATCCTCCCCGCCGAAGAGCAAATCCCCAATGAACTTTACCGGCCGGGCGAAAGGATAAAGGTATACGTAAAAGAAGTAGGCTCCCGGCCTAAAGGACCGGAAATAGTGCTTTCCCGCACATCCGACGAAATCCTGAAAAAAATCTTTTATCTGGAAATACCGGAAATTTCCAACGGGTTGATAGAACTCAAAGCCGTGGCCAGAGAGGCGGGTTCGCGCTCGAAGGTGGCGGTTTGGACCGACTCGGAAAATGTCGATCCGATCGGCTCCTGCGTGGGCCAGCGGGGGGCGCGTATCCAAACGATCATTTCCGAGTTGGGTGGGGAAAAGGTGGACATTATCGAATATGACGAAGACCCGGTAAAATTCATCGCTAATGCTCTCTCACCCGCCAGGATCGTCAATATCGAAACCGACGAAAAAAACAGGCAGGCGAAGGTATTCGTAGACGAAGACCAGCTGTCGCTCGCTATCGGACGGGGAGGGCAAAACGCACGCCTGGCCGCGCGCTTAACCGGCTGGAAAGTCGATATCGTCAACGTCAACGGACAAAAAAGGACGGACAAACCGGCCCCGAAGGCCAAAGATGGCGAGAAAGACAAAGAACCGGCGGAAGAAAATACGGAAAAAGAAGAAAAAACGGTTGAAGCGAAAGCGGAACCGGAAGCGAAACCGGAAGAAGAGAAAAAAATCAAAGATAAAAAAAAGAAAACGGAGAAAAACAAAAAAACAAAAACCGACGAAACGGAAGAAAAAAAAGAGGAGGAAAAAGCGGCCGAAAAAAAATGATCAACGATCAATCTTTCTATAACCAATAATTTTTAATATTAAACAAAAAACCCTATGTCTCTATCAACGCTGTTAATCTTCGGAAGCGCTGGTCTTGCCATTTTATATGGCGTAGTTTTAATTAAGTATATTATGCGGCTTCCGGACGGCAACGAAAAAATGCGGGAAATCGCCAAGGCGATACAGGAAGGCGCCCGGGCGTATCTTAACCGCCAGTACCGGACCGTGGCTATAGTAGCGGCCGCGCTGTTCGTCATTATCGGCTTCATTCCCGGCCTTGGCTGGACAACCGCTATCGCCTTTTTGACCGGCGCTTTCCTTTCCGCCCTTACCGGCTATATCGGCATGAACGTCTCGGTGCGGGCTAACGTGCGCACGACCGAAGCGGCGCGCGGCGGCATGAAGAAGGCCCTGGCGGTGGCCGTCCGCGGCGGCAGCGTTACCGGCCTGCTAGTCGTAGGCCTGGCCCTCTTGGGCACTGCCGGTTTTTATTATATCACCCGCGATATTCATACTCTGATCGGCCTCGGATTCGGCAGCTCGCTGATCTCTATCTTCGCCCGCCTGGGCGGCGGTATTTTCACCAAAGCGGCCGATGTCGGCGCTGATCTTGTCGGCAAAGTGGAGGCGGGCATCCCCGAGGATGACCCGCGCAATCCGGGCGTAATCGCGGATAATGTCGGTGATAATGTCGGTGATTGCGCCGGCATGGCCGCCGACCTGTTCGAAACTTACGCTGTTACGACGATTGCCACCATGCTTCTGGGCTCGCTGCTCTTCGCCGGCTTCGGCAACGCTATGATCTATCCGCTCGTACTCGGCGGCGTATCGATTATTGCTTCCGTCATCGGTACTTTCTTTATCAGGCTCGGCGCCAAAAATAATATTATGGGCGCGCTTTATAAGGGTCTGGCCGCGGCCGGAATCCTGGCGGCTATCGGCTTTTACCCGGTAACAAACTGGCTCATGGCCGATAACGGCTCCGGCATCGGCGTGATGAATATCTATCTTTCCGCGCTTATCGGTCTGGCTGTTACTGCTGCCATGATGATCATTACCGAATATTATACATCAACCGAGCATCAGCCCGTTAAAGATATCGCCGAGGCCTCTAAGTCCGGGCATGGCACGAATATCATCGCCGGGCTCTCCGTCTCCATGAAATCGACTGCCTGGCCGATTTTCGTGATTGTCGCCGCTATTTTAGGCGCTTACTCTCTGGCCGGACTCTACGGAGTAGCCATCGCGGTTATGGCTATGCTTTCCATGACCGGCATCATCGTTACTATCGACGCTTACGGTCCGATCACGGATAACGCCGGCGGTATCGCCGAAATGGCGGAGTTAGGAGACGACATACGCGATATTACCGACCCCCTCGACGCGGTCGGCAATACCACCAAGGCCGTGACCAAGGGCTATGCTATCGCTTCGGCCGCCCTGGCCGCGCTCGTGCTGTTCGCCGATTTTACTCATTCGATAAACGATAATATATCTTTCGTCATCAGTGATCCGAAAGTACTGGCCGGCCTCTTTATCGGCGGCCTCCTTCCTTATTATTTCGGCGCTCTGGCCATGCGTGCGGTCGGACGCGCAGCCGGCGCGGTGGTTGCAGAGGTGCGCCGGCAGTTTAAGGAAAAACCGGGAATTATGGCCGGCACGGAAAGACCGGATTACCATCGCGCGGTCGATCTCGTAACAAAGGCGGCCATCGGCGAAATGATCGTCCCCGCCCTGATTCCGGTAGCCGCTCCTATTTTAGTCGGGTTCATCCTCGGGATCGAGGCCCTGGGGGGGCTCTTGGTCGGCGTAATCATTACCGGAATTTTCGTCGCTATTTCCATGACCACGGGAGGTGGCGCCTGGGATAACGCCAAGAAATATATAGAAAGCGGCCATTACGGCGGCAAGGGTTCGGAGGCGCACAAAGCGGCCGTCACCGGCGACACGGTTGGTGATCCATATAAAGATACAGCCGGCCCGGCCATAAACCCGATGATCAAGGTTGTTAACATTGTGGCTTTATTGATAGTAGGATTATTAATTTAATTAAAATATAACCACCAAGACGCGAATGAAAACGAATTCATTCGCGTCATTCGTGTATAATTCGCGTCATTCTTGTTTTTTATGAATATTACTAAAAAAGACCTGCCTAAATCACAAGTCGAACTAACCGTGGAGATGAGCGCGGAAGAATTCAAGCCGTTCGTCAAGCGCGGCGCCGAGGCCGTTTCCAGGGAAATAAAAATCGAGGGTTTTCGGCCGGGCAAAGCGCCTTATGACATCCTGAAAAAAAAGATCGGAGAGATGACTATTCTCGAGGAAGCCGCCCGCATTGCCATCAACAAACATTTAGGGGGGTTGATCGAAAAAAACATAACCGGCAACCCGGTGGGACAACCGAAGGTCGATATCACCAAACTGGCGCCGGATAATCCTCTCGAGTTCAAAGTGGTGCTGGCGATACTGCCGGAAATCAAACTGGGAGGATACCGGGGCCTGGACATCAAACGAAAAAAAATCGAGGTAACGGACGAGGAGATCGATAAACTGCTCTCGGAGCTGCGGGAAATGCGGGTAAAAGAGGCGGTTGCCGACCGGCCCGTAACTGAGGGCGACAAGGTCCTGGTCGATATTGCCATGTTTCTGGATAAAGTGCCGGTCGAAAGCGGACAGAATAAGGACGTTTCCGTCGTTGTCGGCAAAAACTATATCGTTCCCGGCTTCGACAAAAAGCTGATTGGCGTCCGCAAGGGCGAAAAAAAGGACTTCGAGCTCCCCTACCCGGACGATCATCACATGAAAAACCTGGCCGGCAAGATGGTGGAATTCACGGTTAACGTTAAAGAGGTCTACGGACGTGAGCTGCCGCCCCTAGACGATAACTTCGCCGCCGGTTTCGGCGCGAAAAAATTCGAGGAACTTAAAGACAACATAAGAAAAAGCGTCGAGGATCAAAAGAAAAAAGAGGCGGAACAGAAAGCCGAGCGGGAAATGCTTGAGGCGATAGTAAACAAGAGCAGGTTCGGCGATATTCCGGAAATGCTCGTCGACCAGGAAGCGCATGCCATGATATCAGAACTAAAGCAGACGATTACGGAGCAGGGTGGAAAATTCGAAGACTATCTTTCGAGCATAAAAAAAACGAACGACCAGTTGATGCTCGACCTTCTGCCGGAAGCGGTCAAGCGGGTTAAAACCACGCTTTTGATCAAAGAAGTGGCAAAAACGGAAAATATCACTGTCAAAGATGAAGAAATCGAGCATCAGGTCGCGGAGATGAAAAAGTATTATCAGGAAATGGGCAAAAACAGCAAAGAGGCCGCGAATTTAGCGCAAAGGGTGCACGCGCCGGAATTCAGGAGCTATGTGGCCAACGTCCTGGCCAGCCGCAAGGTAATCGACAAGCTTAAAGAATGGAATTTCGAAAAATGATTTCATCGCGATAATCATACAACAAAAAAATACTGATTTAAATATATATTTAAATCAGTATTTTTTTGTTGTGCCGCGGGAGGGAATCGAACCCTCACGATGTTGCCATCAAGGGATTTTAAGTCCCTCGCGTCTGCCAATTCCGCCACCGCGGCGATTTTTGATTAACTCTTAAAAATAAATTCGGACGAACGGTCTTTGATGCATACAAATTTAATTACCAAAAAATTCATTTCTGGTGGAGATGGCGGGAGTTGAACCCGCGTCCAGTAAACTTTCGATAAGCATATTTTTACGGAAGTAGTTCGGTTTATTTCTCGCTACCGCCGTAAAAACCGATACGAAAAACGACGAAAGCCAAGTTCCCTTGATTTCAACTTATAAGCGAGAACGACTTATAGGTCTAGTCCAAAATTGATGACACCCGTGGCCGGCCGCTGGACTTTAGCCGAGACGGATGGTTGCCGCGTTTTTTTAGGCGGCAACGGGAGCAAAGGCCGGCATGCGGAATGCATTCCTAACCTTCGCCAGTACATTGTTTGCACTTATTGGGTTTCCGGATATTTTACGTGGTAACCGGAGTGCACGTCCCGTATGCTTAAAGAGCGGCTTACTGTCGAAGCCCGGCATCCCCCGTTTGTGGGATTATTGGGATGATTGGGATTTTTATGATTATTGGGATTTATTCGCCATCCCACAAATCTCAATAATCCTAATAATCGCAACGATCCCGTTAATGTTTAATTATCCTTCTGATCTTGCGTTCGACCTCCCGTTTCTTGATATCGGCGCGTTTGTCGTATTTCTTTTTGCCCCTCCCCACGCCGAATTCGAGCTTGACGAGATTATGGGCAGTATACACCCGAATCGGCACCAATGTCAAGCCCTGCTCCTCTTTTTTGCCGATCAAGTGAGCGATCTGTTTTTTATGAAGAAGCAATTTGCGCGGCCGGGTCGAATCGTAATTCTTGACCGTGCTGGCCTTGGCATAAAGCGGAATATGGGCGTTGATCAAATATAATTCGGGCAGGGTAGCGCCGGTCTTTTTGGCGACCACGAAAGAGCCTTTTAAGCTGATATGGCCGGTTTTCACCGCCTTGACTTCAGGGCCGAAAAGCGCCAGCCCGGCTTCATAGCGCTCGGCGATTTCATAATCGAAATTGGCCCTTTTGTTATAGGCAAGAGTAGGCATGGATCTTTATATAGCGCAAAAATTAAATCATAAATAAACGTTTTTCTTTATTATAGCATAAAATTTTTTACGAAAGTATATTTTGCTATAAAATAAATAAAAAAAACCGGTTTTGGCCGGAGTTTTACCCGGAATGGTATTTTGGCTCCCGTTAACGTCAATTGTTAACCGTATCGCTTTCCGGTCGGTTATCGGTTGTAAGAGTCCTCATAACGGGTAATGTCGTCCTCTTCCAGGTAATTTCCGGTCTGAACCTCGATAAAATCCGTATTAATCTTGCCCGGATTCTCCATGCGATGGGTGGTCATGGGCGGAATGAACGTGCTTTCGTTTTCCCTTAGGTGTAAAACCTTGTCCGCGTTGACGATCTTGGCGATACCGCGGACCACGATCCAATGCTCGGTGCGGTGATGATGGGACTGCAAACTAAGTTTCTTGCCCGGATAAACCGTAATCTTCTTCACCTTATAGGTCGGCGTATCGAACAAAATCTCATATTTTCCCCAGGGGCGGTAATCGACCACGTTATTGTTCAATTCCTTAAAATTATTAAGCTTCAGGTAATCGACCAGCTTTTTCACGTCTTCGCTCCGGCCACGCCTATGGATAAGAATGCTGTCATGGTTCTCAATAATACCGATATCATCTATGCCGACTGTTGCCACCAGCCTCGTTTTGGTCGAATGAACGAAGATATTTTTCGAGTCGATGCCGACATGCTTGCAACCGTTGGTTTTGATCGATTCGACTTCGGCCAAACTATCGAAAGAACCGATATCGTTCCAGCCGAAATTACCCTCGAACACGACTACATTATCCGATTTTTCCGAAACAGCTACATCGATGGAAACCTTGGGTAAATCGATAAATGATTCGAGGAACTCCTGATATGGCCGGGCGCAGACCTGGTATATTTCCGGCGCGTGTTTCCGAAGTTCATTGACGAATGTCCTGGCCGAAAACAGGTACATACCCGAGTTCCATACGTATTGGCCGGTCCGGAGGTAGTCTTCCGCGGTCGTTTTGTCCGGCTTTTCCTTGAATTCGAGCACGGAATAGAAAGTACTGTTGCGCCCACCTTTCTTTATATAGCCATAAGCGGTCTTCGGCGAATCGGGAGAAATGCCGATCGTACCGATATGACCCCCAACCTCTTCGCTGGCGGTCTGCAAGGTGTCCAAAAATGCCTTTTCATCGGCGATATAATGATCGGAGGGGAGAAAAACAATCGGCTCATCAAGGTCAATCCTGGCCATCTCAATCAGGTATTTGATCGCGAAAGTTATGGCCGGGGCGGTATTTAAACTGGCGGGCTCGGCCAGGATATGATCCTCGTCATATTCCCTGTTCAGATCTTTTACTTGGTTAAGAACATTGAAGTAGTGGGATTTATTAGTGACGCAGAAGATATTTTTCGCTGGCATTATTTTTTGCATGCGCGAAAAAGTCTCCTGTAGGAGGGAATTATCGCTGTATAAATTCAAAAATTGTTTAGGAAAATTTTTCCGGGAGAGGGGCCAAAGCCTCGATCCTGATCCGCCACAAAGTATAACGCTATACATATCTGATTCTTGAAAAAATTTTTTACGTTAAAATTTAAAATAATTTATGGTTAGATTATATTAGCATACCGGTACACAAAAGTCAATAATTTTTAAGTAAGGCTGCCGTCCGGAAAAATCGATTGCCGAGTTTACCGAAGCTGTTTCTTAAACCAGTCCACCCAGGGAATCTTAACCGGATCGACTTTGTTGGCTATGCCCAGATAATAACTTATCCAGACGCCCAGTTGCAGAAGCTCGAACGCCTGCGCAAGTTTTGTCGACGCTTTGAGTGTATAGGCGACGGCCGGAATACCGTTCTTTTTTACCACCGCTTTGGTCAGCCGGCTGCGCCTCTGTACGCGGGGATGATAAAGTAAGGAGTCGAAAAACAGAAAAGTCAGATTTCTTTTATTGGTTATGGGGAAAGAGAGGCCTTCCATGGCATAATGGTTAAGCTCCGGCAAAGTCAGATAGACGGAGAAGTTCTTGCTGCATTCGTTGATTTGATTACGCAAAGCGCGGACATTACCAGCCGTATGCTCAGCTCCCACCAGTACTGGCACCCGACCATAGGCCGCAATGGCCAGTTTCTTGGCCGAATTTATGCGAGTCGGCGACTCCGGCTTGAAATGCCTGCTCCGTATTTCCATGCTGGCGATAATGTCTTCCATCTCCCGGATACCAATCCGAAAAAGCCCGGACTTGGCCAGAAGAACGGCGACGCCGAGAATTGAATACCCGAGCCCCAAACGCGGCTGGCCTGAAGGATTATAAACCGGCTTGAAAATATAGCCGGGAATATTGTCCTTGAGCATCAGCCGGGCTAATTTGCTCTTTTTGCTGTCTACGGTGATAGCCGCGATCTTCGCGCCCCGCTTCTTTACCTCGCGGTAAACCGAGAGCGGCTCTTCGGTCGTGCCCGAATAAGAAGAAAGGATATAGAGGGTATTTTTATTGACGTGAGCCGGCACCGAGTAGCCGGGAACGATACTGACGGGAACCTTAAGCCGGTCGCCGAAAGCGGCCTTAATGATGCCGACACCGATATTGGAGCCGCCCATGCCGTTAACTACCACCTGCGTTACCCGGCTGTATTCGTAAGGCATCTTGATTAGACGGGATTCGTCCAAAACCTGCCTGAGCTGATCCGGCAGGAATTCGTTCGATTCGGCCACCCGGCCGGAATCGAGCCTTTCGATCTCTTTTAAATTGTCGAGTGAAGACATAAAATTTATTTTATGAATAAATAAACTCTTTATATTATACCACAAAATCAAAAAACTCCATATTTTAAAGGCCCGCTTTCGCAAACGGGCCTTAATGCGTTTTCCTTAAAAAAATTTCTTTGGTGTTTTTTCAAAATAGCTCCTGATGACATCCACCAGGTGATCGATCCGCTGCACGATACCGAGTTTTTCCATGCCAAGTATTTTAGCGTGGGCAAGACCTATGACCTCGATCCTGCCGTCAAGTATACCCAGTACGGGCAGTCCGCTGTCCCCTCGATCAATGCCCGCACTGACCATAAAATGGTCTGCGGGCCGATAATTGCTTGCCTCTCCCGTATCACCCAGGCCGCGGCAATAAAAAGGACCGGAAAGAGCGCTGACCCGGCCTTCCCTCAGATTGGCTTCGGTAAAATTGTGGGGACGCCCCAACATATAAACGAAATTCCCCACACGAAGATTGTCGCTGTTGCCGAAAGCATAAGGATATGCCGGTATGTCCACGCCCTTGGGCAGGCGGTAAAGCGCCAAATCATTGGGCCGGTCATTGAAGACCTCATATGCGGTTAAATCTATTTTCTGCCCGTCATCGAAGAGAAGATAAGTCGTTTTTTCCAGAACCTTTGTTAATGTAATCGTAACCTTGATCGGACCATATTGGGGATGCATGGCCCGCTTCTCTGTCGTATACGCATAGAGGGAAACCACATGGTCGTCTGTCATGATATATTTTCCCGCCGGGAATTCGGCCGGCAAAGTGGTAACGAAACCGCTGCTGATTTGCTCGGTTTCATATTCGGTGGCGCCCTTAAAAAACGGCGCATACTGTTTGTCCACCGCGAATTTTATCTTCGTCAAAAGATAAACATACGACTTCTTGGCCTGGCTGAAATCCTCCAGGGGATCAACCAATAGATTCGTATTGTCGTACAAACCATCCTTGGTCAGATTATGTGTGATAAGATTGCCGGAAAAACCGGCGCATCCGCCTATCAGACAGATCAATGCGACAACGATTGTCGCCCTCAGTAACTTTAACGTTCTCATCTCTCTTGCCTCCTGTGGTGGTTTTTTGAAATTTTCGAGATTTTTTAAAGAGCGCGGCAGGCGCAAATATTCATTTTTTGTGTCTTATCAACCGATTATCGCCTATATTAAAATTATTACATATAGCAGCATTTGTCAATAAACTTTGTCAAACTTCGTCCATGCCGGACAAAATAAAAGGACGGATCAGTAAATCTTTGATCCGTCCGTAATCGGGCCTCATTTTTTACGCCCGAATTTGAATTTAAAATAGAAAAAATTGTTCCTTATCCACAGGCAGATGAATACTATTCCCAGTCCGAGGAAAATCCACGAAATATCGACGGCGTATTCCGTCTCCGCTTCGCCGGAAGACGAAGAATCCAGAACGTCATTCAAATATGCCGATAACTGGCCTGCCTGCAGGTAATGGTAATATCTGCCGCCCGTGCGGTCCTTTATCATCTTGAGCGTATTTGGACTGAAAGTAGTAACAAGATCGGCGATTTTCTCGTTCGGTCCGTCCGAAGGTATTCTGATTTCGCCGTATTCGCCTACTCCCACCGCATAAACCTTGATCCCGGCGGCGGCGTATTTTTCCAGAGCCTGATTGAGCCGGGCCGCATCTTTTCGGTTGTCTTCGCCGTCGCTCAAGAAGATAACGAATTTGTTCGTCAACTCCTTCTTTTCTTGCTTTTCATAATCGGAAAACATTCCCAATGCCACTGTCAGCGCTCCGGACATATTAGTTCCCTGCTCCTCGATATAGTCGAACACCCTGGGGGTAATATTGGCCAGCGCCAGCTGAAAAGCGCTGATATCATTGGTGAGATCGCTAATCGCGGTAGTAGGATTGGCAAAGATAATAAGACCGACACGCCCGCTGGTATAAACGTTATCCTTGCTCAAATCGTTCAGAAAATTGTTGATTTCCCGCTTGGCGGCGTCAAACCGGGACGGCGCGATATCCTCGGCCGTCATACTGCGCGAGGCGTCCAGGACGATACAGATACCGGTTCCCTCCGCCAGGCGAACGTGTTCTTTGAGGTAGATAACGGGACCGCAAAGCGCTATAATCAACGGGATGATAACGGCGGATATGACCGCTGTTTCCCTCGCTACCAAACGCCGAAACGAAGGGATCAAGCCGGACTTACCCAGCCGCTTCCTGTCGCCGAAACCGGCAATGCGCTCCTCCCGCGCGCGGCAGCAAAAAAAAACGATAGCTGCCGCGAACGGCAAAGCGAAGAGAAACCAAAGAGGGGTAAAGGATGAGAACGACATCTTGTCTTCCCTCCTTTACTTTCTTTCGCTGGGCGGAGGAGTAACGCCGGCATCAAGCATAACGGCCTTTTTCTTATCGGTAATCATCTTCTGATCCGGCTGCGCTTGCCTTGGTGATGCCTGTTTCACGATATCGCCCAGACCATGGCGTTTTTTGTCCTGGGGCTGATCCGGTTGATCCGGCTGCCCCTTAAAACTCCGGGAAATGAATTCGATGTTTCGCCTCGTCTGGAGCGCCAGTTGACGTTCTCCTACCCGCTCCCCGGCGGGAAGAGAATTATAAACCCGCAGGGCTTCAAGGTAGTAATCCAGGGCGTCACGGAATTTTTCCGCCGCATTTTTGGTAGAGTCTTTATCGAAAGAATGCAAATAAATAAGCCCCGTCTGTACCTCTGTCGCGGCCAAACCGAAAAGAGAATGCATTTTTAGCAACGCGCTGGCGCTATTATCTACCTTCAGTTTCCGGTAAAATCGTGAACTTGCCTCTATCTTCGGCTTGAACTGTTCTATCATGCGTTGCAAGTCGGGTTTGTCGCCCAGGAGGACAAAAGCCTCGGCGTAACCGTCGTGGGCCATGCGTTCCTCCACCGCGCGCGGTAAGTCATTACTTACGAAAAAGGGACGCAGGCGGGAAAGTATCCTGCCCTCTTTTTTCCAATCGGCAAGCAGTCTCCTGAATATCTTATCCGCCCACGCGTAATCGCGCTCGGCGGACAGGGCGCAGGCCTCCTGAAAACGATCGCCGTAATTGATCCGAAAATACCACTGGAAAAAATTATTGCCCGCTAACCACGCCAGACAGACGACGATAATAACAATTCCCGTTATCACTTTCAGTTTTCTCATTTTTCCACCTCCCCTCTTTAAGGAATCTGAAGTCCAAAGATCGCCCTGACAATAACGGCGCTCAGAAAGAAAACCAATCCCAGGATAATGAAGATATACCCCAGGCCGATCCTCCGCACGGATAACCCCACGGTTGTTTGGGCGAATCCCTGTTCTATTGACTTGGATAAAAGTTTCTTAAGCGCCTCCCCGTCGGTCGAATAGTAACGACCGCCGATTCCATTCAGGCTCACTTTGGTGGCGCTGTTCTCGTTACAGATATTCAAAATGTAAAATCTGACATTTAACAAACGTACAACATTGGCACTCTTGAAAAAAGAAACGATATTCTCCAAATGGGGAATATTTGGTCCGTAAAACTCCTCATCCGTGACCATAATGACACAATTTGCCGGCGCCGTATAGTTTTCCGGAATACTGATGTCCGGCACATAGTCCTCCCGGGGCAAGGCCTCGAACAGATGAAAAATCCTGCTTTTTTCCCGCTTTCTCGCGTCTCCGGAAAGATGCAGGCGGTTAAAACTCTCCGTCAGCAGGATATCGATCATGCCTTTGAGCGCTACGCACGGTTCCGTGCCGCCGCTTTTCCGAATATACTCATCACCGGGATTGACCAGCGGACGAAAAGCCGTCCGTCTGATCATCTCGTAATCGTATGTCGGCACCTGCCGGATAAAGAACTCGTCGCCGAAAAAATAAACGCCGGCTCGCTCGCGCGTCAAACTTTTGTCCGCCTTCCGCGCGGCGATCCGTTCCGTCAGAAAATTTTTAACCATGGCGTTAGCCAAATCCCGTTTTGTTTCCCCGGTTCTCGATCCATAATCGCCGTTCGCGTCCATGCCCATACTGCCGGACACGTCGATAATGAATGATACCGTCCGCGTCTGGTTTTCCTTCCAGGCGGCTCTTTTTCCGTAGTAGGGCGAAGCCAAACCGATAATCAGCATCAACAACGCCAACAGTCCGAGCCAAAATGGTAATTTCCACTTACGCGGACGGCTATGGCGGCCTGTCAGGAGATAGCCCTGGGTAAAGCCGAGATATTCCCGGCGCCGGAGCCGCATCCTGAACATGAGCCAAATCGGCCCGGCCGCCAGAATAAGCAAGAAAGGATACACAAAACCGATCACGTTTATCCTCCTTCCGGCAGCCTGCCGATGATCTTCTCGAGACCGCTATGCAAGCGTTTCTTTATTTCCGGCAGAGAACCCGCGATGCTTGCATCCGGGCGAGCCAGTATCTTATCCCGCCATGACTGCAATTCCGTTTGGACGACCGCGTCACTACTGCCGCAAACCGCCTCCACTAAAGCGATAATTTCTTCTACCCGATGCTTGGCCGCCTTGACATCGGCCGTCTTGTCGAAAAACCGATCCGATTCCGTCAATAACTTCCCTATTTTCGCCTTTGGGCCGATATCCGCGGGTTCATCCGCTTCGGTTTTCTTCTGCCGGCCGGCGAGAAAACCCCAAAGGAGCAAACCGACGCCGCAAGCCATCAGGATGAGAACAAAGACGCTATGGGTAAAATCAGGGCTTAAGACCCTAATACCAGCCGGGGAAGCGGGCGGATAAACGTTCGCCATCTTGGCTGCCGCCAATACCGGTACGTAAAATTTTACCCCTTCCGTCTCATAGGAATAAGAACGGGTAGTATAATTCTTAGCGTCGATGCTGTCCAATTCACTCAGGAAGGAATATCTGAGCGTAAACCCCGGCAAAGAGCGACTGCCCGGTTTAAGAATGGTCAACGGGAGCTTGATCGTCATCCTGGCCCGGTTGTCCCTATCGGACACGGACCGCTCGATAATCGGCTTCCCGACGCGCAACAAGTCCTTGGGCAAGCCGGAATTGCTTATAAATGTTTGCATTTCCGGCGATTCCTTATTGAACTCGAACAACAAAATCGCCGTATCCCGATCCCCCTCGATACTCATTACGAGGTTCCAGGTTGAACCGACATACGGATCGTCTGGCTCTTCGACGCTGGTCTCGACGTGCAGGGCGCCGGGAATGCGCACTAACTCGGGAATAGCTTCGACTTTTCCCCGATCCAGGTCCGAAAACTCATCTTTTTCTTTTTCCGCCGCGGTCGGCGAATCTTCGACCAGATGCGCCAGAGAAAAAACATTCTTCTTCGTTTTCGCCGTAATTCTCGCCACTATGGAAATATGGTCGAATTTACCGTTCCAATGATTGTAAGCAAGCAACCGCATATCGATACCTGGCTGATTCAAGCGATTATACATAATAAAACTATATAGACCGCTCATTCCATCCATGCTCTTGCCGCGGATAGTGATCAAAAGATTTCCGGTCAAAACGCGCGCGCCCTCGCCCGGAAGATAAAATATAGGCATAAGCGAACAGGGAAACTTAGTTTCGGCTGCGAGCCGATTCATGCCGTTCAGGAAAGATAAGAATTGCCCCTGGCTCTGCCAGTGCGGCAAACCGCCGTAAACGAGAAAAATATAATCCCCTCTCTCGGCTTCCCTGACAAGCTGGAAACCCAGCGCGGAAAAATAATCCTTGATGCCGGCGCAATCGATCCGGTCGGTATAATCCCTATATTCGGTATCGGCATCGCGCAGATATCGCTCCACTACGACCGCGAATTCCTCCGTGGACAAATAGGGCTGCAAATCGATTTTTCGCCCCCCGCTATTGAACCACAAATCGCTTTCCCTGATGTCCGCGCTCGGTCCGATTTCCCCCCTGGTAAGCGGCTTACGGTCATCGGATAATTCCGGCATGGTCAATTTCTTGATTGCCGCACTCATCAACGAATCTTTTTTAGGGGCCGTATCGGCCATGACGCTTCTCGCTAAAACAACGAAAAATACAGCCAACAAGCAATACAACATTTTCCTTTTCATGTCAAACCTCCTCTGTTATTTCTGTTATTTTTTCTATTTTCAAGGAACTTGAAATTATGATAATGGTACCAATAAATTAACAAAATTGTCAATTAAAAGCAAGTATAAAAAGCAAATGCGAAAAAAATAAAAAACCCCGGAAAAATCCAGGGTGTTGTGGGTCTTTTGAAAAATCTTCAAAATCTTTTTCTCAGAAAGAAGAATTTACCCGCCTGTCGCAGGTAATCTTCATCCGTACGCAGGAAGATGCTTCCGCTCGCGCCCGCGGCGCGGAAAATACGCTTCAGGTCAGAGAGGTTCTCTTTTTGCCTTTGCCGGAGTTCCGCGGCTTCCCGGGCATTAAGCAGGAACCTTTCGCCGGTCATGACGTCGCTGAACTGATACTCGCTTTGGCCGGCCAGATCCGGAAAATCGAATTCTACCGGGTCACGCACGAGAACGACGATCAGGTCGCGGGCATCGCTCTTGATCCTGCGCAAAAATAATTTCAGTTTATCCGGCGGAAAAAGGAAGTCCGATACGGCGATGATAAGCCCGCGTTCCCCCGGATACCGACTGGCGCTTTTTGCCAATTTTTCGGAGGAAAAAATGGAAGCGGGCGAAGGTCTCGCGTAAAATATGCGGCGGGCAATGTCGAAAATCTTGTCATGGCCCTGTTCCGGCTCCTCATGGGTAAGGCGCTCCCGCTTCGCGTCGTACATAATCAAGCCGACGTTATCGCGCTGGATTATGGCCGAAAAAGATATCAGGATGAATGTCTCCAGAAAACAGTCAAGTTTCGAACTTCCCAGTCCGCTCGAAAAAAATACGCTGGGGGACAGATCGACAATAAATGTTACCGGCATGACCCGGCGTTCCTTTTTCCGCTCCACCGTCAGTTCGCCGGTGCGGTTGCTGACCGGCCAACTAATATTCCTAATATCATCTCCCGGCTCATATTCGCCATAACCAGCGATCTCGTAGCCGATATCTCCCTTTTCCGTGCTATCGTGCCGGCCGATACGCCGATTCGCGCTCAATTCCTTGAGCGTAATGTCCACCTTTTCCTGGATGCGGCGCATGACGGCGGCAAAATTCATTTTTTTGCCAGGCATGATTCCCTCGCCCCCCTGATCAGCCGCAAAGACAGCTGGTCTTTAAGCTGGTCGGAGGTCGTTATCGGCTTCGGCTCCCGATCGCGCGTAATCACTACTTTATCGAACATCCGACCGGTTTCCTGCCAACGCCAATATTCTATATCCTCGCCATTGATGAGCGTGATGGCTTCTCCGGTCAACTTCATTCTGGCCCGCCAGACATCAAGAGCCAGATTATCGACATCCGTATAGGTTACATAGCTCCGGCCCTTAAGGAAGGCCAGCGCTTTGGCCGCGGTGTCGAGAAATATCCCGGCCCGGCGGAATTGCTGTTCTCCGTTGATCAAAAGGCCGAGATAGTGTTCCGCTTCTAATTCTTTCACGTACTTATACACCGGGTCACCGACATTATTGCTGCAAGACAAAGCGGCAATGTAGTCGGTTACGAGATCATCGGTGTATATGCCGTCGTTGATGAACTTCCTGATCTCCTGGACCTCTTCCCGCGTCAGGACCTGGTGGACTTCTTTCTCTTTTTTGTCATAATCACGCACCGTCTTTATGATATCGCTCATCTGGGAACGATTCATGCGGTTCATATTGATTTTCATGGCAAACCGGTCGGCAATGGCTTCCGGCAGATTAATGACCCCCTTTTCTTCAAGAGGATTCTGTGTGGCGATCATGAAGAAGGGCGCTTCCAGAAAATAAGTCGTTTCGTTGGGGCCGATGGTAATAAATCTGCCTTCCGCAGCTACGCTAATCAGGGCGGATAAGGCCTGTTCCAAGCCGCGGTTGATTTCGTCCGCGAGCAGGATATTGGTTTTTACCGGCCCGGGGTGGGAAATAAAATCGGACGCGCCCGGCGCGATGATATCACAGCCGACGATATCCGACGGCCGTAGTTCCGGATTGAACTGAAGCCGGGAGTATCTCATACCCAGAGCGGCGCTGAAATTCTCCGCCAGGTTGGTTTTGGCCGTACCCGGCACACTATCCATAAGCAAATGGCCGCAACCGGAGAAAAAAGTATCTTTGGGCATGCCGCACGACTCATCTAATCTAAGTCTTTCCACTAGCTTCATCCGCGATTTGGCGTGCATGGACAATAATAATCCGATCAAAAGCATGAAAACGGCCCGATCTTCATGCACGACCACCTTGCCGCATTCTTTTTTTACGCGCAATACCTTTTCGAGGTATGTCGCGTGCAATCTCTTATCGTACCCTTCCATCTTCAATTCCTCCTTGGTTTCTCCGATTTTTATATTTTAAAAGAAACAAATTACGTAAAAAAATAAATTAAT
>CAYVIA010000007.1:0-4832 GCA_964451485.1 uncultured Gammaproteobacteria bacterium
CTGTGAATAATTATCTTATTTACTAACGCACAGAACCGGGCCGTAGCTTACGGAGGGTGCGTTTTCGGTTCGAAAATTTTATGTTCACGAGCAGAACGAAGAAAGCAGGCGGTTACCTTTTGGCCGTCACGGGTTTATTCTGCGCGTCTTTGGTTATCGGCGCGTGTTCCGCCAAAGCGGATTTAAACGACGGGCTAATCGCCTATTGGAAATTCGATAATGGCTTGGCGCAAGACGAAACAGATAATCATAACAATTTGACCGCCGTTAATAATCCTACCGGCGCGGTCGGCGTTGGCGGCATTGACAATACTGCGCTTAATTTCGAAGCAGACAACAGCCAGGGTTTATATATTGATGATGCCAGCCAGACGGGATTGGATTTTACCGGTGATTATTCCGTTTCTTTTTGGGTTAATTTCGAATCCTCGCCCATGCAGTTCGGTACACATTGTATGGCCAATATAAAGTATAAACCGAATTATAACAGATCCGGATATCGCAATTTTTTTCATACGGACGATGATAAACTATATAGCTATTATTATGTTGGCGATGGACATGAAAACGTTACGGAATGTAATACCAACGGCCGGATGATCGACGAAAGTGATATCGGACAATGGAATTATTTTGTTATCGCCGTTGACGCCGACGGTAAAAATATTAAATTTTACAAAAATGGGATTTTGGCTAGTTCCACCTGCTCATTTACCGGCGCCGATTGGATAAAAGCCAATAGTGAAGATTTTGTGGTGGCTGCAAATAAAAAAGACGGTGGTTATTTTTGCGACGCCAAATTCGACGAATATCGTGTCTATAACCGCACCCTTACCCCGGAAGAAGTAGAGGCGCTTTATGAACTGGACAAGCCGCAGGCGCCGGCGCCGGATATAAACAATGGACTTATTGCCTATTGGCCCTTGGATAATAACGAAGCCATCGATCTTTCCGGGTATGGAAATAATCTGACGAATTATGGCGCGAAGAGCGTCCGTGGCGTTGATGGTATAGATAATACCGCCTTTGACTTCGAAAGGCCGAGCGGCGATTATATGGGAATCGCCGACAACGCCCAAAATGGCCTTGACATAACCGGTGATATGACCCTGTCCGCGTGGGTCAGGCCGGATAATTTACCGGGAGATGAAAAGGATCAGGCGGTGATAGCTAAATGGAATTGGGCAACCGACAACCGTTCTTATATGATGGGTATTTATGGCAGGGACGGAGTGAACAATTTTTATATATGTATCAGCCCTGGTGGCAAAGGAGCCGAATTCGGTTCCAAATGTGAAGGATGGAGTTATCCTTTCGAGTCGGGGAAATGGTATTATTTGGTAGTCGCCTATGATATGGATCAGGGCAGCGCGACCGGCTACATTAACAACGTTTTGCTGGGCACAGTAACAGGATTGCCGACTACGGTTTATAGCAGTAATTCGGACGTTCTGCTGGGAAAATATTACGGGACCGGAGGATGGTATGACGGCGCTATCGATGAGGCGAGAATTTATAACCGCACCCTTACCCCCGAAGAAGTTAGAGCGCTTTACGAGTTGGACAAGCCGCCGGCGCCGGCGCCGGACAATGATTTTACCTTCGCCCATATCACCGACGCGCATATCGGGTCTAACTGGCTGCCGGGAGAGAATTGGAAAGAAGAACTTTCCTATCCGCGGTTTACCGACGGGCTTTATGAAATAGAGAAAATGGACAATAAGCCGGATTTTATCCTTGTGGGCGGTGATATCGTCGAATACGCGCGGGCGCGGTGGCTTATCGACTATCAGTCGATAGTGAATAGTTTTACCGCCCAATCAGGCATCCCCGTCTATACCGTGCCGGGAAACCATGACCGCTACGCCAACGCCTGGGGCAGCGCTAAATGTTTATTGCCCGGAGCCGGTGATTGTGATGATGATTTAAATAACTACCGCGCAATCGTTAATATCCCCGGACCCGGACTTGACGCGACTAATTATCTTAACCCCGGCAACCCGGTGGATTACGAATTTGAGCACAAGGGCATAACTTTCATCGGCCTCGATTCCGGCGCCGACTTTATGCCCGACTATGAAGCGGGCGACGCGAAGATATGGAACGAAAACGAACAGGGACCGGAAGGGGACGGATTGACAAACGCGCAGATTAACGCCCTGAGCGCCTTTGACCCGGAGACGCCGAAAATCGCCTTTTTCCATCATCCGGTCATGACCGGACGCTTTGACGCCTGCGACGGGGAAGAATGCCCGGGCGCCGACCTTGAAGACGCTTCTTTCGTTAACTACCGCGATGATTTTTTGCAGTTCGCTTCTTCCTCCAGCCTTTTGCTCGCCCTGACCGGCCATACGCATGCCGCCCATGTCTTCGATATCGACGATACCGAATATACGGGCGGCGCGCCTGCGGGCGTAAATCCGCTGTTCGTCCAGACCCAGAGCGCGACCAAAGACGGCGCCGACGCCCACGGCTACCGGCTTGTTGACGTCGAGGAGGGCAGGGCCTACCCGCGGACCGTAAACGAAACAGGGGACTACGAGAAAATGGTCGGACAACTCGAGAGTTCTGGCGACTTCACCTTCCGCGTTTATGACCCCGACAATTTATCCGACTATATCACGCTCAAAGATACTACCGGCCTGTCCGTACCCTACTTCGTCGCTTCCTCCTCCGGGCGCGTGATCATTTATGATTTTAAGGACAATACCGCCAAATTCGCCGTGGCCGGGCGCGAGAACGGCCGGAGCGGGTCGTACGACCTTGAGGCGCGGCTTGAAGGAGAAATCCTGCCCGTGTCCGCTTACGCGGGCGATACCGGCTATTTTCTGCCCGATATGGACGGAGAGCCGTTTTTGCGTCTGCTTATAGACCCGGAGAAAAAGATCGCCAAAGCCGGCCTCGAAAACATGGAGATGGAAAATATCGATATCCATGACATGCTCGTGGACTGGGATGAAGTTATACAAAACGGCGCGGACGGCATCGATCTGACCATTGACCGGGAAGGGGACGGCGTTGTTGACGCCACCGCCGTTTTTACGCCCATGCCCGATAAAATGACCGGCGCTATAGAGGGCTGGGGAGAACTGAACATTATCGACGGCTCCGGCAGGATTACCGGCACGATTAACGGCGAGCCGCGCGAGGAAATACCGTATGGATTATATGACGAAGAGAACGGCAGAACCGTAATCTATTTCAGGGACGGATACGATAATCAGCCGTTTACCTTCCGCGTGCGCGGCATCGAGGACGCCTGGGGCGGGGAAGATCATGCCTATACGCTAAATCTGGCGTTGATAAAAAACGGGGAAGAAATTATTTTCCGCGCGATCGATATTCCCGCGGGCGCCAGCTCGACGCATCTTTTTACGATTGACTGGGATACGCTTGCCTCGGGCGGGGATGGAGCAGCGCTTTTGGCCGACAACGACGGCGACGGCGTCTTTGAAGACGAAATCCACGCCGGCGGCGAACTCTCGGCGGACGAATACGCGGCCGGCAGTCCCCGCGGACTGCACTTGCGGGCGCTTGCCCGCCTCGAAGCGGCGAAGACCGGAGACAGGAACACGGACAAAAAAATAGACGACGTCCTGAAGCGCCTGCGCGACAGCGTCAACCCGGCTTACTGGACCGGAGACTATTATCTCGACGCGAAAGACGGGAAAAAGGTATTTGACGCGGACGAGCGCGCGGCCATGAAAATAAAACTCTATCTTGGGCTTGATGATATTTTCGGACGGAAAAAATTCATGCCCGGCTTCCTTAAAAATAGGTTCGGTTTACCCGCGTCCGTGGAAGAAGCGTTCGAAGAAGTTTTGAACGATTTGGTGTTCTCTGACGGCACGCTGGCGCGGACAGCGGTGGAAGGGATGCCGGCGTCGGACAGGCGCGAGGCGGCTATGAAAAAACTTGCGGAAAAAGAACTGGCCGCCGGCGATAAGTACGCCGACGACCGCCCCTGGCTGGCGATTACGGCCTACGAGCAGGCGTGGAAGGCGGGAGCGGCGAATCCCGGCCATGCCAGACGGCCGGCTCTCCCCGCGGCCAAAAAAGCGGGCAAGCGCCCCGTATTCCCGGCCCGTCGTTAGGCGGATTAAACTATGAATGGGGATTCCACAGTCCGCCCGCGGGCGGACTGTGGAATCCCCGATGATCACCGCTGCGCGGTGGTGGCAAAGAGAAAGCGAAATTAGACTTAATAAAAAAACATAAGATTTACCCCGCATAAATAAAGCATTCTTATCACCCCGTTAAATATAATAATTGTTTAACAGGGTGAAAGGCCGGGGCTAAAATTTTATCGCAATTTAGCGGGGTTTATAAAACTATGAACAACACATCGAAACATTTGAAAAAAACCGCCGCCAGAGAAGACGGCAAGGATTTGGCGGACAGACTGGCGCTGGCGGAATTTCAAGGAAAACTCAGCCGGCTGATAACCGCCATCGAGGAACTGGCGAAGAAAATAGATAATTTTCAGACGGCGGCGCCCGTTGAGGCCGCCTGCGATTTCCCGGAGAACGATTCATCGGCGCGGACAGGGCGTTATTGGTTTTTGAAATGAGATGGTTTTCAGCGGCCGGACCGCTTTATACGCAAATTGACACAAGCGGGATTATGGGGTAATGTATAAACATGAAAAATATGACGATTACACCGGAACAATTCAATAAATTAGCCACCAAGCAAGATATAAAAGATATGGAAGAGAGATTGGTTTCAAAAGCAGAGTTTAATAAAGTATTAACCTCCGTTGACGGTTTGGCCGAAAAGATCGATAATTTTCAGACGGAATTGGCGGCTAACAGAGGAACTCACGATCGCTT
>CAYVIA010000007.1:4932-25845 GCA_964451485.1 uncultured Gammaproteobacteria bacterium
CGCTTTTTGATATTCGCATTCCCGCATTTGTAGTTGCGGGTCGCCCGCGGGGCGATAACATAAAAAAGGGCCTCGCGGATGCAAGGCCCACCATGGGGATGCGCGGGAACGAGATGTCCCCGCTACGGATATAATAGACCAATAAAATTTTTATGTCAAGAAAAAAGGACCCTTGTTTTCGGGTCCTTTGGCTTTGCGCATTATTTGTTGTCACAGCCGCAACCGTCTTGGTCGCAGTCATCTTTCTTTCCGCCGCCGCATCCGCCGCCGCAACCGCCGCAACCGCGTCCCTGATCTTCTTTCGTTTCTTCTTCCTGGTCTTTTTTTTCTTCTTCGTCGGCCATTTTAACCCTCCCTTTCGTTGAAGTTTTTGACGCTGATTATATATTAGCAAATAATTAGAGAAATGTAAATAATAGTGGGATTTTTAGGATATTTAGGATTATTGGGATTATTAGGATTTTTAGCGTTATCCCAAGAATCCCAATAATCTCGCCAATCCCAATAATCGCATAACTATACTCCGCCCCCCCTTAGCACCGCGGCAATGGTCTTGAGAATAATCGTAAGATCGAGATAAAGCGAACGGTTTTTTATATAATAAAGGTCGTATTGCAGCTTTTTTAACGTATCCTCGCGCGAAGGCGAATGATACTCGCCCGAGACCTGGTCCGGGCCCGTGAGCCCCGGCTTGACCAGCATCCTTTCGCGGTAAAAGGGGATTTCCTTTTCCAGGCCGGTGATCAGTTCGGGACGTTCCGGCCGGGGGCCGACGAAACTCATGTCGCCCGCCAGGACGTTTAGCACTCCGGGAATTTCGTCGATTCTTGTTTTGCGTATAAAGCTGCCGATTTTCGTATTGCGGGCATCGTTGTGGCTGGCGGGAGCCGGATTGGCCGCGATCGTTTTTTGGGTGCGGAATTTTATCATCCTGAACGCCTTCCCGTTCTTCCCGGCGCGTGTTTGCGAAAAAAAGACCGGCTCCTTGTTTTCGATTTTTAAGAGCAAGCCGATAACGAGCCAGAACGGCAAGCTTACGCACAGGAGCAGGGAAGAGACGGCGAGATCGAATAACCTTTTAAAGATATCGAATAATTTCTTGCTGCTCTCGTCCAGGTTTTCGAGGAACCACATCTGGTTGATGGCCTCTATCGGCACTTTACCCGTTACCTGTTCGTAAAAATTCGGCAGATTGACGAACCTTATCTTCAGGGGCAGGCAGGAAAAGAGGGAGGCGCGCAGCTGGGGCGACTGGTGCGGGTCGGAGGCGAGCACTATCGTGGAAATATGGCTGTTTACGATCGCGTCGCGCAGGCGGTTCATGTCGGAGACCACCGGGATGGGGTTAATATCGCGTACGCCGTTTTTCTCCACGATCAGGGCGAAGCGGTATCCCAGGTGCGGATTTTCCCGCAGGGTGGCGATCAATTCGGCTACCTGGGCGTTATAGCCCACCACGGCGATATTATTCTTCGGCAGGCGGGAGTTCAGGAGCCAGTTGAATATCCGGCGCCAGGCGAAGAAAAGCAGGAAAAAGACGAAAATGTATATCAATAGGTTTGTTTTCGGGGCGATGCCTATGCCGGGATTAAGATAAAAGAAAGCCGTGGCCGTCAGGCCGGCGATAAGGATAGCCCGGGCCGACAGATAGAAAAAGCGGCTGTTCGAGACCGCCAGATAAAGGTTGTAGAGGTCGGAGATATAGAAAATAATGAGCCAGGCCGCGAAAATGACGGTAAAGGGGCCGAAATGGTTATGCCAGTCGCCATAGTCGAGCCCCTGGCCGTAGCGGATAAGCAGGGTAAAATAAAGCGCGAGATAAAGTATAAAAATATCTCCGAGGAAAAGGATTATTTTTTTCCAGTTATTGTTCATGCGTGTAATATAACACAATATATGATAAAAATCAAGAGCGATAACCCGGGACGAAGGCAGGGGCAAGATGTTTCTGCCGTTATCGATAGTTTTAATTTCGAATTTTTAATTTTTAATTTCGAAATAATGCTTAATTTTGAATGTTTTAAACATTAAATCATTCGAAATTTTTTCAAAACTCAAAATTAGAAATTAAAAATTTTTAATGATATAATATCTCGGTTTGTCCAAAAAAATATTTGTCATTGATATGTAATAGTGTTATAATTTAATCATGGTGAAAAATGATTTTAAAATCGACTGGCCGTTGGCGGGAAATACGCAGATTACCGACTATCTGGCTAAATGTATCGCCAAGGACTGCGTGGCCGGTACTTATATTTTTTGCGGTCCCGATAATCTCGGCAAAACGACTATCGCGCGTTATTTCGCCAAATCCCTGCTTTGCCGGAGCCGGCTGACGGGAAAAGGAATTCTGCCCTGCGGCGAGTGCCCTTCCTGCCGCCAGATAAAAACCGGCGCCGAAGAGAAAGCGGGCGCGGGAGAGAAAGAGCCCGCGGGCGAGACGCACGGCGATTTCCACATCATCAAACAGGAAAAAGACAAGAAGAATATTTCCATCGAGGCGGTCAGGGGGTTTATCCGGTCGCTTAATATGAGCTCTTTCCTCGGTACATACAAGATCGGCGTGGTCAAGCACGCGGAGAGCTTGAGTCCGGAGGCGGCTAACGCGCTCCTGAAAACGCTTGAAGAGCCGAAAGACGGCGTCGTTATTATCCTGATCACCGGAAATCTCGATTCGTTGCCCGCCACTATCGTTTCCCGCAGCCAGATCCTGCAGTTTCATCCCGTATCGAGCGGGCTGATCTATGAATATTTACTGGAGGAATACAAGGCCTCGAGGAGCGAGGCGAAGAATTATTCCCGGCTTTGCCTCGGGAGGCCGGCCCTGGCCGTTAAATTCCTGCAAAGCCGCGAGTTTAAGGATAATTACATGAAACAGGCGGAAACCTTTATCGGTTTTTGGCGCCAGGACATAAACGAAAGGTTTAGCGCGATTACGGAAATACTCGGAGTAAAGCCCTCCGGCCAGGAGGCGGTCAGGATTACGCGCCGGCTGCTCGAGGTTTGGCAGGGGCTGGCGCGCGACCGCCTGCTTCTCACTTACGGCCTGAACGACCTGATTCAGCACCAGGCGGCCGAGGGAGAGCTGAAAAAAGCCGGACGGGAGGCGGCCGTACCGCGGCTTCTATCCCTGATAAAAAAGATGCGGCAGGCGGACGAGTACCTGGCCGCGAACGTTAACCCGAGGATGGTGCTCGAGAATATCGCGATAAATGTATAATGCGTGCCGCTAGCAGACCGCAAGAACCTATAATTGTTGATTCGTTGATTTGTGGGCCAGAAAGGGCGTTTAACAGAAAAATTTTTTTATCATGTTCAGGTTTATCAAATGCACAAATATTGAAAAAAATATGAAAACCACCAGAATATTATTATTCGCCGGGATTTTAATGATCATCGCGGTTATGACATCCGGCTGTATTACTTTTAAAACCGGCAATACCAATAGCGCCGATGTCGGCGGCGGGGTCTATAAGACGGTCAATAAGGGAACCCTTTGGCGGCAGAAAGTCCTGGTGGCGACCGTCAGCGGCCAGCCGGGAAACTTCGCCGCCGCTGACGTTTCTTCCCTGGCTATCGATCCGAGCGATCATAAGGCGTTATATTTCGGCAGTACCGCCAACGGCCTTTTCTATACTTATGACGGCGGTGATTCATGGCAGAAAGCCGCGGCCCTCGGCAATAGCAATATCAGAGCCATAGCCGTCGATCCGGAGTCGAAGTGCGTGATTTATGCCGGCTTCGGCAATAAACTCGTTAAAACCGAGGACTGCAGCCGTTCCTGGCAGCAGAAATATATCGACGATAAAGCCAATGTCACGGTTAATACCGTGGCCGTGGACCATTTCAACGACCAGGTCGTTTATATCGGCCTTTCCCGGGGAGATCTTATAAAAAGCGCCGACGGGGGAGAGACATGGCAGACGATCAACCGCTTCGGCGGCAATATCAGGAAAGCGCTGATCGATCCGGACGACAGCCGCGTGATCTACGTCATTACCGCCAAAGGGCTTTTCGCCTCCGAGAACGGCGGTACGGACTGGCATGACCTGAACGATCCGATAAAAGCGGCGGGCATCGGCGCCGACATCCGCGACCTGGCATTGATCAAGGGGCAAGAAGATACGCTTTTCCTGGCCACGGCCCAGGGGATGGTGAAGTCGGAGGACCGGGGGATAACATGGAATAAGATCGAACTGATAGCGCCGGAGAAGAAATTATCGATTAACGCGATCGCGGTCAACCCCAAAAATACGGATGAGATATACTATACCACCAACACGACCTTTAACCGTTCGGCGGACGGCGGCGTTACCTGGACGCCGTTAAAGTCGCCGAGCGCGCGCGCGGGCGCGGAGCTTATTATCGATCCGGAAGAGCCGAATACGCTTTATATGGGAATGAGGACGATTAAAAAATAACGATTAACATTTATGAACCAATACATCGAAGCGAAAAAAGAGGAGTTCGATAAAGCCGCCGCTTATTTCAAGAAAGAGATTTCTTCCCTGCGGACCGGGCGGGCCAATCCGAATATCCTTGACGGGATTACTGTCGATGCCTATGGGGTGAAGACGCCCCTCTCCGGACTCGCGTCCGTTAGCGTGCCGGACGGCCAGAGTATAGTAATCGCGCCCTGGGACAAGAATATCCTGAAGGAGATCGAAAAAGCCGTAACCGACGCCGGCCTGGGCGCGGGCGTGGTCAACGAAGGGGACAAGGTCCGGCTGACCATCCCCAAGATGACGGAGGAGAACCGGCGCGATCTCGTGAAAAAACTGAACGCCCAGATGGAAGAGTCGCGCGTAACGATCAGGCGTATCAGGGATGAGGTCAAGGAGGCGATTGAAAAAGGAGAAGAAGAAAAAGAAATATCGGAAGACGACAAGTTCCGTTTCCTGAAAGAACTCGACGAGGAAGCGGCCAAACGCAACACGGAGCTGAAAGAGTTGCGGGATAAAAAAGAAGAGGATATTATGACGATATAGGGTTTTAATGATAAATTAAGTCGAATGTTATAATCTGAAATTATGTTTCTGACCATAGTTACATTTTTTGTCATACTTGGCGTGCTCGTGTTCGTGCATGAATTCGGGCATTTTTGGGTAGCCAGGAGATTCGGCATCAAGCCGGAAGAGTTCGGTTTCGGATTTCCGCCCCGCATCGGCGGTATTTATAAAAGTAAAAGCGGACGATGGAAAAAAGTCATGGGAGGCAAGGAGGTTGATGACGCGGCGGATACGATTTATTCTTTTAACTGGATACCGATCGGCGGTTTCGTCAAACTCGGGGAGGATGACAATAGTTCTTCCGACCCCGACCACTTCCTTAATAAAAAGATCTGGCAAAGGATGGCGATTATCATGGCGGGCGTAACTATGAATGTCATTCTGGCGGCTTTCCTTATTTCCGCCGGATACGCGGTGGGATTGCCGCAGGCGCTTGACGGCACGGCGCCGGGCGCGATCGTAAGCGACCGCCAGGTGCAGGTGGTTGACGTTCTGCCCTCTTCTCCGGCGGATCAGGCGGGGATTATGGCTAACGATATTATCGAGTCCGCCGGCGGGAGCGCGGTTACCGGTACGGAAGGGCTCCAGGAGTTCGTCGACAGCCATGTCGGCGAGAGCGTCAATATTACCGTCAGGCGGGGAGAGGAAGAGAAGAATATCGCCGTTACCCCGGAGATTATGGCCGAAACCGGCCGGGGAGGTATCGGTATCGGCATCGTGGATACCGGCGTGGTAAGATACCCGTTTTATCTGGCGGCCTGGGAGGGCGTGAAGTCCACTGCGTTGCTGCTTGTTTCCATTGTTTTTGCCTTTTTTAATATTCTTAAAAATCTGTTCGTGGGGCAGGGGGTGAGCGCTGATCTGGCCGGACCCGTGGGTATTGCTATCCTTACCGGCCAGGTAGCCCGGCTTGGGTTCGTTTATATCATGCAGTTCGCCGCTATCCTCTCCGTGAACCTGGCTATCATCAACGCTTTTCCCTTTCCGGCGCTGGACGGAGGGAGGTTCGTTTTTCTCGTTTTCGAGAAAGTAATGGGCCGGCCGGTGAAAAAAAGCGTGGAAGCCGTGATTCATAACGTCGGCTTTCTCCTGCTGATGCTCCTTGTCGTGATGGTAACTTACCGCGATATCGTCAGGTACAGCGGCAACTTTTTTTCGGGAGTTTGGCAGAAGATAATTGGATGAATATTAAAATCTTAATTTTTCAAAATGTTTATGAAAACTAATATCAAGGCGTCAAAGATCAAATTAACTCCCGCCATTAAGGCTTACGCGCAGGAGAAGATGGATATGCTGGACAGATATCTTGGGGATATACCGGCCGTGAATTGCGACGTGGAAGTGGGTCTGGCGGTGGGCAGTCATCAGAGCGGTAAAATTTACCGGGCCGAGGTCAACCTCGAAGTACCGGGTACGCTCCTGCGGGTGGAGAAAACCGAGAAAGACCTCTATAAAGCCATCGACAAGACGAAGGACCATCTGGCCCGTTCGATCAAGCGGTATAAAGAAAAAAAAGCCGATAGGAAGAGGGGATAATATATTTTTGGCGAAATCCACGCCTGATGAATAAGCCGCCCGGTGGCTTGTGCGGTTGCAATTGCATTTTCGGGAGATAAGTTATATAATATATAAAATAATAATATCACGCTTAAGGCGTGTTTTTATATGGGAATTTTAACTACAATCTTAGGCGACCCGAACGAAAAGATCGTCAAATCCCTGCGTCCGATAGTGGACGAGATAAACGGCCTGGAAGAGAAATACAAGGGCTTGAGCGATGAAGAGCTTAAGGATATATCGGCGAAATTCAGGCGGGAACTCGGCATCAAGCCGGGCGATACCGCTACCGCCGTTGCCAGAGACAGCGCGGAGTGGAAGAAGATCGAAGCGGACCTCGAAAAAATACTGCCGGAGGCCTTCGCGGCGGTGCGCGAAGCGGCGCGGCGGGTGCTGGGGCAAAGACATTATGACGTACAGCTTATCGGCGGTATTATCCTTCACCGCGGCCAGATCGCGGAGATGAGGACCGGCGAAGGAAAAACCCTGGTGGCGACGCTGCCGCTATACCTTAACGCCCTGGCCGGACGCGGAGCGCATCTCGTAACCGTCAACGATTATCTTTCCCGCGTCGGCGCCGGCTGGATGGCGCCGGTTTATTACGCGCTCGGTTTATCCGCCGCCGTTATCGTGCACGAGGCCGCCTATCTTTACGACCCGGAATTTACGGACGAGACCCAGTACGACAAGCGGCTAAGGCACTTCCGGCTTATTCCCAGGCGGGAGGCCTACCGTTGCGATATTTTATACGGCACGAACAACGAATTCGGTTTCGATTATTTGCGCGATAATATGGCGCCTTCCCTCGATGCTATGGTACAGCGGGAGCTTTATTACTCTATCGTTGACGAGGTCGATTCGATCCTGATCGATGAGGCGCGGACCCCGCTGATCATAAGCGCGCCGGCCGAAGAGTCGACCGATAAATATTATAAATTCGCTCAGCTGGTAAAGCGGCTAAAAGAAGGCAAATCCGCGTCCTCCTCCGGCGCTGACGGGGGAGACGTTCAGGAATCGGGCGATTATAACGTGGACGAGAAGATGCGGGCGGCTACTTTAACCGAAGGGGGTATCACCAAAATGGAAAAATGGCTCGGTGTCGATAATATTTATACCGCCGGCGGCGTGCGCGAAGTGCATCATATCGAGCAGGCGCTTAAGGCGCACGCCCTGTTCAAGCGCGACCGCGACTATGTCGTCAAGGAAGGGGAGGTAATCATCGTGGACGAATTCACCGGCCGGCTGATGTACGGCCGGCGCTACAGCGAAGGCCTGCATCAGGCTATCGAGGCCAAGGAAGGCGTGAAGATCCAGCGCGAATCCCAGACCCTGGCTACCATCACTTTCCAAAATTATTTTCGTATGTATAATAAACTCTCCGGCATGACGGGTACGGCCGTAACCGAGGCGGAAGAATTCGCCAAGATCTATAATCTCGAGACGACGGTTATTCCCACGCATAAACCCATGATCAGGAAAGACATGAACGACCTTATCTACCGCACGGAAGAGGCGAAATTCAGAGCCGTGATCGCGGAGGTCAAGCGCCGGTCAGAGGCCGGACAGCCGGTTTTGATCGGCACGATTTCTATCGCCAAAAACGAAGTGTTGGCGGACATGATGGCGCGGGCGGGCCTTAACCCGGCCATGCTGAACGCCAAACACCACGAAAAAGAAGCGCGCGTGATCGCCGAAGCGGGCAAGGCCGGAGCCGTAACGCTCGCCACCAATATGGCCGGACGCGGCGTGGATATCGTCCTGGGCGGCACGGAACCCTCCTTCGCTCCGCAAAGCGGAGCTACGGCGGGCAAGACCCTCCAGGAAAGCGAAGAGCATAAAAAGTGGCGCGAAGACCATGAGCGCGTGCTTTCCTTGGGCGGTCTGCACGTCATCGGCACCGAACGGCACGAGGCCAGGCGTATCGATAACCAGCTGCGGGGACGCGCCGGGCGCCAGGGCGATCAGGGCTCATCGCAGTTTTACGTTTCTACCGAGGACGACCTGATGCGCATCTTCGGCGGCGACCGCATGAAGCGGCTGATGATTAGCCTGCGCGTGCCCGAAGACATGCCGATCGAGAATAAGGTGATTTCCAAATCGATCGAATCGGCCCAGCGGAAAGTGGAGGGTAATAATTTCGATATCAGGAAGCACTTGGTCGAGTACGATGACGTGATCAATAAGCACCGCGAAGCGATCTATCGCAAACGGCGGGAAATACTGGAAGTGGCGGAGGATGCGCAAATTGCCAATGACGAATTACGAATTACGAATAACGAAACGAGCGATAAAGACGATAGTTTCGAAATTAAAAATTCAAAATTAGGAATTGAGGGCAAGGAAGACGAGGAGAATCCGAAGCCATCACTTTCCGGGATCATCCTGGGTTACGTGGAGAATGAGATCGAGCGGGTGGTGGTTTTCCATACCGCGCCGGAAATGATAAAGGATTGGAATCTAGAAGAGATTCGCGAGGTTATGTCCACGATCTTTCCGGTTGCCGGCGGGCTTAAAGATGAGATCGAGAGCTTTACCAGGGGCGAGAACCACAGGCTCGATAAAGCGAAAGCGCGCACGGCCATTATCGAATATCTGACCGCGTCGGCGCGCGGCGCTTACGGGAATATGGCGGAGAAGCTCAGGGGCGCCGGCGTCGACTGGCCGCGGATAGAGAAGGCGGTGCTGATACGTTCTATCGATACTCTCTGGGTCGAGCACCTGGAAGCCATGGCCAGCGTCAGGCAGGGCATCGGCCTTAGGGGGTACGGGCAAAGGGATCCGCTGGTCGAATATAAAAAAGAGGCCTACCGGCTGTTCACGGATTTGAACGGACTTATCCAAAAGGAAGTGGTTTACAGTATTTTCAAGGTTGGGGCGGTTCAGGCCGGGGGGTTGAAGGAATTTTCGGCCCCCACTCTGGCTGATAGGGCCAGGGAGTTTAAAGCGCCGGCCAAGACCATGGACGCGGCCAGCGGCTCTTTCTCGGGGTTCAGGCAGCCCTCTGCCGGCTCGGCGAGCGGCACCGCGCCGAATAGCGGCAAGGCGCCGTCAGACAGGCAGGATACAGTCAGGCAGAAAGTAAAGGACGCTGACGGACGCAAGGTAGGCCGCAACGACCCCTGCCCGTGCGGATCAGGAAAAAAATACAAGAAGTGCTGCGGGAAGTAGAAAAAGAGCGTCTGTTTGCTTTCCGGGGTTTACAGGCGCGGATTATAATTATATCATGTTAAATAGCGGCAATTTTATAAAACCAGACCTTTTAAAAACGAAAAAATTTCAAAAAATCAGGAGGTAAAAAGAGTGATGAGAAGAAAGTACGGATTCGCGGTATTGGCATTATTGTTTTTCGTGCCGGCAGTCTTTTTCGGCTGTGCCGGCCATAAGCTGCTTCCCTCGTCGGATGCGACCAACGCCTCGACGTTGAACAGTTATGGAAAAACGTATGCGGCTTTTAAGTCTGTTAAATTAAGAGAAACGACCATCGCGGATTTGAAAAAGATGGGTTTTTTGGATGCTGGTTATCGCGTCAATAATTTTGTTGAAATTCGTAATTATTTTCTCGGTTCCAACCCGTCATACGATATTAAGAATTTGCCTGATGGCGTTCAGCAATGTCTTGAGGCTAAGGAGAATTGCCAGGGATATAAAATCAGCGTTAATGTCATTCATAAAAAATATGTGGGCAGTTTTTGGAAGCACACTTTCGGTTTCAAGAAGGAGCAGGATATTATCAGCTGGAATTGCCGTATGCTCTTCGTAATCGTGAATGACGTGGTCGTTTACAAGCTTTGGTCCGGTACGCCGGAAAACAAGGAACATACCACCGACAAAAAACCCCTTGGCCCTCTGCAGGGCATAGGCGAAAGCGGCCTGCGCAGAGCCGCGGACGTAATACATTAAACCTCCAAAACGAAACCCACGCAAAAACCGTGGGTTTTTTATTTGCATTTCGGGGTTTACAATCTTTAAATTTTGGTTTACTATAAGATAATATAAAAATACGTACATTTAAAACATTTTTAGCGGAAATGGAGGTATAAAATGGACCGTAATTGGAGATATTTTTATGATTTTTTAGAAAAGAAGGGCCTGCATCTTACCCTTAAAGCGGCTTTTTACGCCCAAATGTGGCACTTGGAGCAGAAGCGGAAGAACGGTTCTCCCTATATTATGCATCCATTGGCTGTCTGCTACATCCTGATTATCCACGGTGTTGCGGACGACTGCCTGTTGGCGGCGGCTCTTTTGCACGACGTGATCGAAGATTGCGGTATATCAGGAGAAGAATTGGGAATATTATTCCCTCCCGCGGTAGTGCGCTTGGTTATGCTGGTGTCCAAAGAAAAGGGAGAACCGGCGGCAATCGTTTTCGGCCGAATTGCCGCCGATATGCGCGCCGTATTGCTTAAGCTGGCTGACAGAGTAGATAATTTTCGTGATGCCTCCGTCGTTTTTACCCCTGAACGGCTGGATGAATACGTACAGGAAACCGAAGAGTACGTCCTGCCTATGGCTCTGCGCGCGGCCGCCGTCTCCGGATATTACCGCCACCAGATCATGGCCCTCTCGGAGCGGCTGAAAGACCTCATTACGGCGGCCAAACTTTATGTTTCTGTCGCCAGGGAAAACGAAAAATTGTCCCGCGAGAATCAGTTTAACCTGTGTTTGGCCGAGCTATTTGCGAGATAGCGTTGATTTTTAAAACAACGAAATCGGCCCGGTTTTTACCCCGGCCGATTTTTATTTATTATCAGCCAAAATTTTACCTCTTGCATTTTAAGATTATTTGCTTTAAAATATAGTTACACGATCGAATATTCAGACATTTACAAATTCAGTTCGTATGATACCTATCTTGGGTATTTTTATTTATGTCAGACAATATTTTAGAAAAAATAATACATCCGGACGGGCGAGGAAAGATCTGGCGCATTTTTCTCGTTATCGTAGTTTTGGTCGTGATCGCGGGCTTGGCGGACGCCGGATCGTATTATAACCGGGGAGCCGACTGGATGTACGCCCGGACCGACGGCACCATAAGATTGCCGCACGTGGGAGAACTGCCCTTTCATCTCGGGCTCGACCTTCAGGGCGGCAGCCACCTCGTTTACCGGGCGGATATGTCCGCCATTGACGCGGCTGACAGGCAAAGCGCGCTTGAGGGCGTCCGGGACGTGATCGAGCGCCGGGTGAATGTTTTCGGGGTGAGCGAGCCGCTGGTGCAGACCACGGGTTCGGGCAACGATTACCGCATTATCGTGGAGCTGGCCGGTATTAAGGACGTCAACGAAGCGATTAAGATGATCGGCGAGACGCCCTTGCTCGAATTCAAGGAACAGGCGGATCAGGCGCGGACGCTTACGCCGGATGAACAATCCCAGCTTGACCAGTATAACGCGGATGCCGAGAAGACCGCCCATGACGTTCTGGGCAAGGCCTTGTCCGGCGGGGATTTTGCCGCGCTGGCAAAACAGTACAGCCAGGACGCGAATACGAAGGACAATGGCGGCGATTTGGGATGGATTACGGAGAAGGACGCTCCCGATATCGTCAGCGATATATCCGGACTGAATCCGGGCGAGGTCAGAAGCGACCTGGTCAGGGAGGATAACGGTTACGATATATTGAAACTCGTGGATAAGCGCGAAAAAACCAATCCTTTCGATAATAACGAGCCGGAAATGGAAGTGAAAGCGGCGCATATTCTGATCTGCTATGAAGGGGCCGCTAACTGTTCGAGCGGGCTTACCAAAGATGAGGCCTACGCCAAGATCGAAGCGCTCAAAAAGATCGCCACGCCGCAGAATTTCGCCCAATTGGCGAAGGAAAACTCTACGGAACCGGGCGCGGACCAGAGCGGAGGCGAACTCGGATGGTTCGGGCGGTCGGATATGGTTAAGCCCTTCGCCGACGAGGTTTTCTCCCAGAAAACGGGAACGATTTCGGATCCGGTCGAAACCGAATTCGGTTATCACCTTATCTATAAAGAGGGCGAAAGGCCGATTACCGAATACGAAGTCAGCCGTATCTTTATCGGTACCGCCAGCGCGAGCGATATTACCGGGGACCAGAAGGATTGGAAGAATACGGAACTGACGGGCAAGAACCTTAAGCATGCCAGCGTAACGTTCAACCCGAACGACAATACGCCCCAGGTATCGCTCGAATTCGACGATGAGGGCGCGAAATTGTTCGAAGATATTACCGCCAGGAACGTAGGCAAGCCCGTGGCTATATTTTTGGACGGTTATCCCATCAGCACTCCGACGGTTGACGAAAAGATTACCGGCGGCAAGGCGGTTATCAGCGGCCATTTCACTATCAATGAGGCGAAACTCCTGGCCCAGCGGCTTAACGCCGGCGCTCTGCCCGTGCCGATTACCCTGATAAGCCAAGAGACTGTAGGCGCCAGTTTGGGTAAATCGTCTTTGGATATGAGTTTGCGCGCCGGTATTTTCGGCCTGATTCTGGTGGTCTTATTCATGATTTTATATTACCGCCTGCCGGGGCTCTTGTCGGTTTTCTCGCTCCTGATCTACGGCCTCCTGGCGCTGGCGACTTTCAAGGCGCTGCCGATCTGGCTGGCCTTTATCGTGGCCATTTTGATCATGGCGCTGATGTTCAACACATTCGGAGAGCTGAAAGCCATGACCACGTTTTTGATGATCCTGTTCGTGGCCATCGGCATTATTTTAGTATATTTCGCCCAGATTTCCGTTACTTTGACGCTGGCCGGTTTGGCCGGATTTATCCTGTCCATCGGTATGGCCGTCGACGCCAACGTGCTGATCTTCGAGCGCCTGCGGGAGGAATTGGGCGAGGGTAAGCCCGCGGGTTTAGCCGTGGATGAGGCCTTCAGGAGGGCCTGGCCTTCGATCAGGGACGGCAACTTATCCACTATGATCACCTGCCTGATCCTTATCGGTTTCGGCACGGGCGCGGTCCAGGGCTTCGGCACGACCCTTTTGATCGGTATCACTATTTCCATGTTCAGCGCCATTGTCGTAACCAGGAATTTTATGCTGCTCCTGCCCGCGGACTGGCTCGAAAAGAAATTATGGCTGGTAAACGCCAAAAGCAGGCAGGGATAGGAATTCGTTTATAAAAATAGTATGTATCGAATAATTCAAAAAAGAAAAATCTGGATGATCTTGTCGGGTACTGCCATGGCCGTGTCTATCGCCGCTTTGATCGTTTGGGGGCTGGATTTCGGCATCGATTTTACCGGTGGCAGTTTATTGGAGGTGCAGTATAATAACGGCAGCGCGCCGTCGGTAAATCAGCTCAAAGAAGAATTAAGCGGTTTGAATTTACATAGTCTGGTAGTGCAGCCGACAGGGGACAAAAGCGTGATTTTAAGGTTCCAGGAAACGGACGAAGATACTCACCAAGCGGTGCTCGCCAAGCTCGAAGGCAGGGACGTTCGGGCCGGCGAGGCCTCCACGACGGACGAACAGAGCGGTAACGCCACGACGACGGACGCGGGCGATCAGGCCGATATAGCTGCCGGGATGTCTTCTGCCGCCACCGCCACCATCGGTATGCAAAACGATGAAGGAGCGACGCCCGCGCCGGCGGTCGAGGAACTGCGTTTCGACGCGATCGGTCCTTCTATCGGCTCCGAACTCAAGAATAAATCGATGAACGCTATTCTGCTCGTGCTCGTAACCATCATTCTTTATGTGGCCTGGGCTTTCAGCAAGGTCTCGAAGCCGGTGGCTTCCTGGAAATACGGCGTGGCCGCCGTTATCGCTCTTTTCCATGACGTCCTTATCACCATAGGCGTATTCGCGATTCTGGGAAAGTTCCTGCACCTGGAGGTTAACACGCCGTTCGTCGCGGCTATCCTGACGGTTCTCGGTTATTCGGTAAACGATACCATCGTGGTTTTCGACCGCATCAGGGAAAACCTGCCCAAGAGCGACGAGGATTTCGAGGGCACGGTCAACGCGAGCGTCAACCAGACCATCAGGCGCTCTATTAATACGTCCCTGACTACGCTCTTGGTTCTGCTGGCGATTCTGTTCATGGGCGGCGCTACCATCAGGGATTTCGTCCTGGCTTTGTCTGTCGGCATCTTCGTTGGTACTTATTCCTCGATTTTCCTGGCCAGCCCGCTTCTGGTCGTTTGGGAGAGGATAAAAAATCGTTGAAATTAGTTTTTGATTTTTTGCATATTTTTTCAGAAAGAGGCATTGATTTTAGCCTCTTTTTTCGGTTGATTCCTATTTTGACAAAATGTGGGGTTTTAGGGTAAGATAGTTAGTAGGACGGTAGGATGGTAGGATGATAATTTAAATAAAATAGAAATACATTTATGAGACAATCATTCCTTTTTACGAGAACTTCGAAAGAGTCGCCCAAAGATGAGACGAGCTATAACGCCCGAGCCCTCGTCAGGGCGGGATTTATCGATAAAGTGGCGGCGGGTATCTATACCCTGCTGCCTCTCGGGCTTAGGGTGCATCAAAAAATTTGCCGGATAATCTCCGAAGAGATGGATGCTATTGGCGGGCAGGAAGTCCTGATGCCGGCGCTTACGCCCAAAGAATCGTGGCAGGCCACGGGCCGCTGGGACAGTTTCGGCGCCTTATTCAAGCTTATGGGGCAGGATAGCCGGGAATACGCCCTGGGCGCCACGCACGAGGAGATCGTTACCCCGCTGGCAAAAAAATTCGTTTTTTCCTATAAGGAGCTGCCGGTTTTTATCTACCAGATTCAGACCAAGTTCAGGAACGAACAACGCGCCAAGGCCGGCCTTCTGCGCGGGCGTGAATTTTCCATGAAAGACCTTTATTCTTTCCATACGGACAAGGACGACCTTAGCGAGTTTTACAAGCTGGCGCAGAAGGCCTATTTCCGGGTTTTCGAACGATGCGGCCTGCTTGACCATACCTATCTCACTTTCGCTTCCGGCGGAGAGTTCTCTAAATATTCGCATGAATTCCAGACGGTAACGGAATCGGGCGAAGATACGATCTACGTTTGCGGTAAATGCGCGATCGCCGTCAATGAAGAGATTATCGAAGAGCAGAAAGCGTGCCCCAATTGCGGCAACAAGAAGCTCGAAAAGACCAAAGCGGTCGAAGTAGGCAATATTTTCAAGCTGGGAACCCGTTTTTCCCGCGCTTTCGGCTTCGCTTATACGGACGGGGAGGGCGGACAGCATGATGTCCATATGGGGTGCTACGGTATCGGTCCCAGCCGTCTTTTGGGTACGATCGTGGAAGTATATCACGACGAGAAGGGTATGATCTGGCCGGACAAGGTGGCCCCTTTTAAGGCGCATCTCATCAAAGTGCCGGGAGATCATCCCGGGCTCTCAAAGGCGGCCGAGGAATTGTACCGGAACCTGGAGGGCGCCGGCATCGAGGTTTTATATGATGACCGCGAGGACGTGAGCGCGGGAGAAAAATTCGCCGATGCCGATCTTATCGGTTTGCCCCTGCGGCTCGTGGTCAGCGCCAAAACGATGAAAAAGAACAGCGTCGAGATAAAGCGTCGGGACGAAGATAAAGTTGAACTGGTTGCTTTAGGGGAGATTGTGAGGCGGTTAAGTTAATACCATCTTTTCCCACAAATCTACAAATCGGCTATTCACCCCGTTAAATTATACCGTTAAATAATCTCGTGAGGTTAATAATACCGCAAGTATCATTCATAAATATTCTTCAAACAAGTCATTTAACGGGGCGGGTCTACAAATTTCACAGACGCGTACGTCTCAATTATCTACAATTGTAATTACCTGACGTGCGCGGAAACTATATTTGTATTATTTGTAGCGGATTTGTAGATTTGCGGGAAATACAGATTGGTATATAGTTATGTTGAATAAAATACTGGGAAAATTCAGCAAGGATCTCGGTATAGACCTGGGCACGAAAAACACCCTGGTCTATACGCCGGACAAGGGCATCGTTATCAACGAGCCGTCAGTGGTGGCCGTCAACATCAGGACGGACGAGATTTTGGCCGTCGGCAACGCGGCCAAGAAGATGCTCGGCAAGACCCCGGGCCATATCCAGGCGGTAAAACCCATGGTGGACGGGGTTATTTCCGATTTCGAAGTTACGGAAAAGATGCTAAAATATTTTATCGACAAGGTGCATAGCGAGGGCTTTACTCTTATCCCCAGGCCGCGGGTTATTATCGGTATCCCGCTTGACGTTACCGAAGTGGAGAAGAAGGCGGTGGAAGACGCGGCTAAATCGGCCGGCGCCCGCCAGGTTTTTCTCGTGGAAGAATCGATGGCGGCGGCTGTCGGCGCCCGCCTGCCCGTTACCGACCCTACCGCCACCATGATCGTCGATATCGGCGGCGGGACCACGGAAATCGCCGTGATTTCCCTCGGCGGGGTCGTTACTTTCAAAGCGTTGCGCATCGCCGGCAACCAGATGGACAGCGATATTATCCAGTATATCAGGGAGGAGTTCAATATGCTGATAGGCGAACAGGTGGCGGAGAGCATAAAAATAAAGATCGGTTCGGCCGCGCCCCTGAAAGAACCGATGGAGATGGAGGTCAGGGGAAGGGACCTTCTAAACGGGCTGCCTAAGGCCGTTAACGTTAACGATACCCAGATCAGGGAAGCGATGGGAAAAACGCTGGGACAGATTATGGAGAATATCAAGATTACGCTGGAAACGACGCCGCCGGAACTTGTTTCCGATATTTACGAACACGGTATCGTCCTTACCGGCGGGGGCGCGCTGCTGCGGGGCATTGATAAGGAAATCGCCTCGGTAACGAAAATTCCGGTGCGTATCGCCGACGACCCGCTGACATGCATGGTCAGGGGCGCAGGTATACTCCTCTCGGATCCGAAGCTCCTCGCCAAGGTTTTGTCGCCGAGCATGGAAGAGTATTAATAAGATTTGTGATATATTCTTGCTTGTTATGTTGAAGAAAAATTACAAGAGAGCTATGACCTTTGCGGCAGTTATCGGACTGCTCGTTTTTTTACATGCCATCGGGATTACGCGCCCCGCCGAGAACGCGGTCGTTTACGCCCTGAATCCGGTTTTCGGCAAAGTATATTATTTAAGTTCGCGGCTGCGCGCGTTTTATTATACCCGGGCGGCTCAAACCGACTCTCTTCGGGAAATCGCGGAACTTCGCGGTCAGGTCGCCTCTCTGACGGAAGAAAACGCGAAACTGCAACTGGCGGAAGAGGAGAACAGGCTTTTGCGGCAGCATCTGCTTTTTCTGGATAAGAATGATTATCACTACGTGATCGCCAATGTCATTTCGCGCGGAGATTTGTCCGGCGACTTGAGCAAGACCGAAACGATTACGATCGATAAGGGCGGAAAAGACGGCGTTTATGCGGGGTTAGCGGTTACGAACCAGAATGGTATTATTGTGGGCAAGGTAGTGGAGGCCGATGACGATATCTCGAAGGTTTATTTGGCGAATAACAGTAAATGTAAACTGGCCGCGACCATACTCGATGATAATAAAACGAGCGGCATCACCGAGGGCGAGCTCGGTCTTACCGTCAGCATGGGATTCATTCCCCAGGACACGGCCGTTGAAGCGGGAGATATCGTGGTAACCTCCGGATTGGAAGAATCCATTCCGCGGGGGCTGGTTGTCGGACAGGTTATAAGCGTAAGCAGGGAGAGCAATGAGTTGTGGCAGACGGCCACTATCGAGTCCGCGGTCAGCCCGGACAACCTGGTAATCGTTGCCGTTTTACTGCCTTGATATGTATCTAAGAATAATATTTTATATTCTGGCCATTGTCGGCCTGGTGATTTTCCAGATAGCGTTTCTCGGAAATCTGCCGGGCGTTTTTAGCGCCATAAACCCCGTTCTTATCGTTTTGGTTTTTATTTCCGGCCTGGGCAGCTTCGAATCGGCTTTGTGGTGGGCTGCCGGCGCCGGTTTATTGCTCGATATTTATTCTTTTAACGTTTTCGGCCTCTATCTGCTCGGGTTGTTGATAGTTGCTTTATTTATCAATTTTTTGCAAACCAGTTTTTTTACCAACCGTTCGTTGTATTCGTTTCTGGCCGTGACGTTTTTCGCCGTTTTGGGTTATGACCTGATTATCCGTTTTATTGCCGGGACGGCGGCTTTGATGTCCGGGCAAAGTTTATCTTTTTTCGGAGCGGGGTACGGTTTTTTCGCCGATGAATCATGGCGCATGCTCGCCAATCTTTTCACGGTAGCCGTACTTTTTTATTTACTGCATTTCGTTTTCGCGAAATTCAAACCGATATTTTTATTGAAGTATAAATAGACATGAAATTTTTCAAATACATAAAAACGCAAAACATGAGCCGGGAAAAAGACCCTTTCGTTATCAAGCGGGGGCAGGTTAAAGACGGGAAGATCGGCCCTGTTTACCGCATGGGCTGGGCCGAGGATGTCTATCTGGCCGGCTCCGATACGAAAGAAACGGTCGGTAATACCTTTGATTTTTCCCGCCTTTTTACGATTAAGATCTTACTGGCGGTTTTGCTTATTGTCCTGATAGGCAAAAGCGCCTGGCTGCAGATCGCCCAAGGCGCGTATTACCGCGCCATGGCGGAAGGAAACCGCATACGTATAGAGCGCATCGAGCCGAAGAGAGGGATCATTTACGATCGGAACGGACAGCCATTGGTCAGGAACGCGGCCAATTTCGCTCTTTATTTCGTGCCCGCTGATCTGCCGCATGCCGCCGGTGAGAGCGGGGATAACCCGGAGCTGGATCGGATTGTTTCGGAAGTGAACGGAATCCTCGATGATATAGACGCGGACGGGATAAAGAGCCGTCTGGCATCCGTCAAGCCGCGTTCCCCCGAGTCGTACCAGCCGATGTTTATCGAGGACAACATCGCCTATAAAGATGCGATGAAGCTTTATCTTAAGTCGCTCTTCTGGCCGGGTGTAACTTTGTCCAGCAAGACCAGGAGGGAATACCCGATACCGTCGCCATCGGCCGATTTGACCGAAAATATCGCCGCCGCCGGCAGGGAAGTGGCATCCGGAGAAGAGAATGTCGACGCGGGCCTTTCGCTTGCGCATATTCTCGGTTATACCGGCAAGATCAGCCAGGAAGAATTGGCGACGGCAGGCGATGATTATCGGCCGATCGATTATATCGGTAAAATGGGCATCGAATATTTCTGGGAAAATGAACTTAAGGGGCAAAGCGGGCAAAAACAGGTGGAAGTGGACGCCCTGGGAAAAGAAACGAAGATTATCGGGCAGACCGAGGCCCGCGACGGACATAATCTTATCTTGTCGCTTGACGTAACGGCACAGCTTAAACTCGAAGATATTATGCTCGCGTATCTCTCCAGATTCGGTTTTAATCGCGCTTCCGCCATTCTTATGGATCCTGATAGCGGGGAAATTCTGGCTATGGTAAGCTTGCCGGCGTATAACAATAATTATTTCGCGCGCGGCATCACGCAGGATGAATACGATATTTTGCAGTACGATCCCGATCACCCCCTGTTCAATCGCGGCATCAGCGGCGAATACCCTTCCGGTTCGACCATCAAGCCGGTGATAGCGGCGGCGGCGCTCGAGGAGGGGGTCATCACGGAGAGGACAACGATTAACAGCGTGGGCGGCATCAGGGTCGGGGAATGGTTCTTTCCCGATTGGCTCGCGGGTGGGCATGGCCTCACGAACGTCAAACGCGCTCTGGCCGAGTCCGTCAATACCTTTTTTTATTATGTCGGCGGAGGATATAAGGATTTCAAGGGGTTGGGCGTAGATCGAATCGTCGAATACGGAAAATTATTCGGCCTTGACGCCCAAACCGGGGTGGATTTGGCCGGAGAAGCGTCCGGCCTTTTGCCGACGCCGGAGTGGAAGGAAGAAAAAAAAGGCGAACGATGGTATATCGGCGATACCTACCATCTGGCTATCGGCCAGGGGGATATACTCGTTACGCCCCTGCAGGTTGCCGCGTACACCGCCGTTTTTGCCAACGGCGGGGCGCTTTACCGTCCCCACTTCGTCAAACAGATCCTGTCGCCGGATGACCGGCTCATCTCCGATATCCCGACCGATCCGGTCAGGAAGGATTTTATCGACGGTTATAATATCGAGGTGGTGCGTGAGGGCTTGCGCCAGGCCGTCACCACCGGCAGCGCCAGGGCTCTCCAGTCGGTACCAGTATCCGTAGCCGGTAAAACCGGCACGGCTCAATGGACGAGCGACCCTGATAAGCCGGAACATGCCTGGTTCACGGGTTTTGCGCCTTACGATAATCCGCAGGTGGTTATCACCATTCTCGTGGAAGAGGGAGGAGAGGGGAGCGATACGGCCGTGCCTATTGCCAGGGATTTCCTGGCTTGGTATTTCGGGGAGTATAAGAAGTAGGATTGTAGGATGGTAGGAT
>CAYVIA010000007.1:25945-33919 GCA_964451485.1 uncultured Gammaproteobacteria bacterium
GTAGGATGGTAGGATTATTATATATATTATTTATATTTTTGCTTCCGGATTGACTACTAACGATATATTTGCTATGCTGATAAATAAAATCGGCTCTTTTTAAAATTAACAAAATTTATATTCCAGGAGGTGATTATGGGTTGGCAGTGGGTTGTTGAAGGAAGAAAAACAGCCGAAGAAGAAATAGAAGAGGTCTTGACTTTTGACGATGTATTGCTTAAGCCGGCATATGCCGATTTTTTACCGAATGAAGCGGATGTCACGACAAGATTATCGCGTAATTTGAAACTGAATATCCCGATTTTGAGCGCCGCCATGGATACGGTTACCGAGTGGGAAACGGCAATTACCATGGCCAGGCGGGGAGGTATCGGTATAATTCATAAGAACATGAGTATCGAGCGGCAGGCGCTGGAAGTGGAAAAAGTGAAAAAATCAGAGAGCGGGATGATCATCGATCCGATTACCATCGAACCGGAACGGAAAATATGTGAAGTCATCGCCTTGATGAAGAAATACAATATTTCCGGCATTCCGGTTACGAAGAACGGCAAGTTTGTCGGTATTATCACCAACCGCGACCTTAGATTCGAAACTAATTTCGATCAAAGGGTAAGGGATGTCATGACCAGAAGGCGGCTCCGAACCGCTAGTCCCGGCATCTCGCTCGATGAGGCCAAGGAAATTTTGCATAAATACCGCATCGAAAAACTGCCGGTAGTGGATAAAGAGAAAAACCTCAAAGGACTGATTACCATCAAGGATATCCAGAAAAAGATCGATTTTCCCGACGCGTGCAAAGACGAATTCGGCCGGCTGCGCGTAGGCGCGGCGGTCAGCCCGGCGCAGGATTGCCTCGAGCGGGCGGCGGAACTTATCAAGGCCCAGGTGGACGTTATCGTTATCGATACGGCACACGGTCACTCCGGGAACGTAATTGCCTTGACGAAAGAGATCAAGCGGCTTCATCCGGGATTGGAATTGATCGTCGGTAATGTCGCTACTGCCGAAGGTGCGGAGGCGTTGGCCGCCGCCGGGGCGGATGCCGTGAAAGTGGGCGTTGGTCCTGGGTCGATTTGTACCACGCGCGTAGTGGCCGGTATCGGCGTGCCGCAGATTACGGCCATCGCAGAATGCGCGGCTGGTATCCGTGGCTTTGACATTCCTCTGATTGCCGACGGCGGTATCAAGTATTCCGGAGAGATCAGTAAGGCGCTCGTGGCCGGAGCATCGAGCGTCATGATCGGCAATCTTTTCGCGGGCACGGAAGAAAGTCCGGGCGAGACCTTGCTTTTCCAGGGAAGAACCTACAAGGTTTATCGCGGCATGGGCTCGCTTGAGGCCATGAAAGAACAGGAGGGGAGCCGGGAGCGCTACGCCCAGGCGGACGTAACCGACGACGAGCAGCTCATACCGCAGGGTATTGTCGGCCGCGTACCTTACCGCGGACCATTGGTGAATACGATTATGCAACTCGTCGGCGGCCTGCGCGCCGGTATGGGTTATACCGGCTGTCGTACTATCTCCGAATTGCAAACCAAGGCCAGATTTATTCGTATTACCGGCGCGGGTCTCAGAGAAAGTCATCCACACGACGTGGAGATTATCAAGGAAGCGCCGAATTACCGGACGGAGTAGGAGAGTGGAGATGAACGAAAAAGAAGAAAAAAAAGACCGGACGACCGGACAAAAGATCAGTGACATTGTTCAGCGATGCGCCGCCGTTGCTCGCGATGAATTACTCGCGGAGAAATATGGTTCGATTTTTAATCAACCGCCCACGGAGTGCGTCGCTATCACCCTGCCGGAATTAGATAAATTCGTCAACGATTTGCGGCAGAGATTGAGCGAAGAACTGGCCGAAAAATTTTCGGAAAAATGACGAAAACAACAGGGGCCGCGTTTTTACGCAGCCCTTTTTTATTTTAACTAACTTTACATAAAATAAATAAATTATTAGCACTCTCTTGACAAGAGTGCTAATAATGCTATAATATTTTTATGTTAAGATTTTTCTGTGTATATCCTGATTTCCGGCGTTTAACCGAAAAATATGGATCAGAGAAAGAAAAATATACTTTATATCATTGTCAGGGAGCATATTAAAACCGGTGTGCCTGTCGGTTCGGAGGTTGTAGTGGATAAATATAAGCTGAATTGTTCTTCGGCTACCGTGCGCAAGGAAATGGGAGAACTCGAGACGGAAGGGTATATTGTCCAGCCGCATACTTCGGCCGGACGCATTCCCGCGGAAAAAGGTTATAAATCGTATCTTGAAGACCTGCAAGAAAAGAAACTGGGCGGCCTTGAGGCGAAAAATTTATCGAAATATTTGCGGGATAGAAACGAACGGAATTTGAAAGAAGCGGCCAAGCTTATTTCGCAGCTGTCCGGCAATACGGTTTTTTGGGTGTTTTACCAGCATAACCTTTATTACACGGGTATCTCGAATCTGTTCCAGCAGCCGGAATTCCGGGAGCTTGACCTTATTTACGATATGTCGGCCATTATCGATCGTTTCGACGAGATCGTGGAGGGGGTCTTCGAGGACATGAAGATCGGCACGCGGGTTCTCCTCGGCTCCGAAAATCCTTTCGGGCATTTTTGCGGCACGGTACTCTCGAAATATAAGTCGGGCGACAAAACCGGCCTTTTCGGGATTTTAGGGCCGATGCGCATGGATTACGAAAGGAATATCGCGATCGTGAAATTTGTTAATGAACGATTAAAAGATTAAAAGATTATTTTTATGGGCGAGGAAAAAGAAAATTTGAATAAGAAAGAGGAGAATAAAACGGATGATGTGAAAAAAAATCCGCCCCCAGATCGTAAAAATGATTTAGAACATAAGTATAAACGCGCTTTGGCGGATTACCAGAATTTATTGAAACGAACGGCCGCGGAGAAACAGGAATTCGCCAGGTTCGCCAATGAAGATCTGATAATGCGGATTTTGCCGGTTTACGATAACCTGAAGATATCGCTCCAGCACGCCGATAAGCAGGCGGAAAAAAATGGCTGGGCGGAAGGTGTCGGGCACGTGGTCAGGCAATTTCGTGACGTCTTGCAATCTGTGGGCATAGAGGAGATTAAAACCGCGGGCCAAAAGTTCGACCACCATACCATGGAGGCGATCGAGGGCAAAGGAGATAAGGTCAAACAGGAAGTCAGGCCGGGGTATAAGCTGCATGGAAGGGTGATTGTACCCGCTAAGGTAATCGTAGAATAATTATTTGCAATTCATTAATAAAAAAATAATTCATTTTGATCACGGGTCAGTAGCGATTTTAGAGTTACTTCCCGCGGTCAAAGGAGGAAAATATATGGCTATTATCAAATGGTCGCCTTTCTTTCCCGAGCTTTCGGGGTTCGAGGATATGGATAAGGCCTTTTCAGACCTGATGCCGTCATTGCGCGGCGGACAGGCCGGTTTTACGCCGGCAGTGGATATGTACGAGGACAAGAATAGCGTCATCGTCGAAACCCAGCTGGCCGGCATCGACCCGGACAAAGTCGATATCGCCATCGAGAACGACGTGCTCTCGATCAAGGGCGAGAGCGAAAAGAAAAGCGAAGTGGAGGACAAGAATTATTACCGCAAGGAGATCAGGCGCGGCGGTTTCTACCGCAGCGTACCCTTGCCCACGCACGTTATCGGCGAAAAGGCATCGGCTGTGGCCGCGGACGGGGTTTTAAAGATCTCCATTCCTAAGGCGCCGGAAGCGAAACCGAAGACGATTAAAATAAAGACGACGAAGAAGAAATAGGTTATTAGTTAAACTAGTTAAATTAGTTCGGCGGCTATCGCCGGGCAGTAACTAGTTTAACGTATTTAGCTAATAACAAAGATTTTCGTTAAACTGGTTATTGTCGGCTTGGACGAGCCCATAACTAATTTAACTAATTTAACAAATAACAATATATCGCATGATGTTTTTTTAATCAGCATTATGTGTTATAAACAATCAATATGTCAAAAATCTTAGGTATTGATTTGGGCACTACCAACAGCGCCATGGCGATTATCGAGGGCGGAGCGCCCAAAATCCTCGAAAACGCCGAAGGCAACCGCACTACGCCTTCGATCGTGGCTATCTCCAAAAACTCCGAGCGTTTGGTCGGCCAGACCGCCAAGAGGCAGGCCGTAACCAACCCGGAAAATACGGTCCATTCGGTCAAGCGCTTGATCGGCCGGCGTTTTACGGACGACGAAGTGCAGCGTGATTTAAAATCGGTAAGCTATAAGATCGTTCAGGCGGGTGAAGGCGTAAAGGTAAAAATGGGGGACAAAGAATATACCCCCCAGGAGGTTTCGGCCATGATCCTTTCGAAACTGAAAGCGGACGCGGAAGCGAAGCTGGGCGAGAAAATTACCGAAGCCATTATTACCGTGCCCGCCTATTTCGACGACTCGCAGAGGCAGGCGACCAAGGACGCCGGCCAGATCGCGGGGCTCGAGGTTAAGCGCATTATCAACGAACCGACCGCGGCGGCCCTGGCTTACGGTTTCGAGAAGAAAAAGGGCCAGCAGATCGCGGTTTACGACCTGGGCGGAGGCACGTTCGATATTTCGATATTGGATGTTGATGTCGATAGTGTCGGCGGTGATATTAAAGTAAAGGCCACTAACGGCGATACGCATCTTGGCGGCGAGGACTTCGATCAGCGCATCATCGGCTGGATTATCGACGAATTCAAAAAGGATCAGGGAATTGACTTGTCGCAAGACGCTTTGGCGCGCCAGCGCATCAAAGAAGCGGCGGAAAAAGCCAAAATAGAATTATCCTCCACTACGGAGACGGAAATTAATCAGCCGTTTATTACTACCGACGCGAGCGGGCCGAAACACCTGGTCATGAAGATGACGCGCGCTAAGCTCGAAGATCTGGTGGGGGAGCTCGTGGAAAAGACGATCGCGCCCTGCAAGGCGGCTTTGGGCGATGCCAAGATGGACGTCAAGGATATAGAGGAAGTGATTTTAGTGGGAGGCATGACGCGCATGCCGCTCGTGCAGAAGAAGGTTAAGGAATTTTTCGGCCGCGAGCCGAACCTAAGCGTCAATCCGGACGAAGTGGTGGCCTTGGGCGCGGCCGTGCAGGCCGGAGTGTTCCAGGGGGACGTCAAAGACGTATTGCTCCTCGACGTTACTCCGCTGACGCTCGGCATCGAAACCCTGGGCGGCGTGATGACTCCGCTAATCGACCGCAATATGACTATTCCGGCCTCGAAATCACAGATTTTTTCCACGGCCGCCGACAGCCAGACGAGCGTGGAGATCCACATCCTGCAGGGCGAGCGGCCTATGGCGCCGGATAATAAGACCCTGGGGCGGTTCATTCTCGACGGCATCCCTCCGGCTCCCCGCGGCGTGCCGCAGGTCGAGGTAAAATTCGATATTGACGCCAACGGTATCCTGAATGTCAGCGCCAAGGATAAAGCGACCAACAAGGAGCAGAAGATAACTATCACCGCTTCTTCCGGCCTGTCCAAGGATGAAGTGGAAAAGATGAAGAAAGAGGCGGAGATGCACGCCGAGGAAGACAAAAAGAAGAAAGAGAGCGCCGATACGAAAAATCAGGCGGACGCCGTGGTTGTCCAGACCGAACGCCTGATCAAGGAAACGGGCGATAAGATGAAGCCGGAAGACAAAAAAGAGCTCGAAGACAAGCTCGCCGCGCTGAAGAGCATCCAGAATTCGGACCAATACGATGAAATGAAAAAGAAAATGGAGGACTTGAGCCAGGTGGCGCAAAAGATCGGCGCGTCCATGTACCAGCAGCAAGGTCAACCGGGACAGCAGCAGCCGAATCAGGAAAGTAATCAGCCCAATCAAGGAGATGAAAAATCAGGCGACGACAAAAAGGATAAAAATGGCAGCGTGGAGGGTGAGTTCGAGGAGAAAAAATAAGAAATAAGAAATCAATCATATTGTCATTGCGAGCGGCGTAGCCGCGTGGCAATCCCGTGGCGAGCCATCCGGGTCAGTGGTTTCTTGGTCATTTTCGTTCGCTTCGGGATTGCTTCACGCCGACGCCTCTCTGCTGCTTGCCGGGCATTTATTATGTCCAATGTTCGGGGGTGTTAATAAATTTGGTCAAGGCGTTCGCAATGACAGATAAGTAAAATTTATGGAACCAAAACAACCCGCGCAGAAGCGCGAGATCAAGATCGCGGATAATATTCCGGGCGCCGAGTACGCCAATGCCATGCAGATTAACCATAACAAGGACGAATTCCAGATGATGTTTCTGAATATAATGGGCGCCTCCGGCCGCGTTACGGGCAAGGTTATTACGAGCCCCGGCCATTTCAAGCGCATGATCGCGGCCATGGAGGAAAATATAAAAAAATACGAAGAGCGTTTCGGCACGGTCAAAGAAGCGCCGGAACTGGATAGGGAGATCGGGTTTAAAGGGTAGGTCATGTAACATAGAGCACGAAACATGGAATAATGGTTTCGTGCTATATGTTTCGTGTTTCATGTTTTATGTTTCATGAATATGGGCAAGGACTATTACAAAATCCTGGGTGTGGAGAAAAATGCCAGCCAGGATGAGATAAAAAAGGCATTCCGGCAGAAGGCGCATCAGCACCACCCAGACAAGGCGGGCGGGGACGAGGAAAAGTTCAAAGAGGCGAACGAGGCCTACCAGGTCCTGGGCGATGCCAAAAGACGGGCGCAATACGACCAGTTCGGTTCGGCTTTTGAGCAGGCGCGCGGACAGGGCGGTTTTTCCGGTTTCGAAGGTTTTCGCGACTTTAGCGGTTTTACCAACGGTTTTAATGTCAACATGGACGATATCGGCGATATTTTCGGCGGTATCGGCGATATTTTCGGATTTTCCTCCCGCGGCGGGCGGAGCCGGACGAGCCGCGCCCGCCGGGGACGCGATATGCAGATGCTCGTCGATGTTTCTTTCGATGAGGCGGTTTTCGGCGCGGAAAAGGAGATAAAGTTCGCCAAGAACGTGAAGTGCGGCCATTGCCGCGGCAACGGAGCCGAACCGGGGTCGAAGATCGAGACCTGCTCCGCCTGTGGCGGATCCGGGCGGGTAACGCGCGTACAAAGGACGATACTCGGGAGCATGCAGGTGCAGATGACCTGCGAAGCCTGCGACGGAGAAGGCAAGACCTATGCGCAAAAATGCTCAAAGTGCGGCGGCTCGGGGGTGGCGCGCGAAAACGCGACTATAAAAGTGAGAATTCCGTCCGGCATCGACGACGGCGAAACGATCCGGCTGGCCGCGCAGGGTGAGGCGGGCGAAAAAGGAGCTTCGGCCGGAGATCTTTATCTTAAGATAAGGGTTAAACCGGACAAGAGATTCGAGCGTGATAATTATGATATAAAATCCAGGGCGTTTATCGGTTTTAAGCAGGCCGCTTTGGGCGACAGGATAGAGGTGGAAACGGTGGACGGCACGGTGAATTTAAAAATTCCGGCCGGTACGCAGTCGGGCACGGTTTTAAAATTGCGCGGCAAAGGAGTCACTAGACTGCGCGGCTCGGGCCGGGGCGACCATTTCGTGGAGGTTGTAGTCAGGACACCGACCGGACTTTCACGGAAGCAGAAAGATTTACTGGAGGAGGCGGGAGTCTAAAAAAGCAACCGAGTTGCTACGATTGCGGACAATCGTAGCAACTCGGTTGCTTAAACAACAACTATGTCCGAAAAAATAAAATTTACGCATAAAAGTTCGGAACATCAACGTCCGGAGCATGACCAAGGAGGAAAGAAAATGGAAAAATTTCCCAATTTGTACGCGTTTTATTATCCCGACGACAAAACCATAGTCGTGCACGAAAGCGAGTACGAATTTCCCTTTGTGATTACGAATGAAGGTTTGAAAATGTCCGCTGTCATAAAACATGTAAGCGTGGGTGATAACAACCGCGTACCGGAAAAAATTATGAGTGAAGCGCGTAAGAAGGCATATGTAGTCTGGAAAATCATCAAAAGCAGAGAGAAAAAGAAAA
>CAYVIA010000007.1:33929-35559 GCA_964451485.1 uncultured Gammaproteobacteria bacterium
GGAAAATTGGCCGCCCGGGGCATCTCTCGTGTTTTTTACATCAGAAGTCAAGTAACAGATAATGAAGCCATTGTTTTTCTCACGAATTTATTGGCAGATACTGAAGCGCAGAAAGTTTTTCGGGAATTTTCTCAAAATGATGTGATGATATGGCTTTCTCATTCCTATAAAATTGCTGAGACGGGGTGGGTGGACGTCAATGTTAAAGATGGCGTGAAAAAAGTCGCTGAGTGGCTGGCCCGCTGAACGAACATTTCGCAACACAAAAAGAAAGGTACCTTTTAAGGTACCTTTTTACTTTTGTCTGAACCACAGATTCTCACGAGATTACACTGATTTCACGGATTACCGATGCGGCGCTCTTGCCGTCAATCTGTGTAATCTTGTGTAATCAGTGTTAATCTGTGGTTCAGACAATGGGAATGTGCTATAATACATCCATCATATATAAACATAAATTATTTCTATGCACAAACGAAGATTATCCAGGCCGTTTTTAAACGTAATGATAGCCGTTATCGCCCTTACGGCGGTGAGCGGCTCAAGTATGGCTTTCGGTAGGTATTTTTTGGCGCCTCCTATGGCCGGGCAGGCCGAGGATTTGCGCTTAGATGATCAGGAAGCGACCGTCAGGGCGATCCAGAAAGTGATACCGGCGGTGGTAAGCATTATCGTTTACGACGTCGAGAATTACACGGTGGTAAACGCGCCGCCCTTCGGGCTGGAACAGACGCAGAAACAAAAAGTCGAAAGAGTGAAGGGGACCGGGTTTATTATTACGCCTGACGGCTATATTATCACCAATAAGCACGTAGTCGAGGGGGCCGACGCCAAGACAGCCGAGTACCGCATTATCCTTAATTCCGGCAAGGAATATTACGCCCAGCTGATCGACAAGGACGAAGTTAACGACCTGGCGGTCCTGAAAATTTTCGATAAGGATCTGCCCTGCGTGGAACTCGGGGACAGCGGCCGTCTTTCGATCGGCACGACCGTGATTGCCATCGGCAACGCGCTCGGACGCTACCAGAACAGCGCTACCAAAGGGATCGTCAGCGGCCTCGGGCGGAGCTTAGTGGTGAACGAATACACGGAGAATCCGGAATACCTCGATAACGTTATTCAGACGGACGCGGAGATTAACGTGGGCAACTCCGGCGGGCCTTTGATCGATCTTATGGGAAGAGTAGTTGGTATCGATACGGCCATTGAGCTCGGAGGCACATCTATCGGTTTCGCTATTCCCATCAATGACGTCCGTCCGGTGATCAAAAGTATCGAGGAGAAGGGGATTATCATCAGGCCGCGCCTCGGCGTGCTTTATCGGATGATTACGCCGGAGCTCGCCATGGACCAGGGTTTGTCGCGCCAGACCGGCGCTTGGATTTTGAGCGAGGAAGCGAGCGATACCCCCACGGTCGTGCCGGATTCGCCCGCGGACAAGGCCGGACTTCTGCCCGGGGATATTATTTTCGAGATCAACGCCATCAAGATCGACGGCAAGGATACGCTTTTGTCGGTAGTGCAGAAATACCGCCCCGGGGACCGGATCGGCATGAAGGTGCAGCGCGGCAACAGGGTTATTATTTTAGTGGCGACGCTGGATGAGATGAGGTGAGATCACGAAACA
>CAYVIA010000008.1:0-5551 GCA_964451485.1 uncultured Gammaproteobacteria bacterium
GCCAGTTGCGTCCGGGGAATCGGTTTCTTTATCAGGCGTTCGATCTGCCTGATGATATCCATTTGCGTGGGCGCGGCGAAAGAAATGGCCGTGCCGCGCTTGCCGGCGCGGGCGGTGCGCCCGATGCGGTGTACGTAATCCTCCGTCTGCTCCGGCAGGTCGTAATTCAGGACCAGCTCGATATCGTTGATATCGAGTCCCCGGGCGGCGATATCGGTGGCGACCAGTATCCGGTGTTGACCGGCCTTGAAGCCCTCGAGCGCTTTGTGCCGCCGCGCGAGCGTTAGGTCGGAATGGATTTCCGCCACTTTGTAATTAAGCTGTTTAAGGTCGTGGCAAAGAATTTTCACGCCCGACTTCGTGCGCCTGAAGATCAGGACCGAGCCGGTATATTTTTCGAGTATTTTTTTAAGCTCTCCGAATTTGTCCGCTCGCTCAAGTACAATCACCTCTTGAGTTATATTCTCTACGGGCGTTCCCGAGGGAGCGACTTCCACCCGGATCGGCATTTTCATGTGTCGGGACGCGATACGGACTATCCCGGGCGGCATAGTGGCGGAAAAAAGCATAGTTTGCCTGTCCTTCGGCACTTCTTTCAGTATTTTTTCTATCTGCGGCGCGAAGCCCATATCGAGCATCATGTCCGCTTCGTCGAGCACCAGGCATCCGACCTTATCGAGACGGGCGCTGCCGCGCCTTAGATGGTCGATCAGCCGGCCGGGAGTGGCGACGATGATATGCGGCCGGCGGCGCAGGGCCTTAAGCTGGCGGTCGATCGATTCGCCGCCGATCATGACGGCTGTCCGCAGTCCGAGTTTTTCCCCGATCATTTTCAGGTGTTGATCCACCTGGCGCGCGAGTTCGCGCGTCGGCAGGAGCACGAGCCCCATAACCTTAAGGCGGGCGATGCGCTCGATCATGGGCAGGCCGAAGGCGAGCGTTTTTCCCGTGCCGGTCTGGGCGATGCCGATAATATCCCGGCCCTCGCCCGCCGCCGGAATGGCTTTCTCCTGGATAGGGGTGGGGACGGTGAAGCGCAGCGCCGTGAGCACCCTGATCAGGCTGGGAGCGACGCCAAGACCGCCAAAACCCGCGGGTTTTTCGGTATTTTTCTTTTCAGTCATTTTATTAAGTTATTCGTTTTATCATGTATAACATAACATAACATGAATTATTTGTAAACCACGCATTTGGATATATACACATTTGGACAAAAACTAATTCGAAGAAAGCCGTATAAGGACGGAACCGATTCTGTCCCTGTTTTTTTTGCGCGCTTTATGGTAAAATATAGGCGTATTCATTAATCAGTTTATTTTTTTATGGAAATCAAGGGATTGACGGAAGAAGAAGCCGAGGCCAGGCGTCTGGCCGAGGGGTATAACGAACTTCCGGCCCAAAGAAAGCAAAGTTCGTTCTCGATCATCTTAGAGGTTTTGCGGCAGCCCATGCTGGCTCTGCTTTTGGCGTGCGGAGCGATCTATTTTTTCATCGGCGAAGAAAGCGACGCTTTAATGCTCCTGACGTTCGTTGTCGTAGTCGCGGGCATCACCTGTTATCAGGAGCGGAAGACGAAGCGCGCGCTTGAAGCCCTAAGGCGATTGTCGAGTCCGCGGGCGATCGTTATCCGCGACGGGGCTGAGCGGCGCGTGCCGGGGCGCGACCTCGTGCGGGATGATATTATTCTTCTGCGGGAGGGGGACCGCGTACCCGCCGACGCGGTCGTACTGGCCGTCAAAAACCTGCTGGTGGACGAGTCGCTTCTGACCGGGGAGGCGGGCGCGGTGAGGAAAAGCGCCCGGGACGGCAAAGAGGAAATAACCCATCCGGGCGGGGAAGACCTGCCTTTCGTTTTTTCCGGAACCATGGTGGCGCGGGGCAGGGCCACGGCCAAAGTAACGGCCGTCGGCTCGAGCACCGAGATCGGCAGGATCGGCAAATCCCTCGCGCGTATCAGCGAGGAGGATACGCTCCTGCAAAAAGAGGTCGGCCGGCTGGTCCGCAATTTCGCCTTGGTCGGCGCGATCCTTTGTCTTTTGATCGTGATCGTTTACGGCCTGACCAGAGGGGATTGGGTGAAGGGATTTTTATCCGGATTGACTTTAGGTATGGCCATGCTGCCGGAAGAGTTTTCGGTGGTTCTGCTCGTTTTTCTGGCCTTGGGGGCCTGGCGGATATCGAAACGGAAGGTGCTGACGCGCCGGACCGCCGCCATCGAGACGCTCGGGGCCACGACCGTGATGTGCGTCGATAAAACCGGCACGCTGACCGTTAACCGAATGCGGCTGGATGGCATGACGGTTGATAACGAATTTTTCGATCTGGCCGCCGGCGCCGGTCGGGAGCTTGTCGATAGAGAGAAGTCGCTTTTGCGCTACGCGGAATTAGCAAGCGACTTAGAACCATTCGATCCGCTCGAGAAAGCGATCAAAGAAAAGAGCTTTGAATTATTATCGTCCGCATGGCGATTGCCGGACGGATGGAAATTGGCGCGCGAATACCCCTTGTCGAAAGAACTGGTGGCTATGTCCCGCGCGTGGAAGTCTTCAGGAGGAGAAGAATATGCGATTGCGGCCAAAGGGGCGCCGGAGGCGATGGCGGAACTTTGCCGTCTCGATGCGGGGAAAACCGATGCCCTGATGCGCGAGGTGGGAAAAATGTCAGCCCGGGGACTGCGTGTCCTGGGCGTGGCCAGGTCCGCATATAAGGGAAGCGAATTGCCGGAGGACCAGCGCGGTTTTGATTTCGAATTGTTAGGACTTTTAGGATTTACCGACCCGGTCAGGCCGTTGGTTCCCGAATCGGTTAAAGAATGTTACCGCGCCGGCATCAGGATAATCATGATTACGGGCGATTATCCGGGCACGGCCGTCTTCGTCGCGCGGGAGATCGGCCTTGCCAATCCCGGCGATTTCATTACGGGTGCGGAATTGCGCCGTCTGTCTGCCGTCGAGCTCAAGCGCCGGATAAATGATGTCAATATTTTCGCGCGGGTGGCGCCGGAGCAGAAGCTGGCGATCGTCAACGCGCTTAAGGCCAACGGAGAGATCGTGGCCATGACCGGGGACGGCGTTAATGACGCGCCGGCCCTGAAGGCCTCTCATATCGGCGTGGCCATGGGGGAGAGAGGCACGGACGTGGCCCGGGAAACCGCCGACCTCGTACTTTTAAACGACGATTTTTCCTCGATCGTCATGGCGGTAAAAATGGGCAGGAGGATTTTCGATAACCTGAAAAAGGCCATGGCTTATATCTTTTCCGTCCATATCCCGATCGCCGGCATGGCCCTTTTGCCCGTACTGGCGGATTTGCCGATCGTTTTATTTCCGGTGCATATCGCGTTCCTTGAGCTTATCATCGATCCGGCCTGTTCGGTCGTTTTCGAATCGGAAAGATCGGAAGAAGGCATCATGGACCGTCCGCCGCGGAATCTTGAAAGTCCGCTTTTTGACCGGCGGACGTTTTTTTTGAGCATATTGCAGGGGTTGAGCGTCTTAGCGGTGGTTTTTTGCGTTTTTCTGGCGGCTCTTTGGCTGGGAATGGGCGAGATCGAGGCAAGGACCCTGGCTTTCGCCTCAATCGTTTTCGGCAATTTGATGCTGATCGTGACCAACCTTTCGCATCACCATCATTTTATCGAGATACTGCGCGCCAAGAACAAAGCGCTTTTTTGGGTTCTGGGCGGCACGGTTTCTTTTCTGGCGCTCGTTTTATACCTGCCGGAGTTGCGCGATCTTTTTCATCTGTCTTTTATGCATGTCCCCGATTTGCTTCTTTGTCTTCTGGCTTCTTCGGCCGGCATTATCTGGTTCGAGATTTATAAGGTTATCGGCGCGAGGAAAGCGTGATTTTTACAGCCGTCCCCGGCGGATGATGGAGACGATCAGGCCGAGGCCGAAAAAAGCCGCTGTTAGGTAGCCGGCGATGCCGATCGCCGGATAGCCGAGGATAAAGGGTCCTTTGTTGAAATTGATGATCAGCGAAGAACCGATGATGAGGGAAGCGATGATCAGGCCGAAAGCGAGCCGGTTGCTGGCGCGGTCGATCACGAGGATAAGCTGGTCGAGATGAAGATGTTTAAAGCCGATGTTAAGATTGCCTTCACGCAGGCCCTTGGTCAGCAGGAAAATTTCATGCGGCAGTTTTTCGAACATTTCCGCGCCTTCTTCTATAATCCGTTCGCTTTTTCGTGCGATGGCGGAGAATGAATATTTTTTATTCATGAATTCCTTTATATATGGCTTCATCAAGCTGATCATAATCATATCGGGATCGAGTCGGCGGCTCAGGCCCTCGACATAAACGAAGGCCTTGGACAGGAGCGCCAGATAAACGGGCGCTTTTATTTTGTGGCGCGACATGATCTCGATCATTTCGGAAAACATCCGTCCCACTTCGATTTCTTTAAGCGGCAAGCCGAAATAACGGCCGAGGAAACTCGTCAGCTCCGCCCTGATGGGCGTAGTATCGGTAAGCGGACCGATTACGTCCATTTTTTGCCATACTTTGATGATTTTGTCGGCATCCGCGTCAATTACGCCGGAGAGCGCGTCCGCCATGCGGGTGGACGTAATCTCATCTATCCGGCCGACGGCGCCGAAATCGAGGAAAGCTATGCGGTCCCCCGGCAAGATCAGGATATTGCCGGGATGCAGGTCGCCGTGAAAAAATCCGTCCTCAAATACCTGTTTGAGAAAGGCGCGCACGAGGCGCGAAGCGATTATTTTTTTGTCGAAACGGCGGTCGTTCGAGGCGATAACGTCGTTTATTTTCACGCCTTCGATATATTCCATGGTAATAACCCTGCCGTTCGTAAATTCAGGATATACGGCGGGGATGACCACCTCTTTATTACCGGAGAAATTTTTGCCGAAAATTTCGATATGGCGCGCTTCCGCCCGGAAATCGAGTTCGCGCGAAACAATATGCGAGAATTCGGAAACGATTTCCCGCGGCGGGTAAATGAGTTTATCCCCGATGCGTTTTTCGGCGATGCCTGCCAGCCGGTAAAGTATGGCCATATCGGTGTCGATTATCCGGCTGATGCCGGGACGCTGGATTTTAACCGCTACTTTTTCCCCGGTTTTAAGCCGGGCTTTATAAACCTGGCCCAGGGATGCGGCGGCCACCGGTTTTTTATCGATAGCCGCGAAAGCGTTTTCCATATTCCGGCCGCAGTCGGCGGTAAAAATATCCGCGGCTTCCCCGAAAGGAAAGGGCTTGGTATTATCCTGCAGGCCGGTGAATGCCTCCACGTATTCGCGGGGGATGAGATCGGGGCGGGTGCTCAAAATCTGGCCGAGTTTGATGAAAGTCGGGCCTAACTCCTCGGCCATCAGGCGCAGGCGCCGCGGCAGCGCCAGTCCGGCGATAGCTTCCTCGTCTTTAGCCCTGCCGAACAGGAAACCATACCGTCTGACAGCCGAGAGATTAAGGTAGGGGCCAAGGCCGTATTTAACCCCAGCGGACACGATTTCCCTCATTCGTTTGATGCCGCGCATCTTGCTGTCGGCTGTGATCATAGTCGTGTCGATTACGATTGTGGTTTTTT
>CAYVIA010000008.1:5651-32875 GCA_964451485.1 uncultured Gammaproteobacteria bacterium
AAGCGTTTCACGAATTGATTTTTTCATAGATTTTTGGTTAAATTAAGGTTATTATCTGATTATATTAGATTTAAATTATATTATAATTAGAAATGTTGGTGTGTATTTTGTAGTTGTGTTTTACTCTTGACACAAAAGCAATTATCATTTATAATTTAAAAATTAGTTAAGAAATCAGTTAGGATTTAAATTTTTCAGATCTTTGAAAAAATTGATGTTGCTTTGGTTTATAACATCGTCATAATCAGGAGGTATTTATAATGAGCACGGTCAAAAATAAGGAAGAACGCGAAGAACGTATAGAAAAATTCATTCGGGTAGTCAAGGGAGCGGTCGGCGATTTTATTATTTTTGTTTCCCACGTGGACACTGATTCTATCGGCGGTAGCGTCGGTTTAAAAGCGGTTATCGAAAAATTTGCCCCCGAAAAGGCGAAAGTAAAGATTTTTTATCATGGACCCGTTGGTCTTAAACAGAATCAGATTGTCATGAATAAGTACGGCCTGGAGCAGATATTGAGGCCGATTGAGGAATACGAACCGCAGGAAAACGACAATTATGTTCTGGTTGATTCTTCGGCCAGTGATTCCCGGCTAAAGAACGCTCTTAACGGCCGCCAGCCGCTGATCATTATCGATCATCATTTGCAGGATGGATTGACCGAGGATGATAACCAATTCTACTGGATAGAACAGATCGGCTCGGCTTGTACGCAAATAGCGGAATTAGTGGTTAATGAAAATATAAATATCAATCTTGAAGACGAAGACAATCGTTTTATTGCCATGTTGCTGGCTGTCGGTATCCATACCGATACGAGAAGCTTGGTAACGGACACATATCGAGACCTTGAGATGTACGTCAAGGTGAAAAAGGCGGTAGAGAGGGACAATAAGGATTTTTCCCAGCTTATCAACTTCGATTGGCCGGAAAGTTATTTTACGAATCTTAGCCACGCCATCGACAACAAGAAAGTCAATAATGACGGTATTCTGGTAACCGGCATCGGGGTGGTACCCCCGAAAGAGGGAGATGATATCGCTCCTATCTCTAACGCGCTTATCCGCACTAAAAACGTAGATACGGCTTATGTCTGGTGTATTATCGGCGATTCTACGGTGCGCATCAGCGCCCGCTCCACCGATTTGAGCAAAACCGTCGATGACTTACTGAAAGAACATTTTCAGGGAGAATCTGTGGGAGCGAAATTAACTTCCATTGAAGAATTCGAGGGCGGGGGAACTATCCGCTTTGACCTCGGTTCTTTCGGGGAAATCATGAGCTTGGTGAGCGCCGATAAAAGCGTAAGAAAAGCCAAAGAGGATTTGGTAAAATCCGTATTTATTGCGTTACTTTTGGGAGGTGATTCCTCTCAGTCGACAGAAATTAAAACAGATGATTAAATGACCTTTTAAAGAAGGACATGCAGATGCATGTCCTTTTAAATTTTTTTCATTTTTTCCGGATCGAGGCGGTACCAGACCGTGATTACCTCGATAATGCGTATGGCGCGCTGCCAATCAAGCAGTTTTTGCTGTATCGCCCAAACGAGCGACAAGATAATATCATCCCCCCTGTCGGTCGGGAAGCGAGGATCTGGAGAGTGGCCCGCGAATTCGACGCGGATAAGATCGTTAATTTTAATCTCTTCCGGTTCGATGTGAAAGTTAGCGGCGAGCAATTCGGCGACAATGATGGCCTGTTTGGCGGTTAATCCCTTGTTTTTGGCATACTTGACGGTTTGGGCGAATACGCGCCAGCCGGCATCGCGTTCCCGCGCTTGGGCGATATTCTTTCCGCTATCGTCTTCGGCAGATTTTTTCTTTTTTTTCCTTTTGTATTCTGTTATATCGATGATTTCAGCCATAGGAAACTCTAATGTCTTACGCCGGAGTCTGGCGCAAAGATAAAATTGACATAATCAATCCATTCTTTTTCCCTCCGGGCGAAATCCTCGGCGTATTTGCGGTTGTCGAGCAGCATGTTGATGAAAAGGTCGATAATGGCGAGGAGCGGAAGGAAGAATATTCTTTTGTTTCCCAGGTCTTCCGGTTCCGGCTCGGGCAGTTTGCATTTTTTTCCTTTCTCATCCCGGAAAGCGCGCAGAGTGGCCATAGTTTTGGCGGTGGCTACCAGGATCGAGGCGACATACGCGGGAGTCATATTCTCATCGAACAAACGGTCTAAAATTTCCGTCATCTTATCGTCGTCTTTACCGCCGTACCTTTTGATGATAAAAAGCAGCGTCTTGCCGACACCGTCGTTCACGACGGCTTTACCGTCCGGCACTTCGTAATCGAGGTGGCAGAGCCGCGGAGGAAGATAATTTTTGAAATAGAATTCGCCCACCTTTTCCGGCCGGTATTTTATCAGCTCTTTGACGGCCTCAATCACTTTTTTTATGAAACTGTCCGCGTGAATTTGCGTGCACATCGTTGTTACTCCTTTCGGAAATGATTGTAAAAGAACATTGTTTTCGTATTATTATGATTATATACCAATATGCCGTTAAAATCAACGAGTTGACTAAATTTGAAAATTAAGGTAAAAAGGGGTATAATATATAGAGGAAATATAAGTTAAGCATTTAGGATTCTTCACCCAATATGGCCGTTAAGAACAGGGGAGCCGGGAAAATATTGCTTGGCGGCGTTATTTTGTTTTTTTTATTGACGTTAACGGCTTGCCAATTCGGAGGAAAGTCCGCGGAAGACGAGATCAGCTGGAAGGATGAAGTCCTCTTGGCGCATGACTGCGGCATGGACGGCCTGCCTTGTTGTTCGGAAGGGCAGGCATGCTTTTACTCCCAGGTCTGTTGCACCGACCCCAATAACCTGGAAAGGAATTACTGCGCGGATAATTGCGCCTGCGGGGAAGAAAAGAAGTTTTGCTGCGCGAATGACCCTAAGTGTGATCCCGGTTTGGCTTGTACCGGCGATGGGTATTGTCTTGCCTGCGGAGGGGATGGCCAGCCATGTTGCGACAGCGGTGATCAATGCAGGGGTAATCTGGTTTGCTACGGCGGAAGCTGCCGTGAATGCGGACTTGCCGGCAATCCCTGCTGTACCGGCGGCGAGACGGACTGCGAGCGCCAGGATAAAATGGACAAAACCCGTACCGAATGCCAGAATGGCGTTTGCGTACTTTGTGGTTTTGGCGGAAATGCCGGCTGCATCAATGAACCGTATTGCCTGCCGGAGCACCTGCTGAATAACGGCCGTTGTCTTCCCTGCGGCGGTTACAGCCAGCCCTGCTGCGCGGGAGATCGAAAAACCGGCGCGAAATGCAGCGACGGACTCACGTGTAGTTTAGGTTTTTGTAATTAATATATGGTGGATTTATTCAAAAAAATAAACAAAAAGATCGACTCTCTCATCTGGTCCCTGATTTCGACCGGTGTCATTCTTTTGGTGCTGGCGGTGCTGATCGTTTGGACCGATTTCATGCTGCGGTTGGTTTTCGGTTTGCTGGTAATCGTCATTGCCTGGGTATTCATTTATGGCGGCTACCGGCTTTGGCACATCAAGCGTGAGATCGAGCGCCACTTTAAATTGTAATTTTACTTTACGGGAGGGTTGAACAATCATATGAACAAAAGAATTTTTTCAGTGGTATTTTTTATGGCCGCCGTTTTGGCTATATCCGGGTGCGCCGGACAGAAAGCGCAGGTTATGGACCAGCCGGCCGATGACGGCGCTTATCATTACAGCAACAAGGATCTGGGATTTTCTCTTGTCCTGCCCCCGGAATTCGAATATTACCAGACTCAAAGAAGCGAAACCGGTTCTTACGTGGAGATCGCCTTTTTCGTGCCGACCGGCGACAGGAATTATGCGATGGAAGTGCCCGGTTACGCCAAGCCGGTGGTAGTGAGGATTTTCAGCCGCCGGACATGGGAGTCGGATGATGCGAGCGGCATGGACGCGGTATATAAAACCGGCTTTTCGCAGATAGCGGAAAAGGGAGATAATATCTATACCATCAAATTCTGGGACGATATTCCCGCCGATTGGACCGGCAAATGGAGCGAGGAGATGGCAAATCAAATCAAAAATAGTTTTAAAGTTAATTAATTGTATGGTTAATCCGACCATGATAAAAAAGGCGGGCAATAGCCTGGCGCTTACCGAGAATACCAAGAAATTATTCCAGATTATCTATCAGGAGCAGAGAAAAGAAGAGAAAAACGAAGACGAAGAAGCGAAGATCAAGGTCTCCGAACTCGTTTCCAAGATGGCTTTTTATTACGAGAAAATACGCAATACGGTGGATTACGAAGAAGAGCACCTGTTGCGCAAAAACGCCATTGAGCGAATTCTGCACCGCCAAATCGTTATTGAGGGCGTAATACCCTCGAGAAAGCATCTGCAAAGCGAAGAGATATCGAAGCACCTGCTCACCGAGCTGATACGCGCCGGCTACCTGCCGAACAATAATATCCCGGAGACCAGGATCGGGGAGGTCGGCGTTATTATCGACAAATACCTGAAGCTCAAGGATTATCACGCGGAGCAGGCCCCTTCCAGTTATGCGGAAAAGAACGATCTGACCGGCTGGCTGATCGCGCTGGCGGCGAGCGAGATCGAGGAGAAACTGGGAAGAAGCAGGAGCGACCTGGCCGTTATCGGCCAGATGTATGAGGTGCTTTTGAAGAATATAAGATTGGCGGATAACTCGCCCTTCGAGGCGGACAAGAAAGTCCAGATATACGTTGGCGTTTATCGCAATTACCTTAAATTCGACCGGGATATGCTCTCTTTTATTCTTTTCAAGTACTATAATACCGATTGGCAGAGTCCCGGCGAAGACGATTTGCGGGCTATCGCCGTCAATATAGCGTCCCTGCGCGAGCGGATAGACCGCCAGCTTGACCACCCTCTGGCCGGACAGCTTAACCGCATCATCAGCCGTTATACGGTTTTTTTCACCACGCTGACGGACGTGATCGAAGAGAACCCGGTAAGCGTGTACGAGGGACTGCGGAGTTCCCCGGATACTTTTATCCAGCGGATCAAGAAAATATGCAATAAAAGATATGCTTTTGCCCGCTCGAAATTATGGCGGGCCGCTGTCAGGAGCATCATTTATATCTTCATTACCAAATCGGTTTTCGCCGTGATGATCGAGGTTCCGGCCTCGAGATGGTTCGGCCAGGGGCTGAACGATTTCGCGCTGGCGGTCAATATAAGTTTTCCCGCTATTCTGCTGTTCGTTATCGTGCTCTTCACCAAACTTCCCGGAGAAGATAACACCAAAAAGATAACCGAGGGGATAGAGGAGATAATTTACGTCGAGCGCGAGCGCAAGGATCCTTTTTACGTGCGTGCGTCCGTCAAGCGGGGAAAGATTCTTAATACGGTTTTCGGCTTCATTTATGCCATTACCTTCTTCGTTTCTTTCGGTATAGTTATCTGGGCTCTCGGCAAACTGCAATTCAGCTGGGTAAGCACGACTATTTTCCTTTTCTTCCTGGCGTTCGTCAGTTTTTTCAGTATTCGCATCAGGAAAAATCCGCGCGAATTGCTGATTACGCCGCCCAAGGAGAATATTTTTAATCTTTTGGCCGACTTTTTTTACGTGCCGATCGTAGCCGCCGGCAAATGGATGAGCGAGAAGTTCTCCCGCATCAATATTTTCGTTTTTGTCCTCGACTTCATCATCGAAGCGCCGTTCAAGATCCTGGTGGAGGTTACCGAAGAATGGGCGAAGTACGTAAAGGAACGGAAAGACGAAATCGTGTAACAAAATGTGGGATTTTTGGGATTATTAGGATGTGTGGGATTTTTGGGACGCGAGACAGACACCCGAACATCCCAATAATCCCAATAATCTCAATAATTTTAACTATGTCCACCCTCTATATCGTCGCCACTCCTATCGGAAACCTGGAAGACATCTCGCTTAGGGCATTGCGCATCCTGGGCGAGGTCGATTTTATATTGTGCGAAGATACGCGCGTAACCGGCAAATTGCTTTCGCATTTTAAGGTCAAGACGCCGACTATCGCTTATCACCAGCATTCGGATGAAGGCCGGACAAATCATATCCTCGGACTTCTGGCGGAGGGGAAAGATCTGGCTTTGGTGTCCGATGCCGGTACTCCCGGCATATCGGATCCGGGCGGCAAACTCGTGCGGGCGGCGCTGGAAAAATTAGGGCATCAGGTAAAGATAGAATCGGTGCCGGGTCCGTCGGCCGTAACGGCCGCGCTTTCGATTTCCGGCATCCCTACGGACAAGTTCGTCTTTATGGGTTTTCCGCCGCACAAAAAGGGCAGACAGACGTTTTTGGCCAGGATCGCGGACAGTATTTATCCGGCGGTGGTTTACGAATCGAAGCACCGGATCATAAAATTCCTGGAAGAACTGGATGCCGTTAACCGGCATATTCGCGCCCGAAACGCCGAAATAGACGAATATAACGCCCGCACGCGCAACAATAAGGATAAAAAAGCGAAAAAGTCGCCGGTAACCTCGGTCGTGGTTTGCCGCGAGCTTTCGAAGATGCACGAGACGGTTTACCGGGGTGAGATCCGGGGTATTATTGAGAAGATCAGGGAGAACAAAGACGACCAGAAAGGGGAGTTTACGGTGATAATAGGGAAGTAAAAATTATGTCAAGGAAAAATAAATTCTACGTTACCACCCCGATCTATTACGTCAATGACGTGCCGCATATCGGGCATACTTATACCACGGTGGCGGCAGACGCTTTGGCGCGGTACCGCCGCATGGCGGGAGATCGGACATTTTTTTCCACGGGCACGGACGAACATGGTGCCAAGATCGAAGCCAAAGCTAAGGACGCGGGCAGAAAGCCGCGGGAATTCACGGACGATATCGCCGCGCGTTTCGAGGAGACCTGGAAAACGTTCAATATCTCCTGTGATAAGTTTATCCGTACGACCGACCCGGCGCATATCGCGGCCGTGCAAAACGCCCTGCAAGCCATGTACGATAAAGGTGATATTTATCCCGGTACCTACGAGGGTCTTTACTGTCGCGGATGTGAGCAGTATTTGAACGAAAAAGACCTCTCGGACGGCAAATGCGGAGATCATGGCACCGTGCCGGAGAAGATGAGCGAGGAGTGTTACATGTTTAGAATGAGCAAGTACGCCAAGGAACTTTTGAAAAAAATAAAAAAAGACGAATTGGCGATCATGCCGGAGGAACGCAAAAAAGAGATAGTCAGTTTTTACGAGAATGAGGGTTTGCGCGACGTATCTTTTTCCCGCAAGAACGTACGCTGGGGAATAGAACTTCCCTGGGACGCTGCCCAGACTGCCTATGTCTGGTCCGACGCCTTCCTTAATTATTTGACCGCGCTCGGATGGAACGGGGACGGAAATGACGCGCCGGATATGTGGCCGCCCGATGTTCAGCTCATGAGCAAGGATATCCTGCGCGTGCATGCCACTATCTGGCCGGCCATGCTCCTGTCCCTCGGCCTGCCAATGCCCGCGAAATTATTTATTCACGGATATTTCCTGGTGGACGGCGCCAAGATGAGCAAGTCCGTAGGCAATGTCATTGCTCCGGATGAACTCGTAACCAAATATGGCGTGGATGCCGCGCGGTACCTGCTCGTAAGTTCCACGCCGTTCGGACACGACGGCGATATCGGCTGGGGTAAGTTCGACGAGAAATACAACGCCGACCTGGCCAACGGCCTGGGGAATCTGGCGGCGCGGGTGCTCTCACTCTCGGAAAAATACTGCGGCGGGCAGGTACCGGAGGTAGACCCGAAGAGGAGCGGTGATTTTGTCCTGCGCCGCGAGCAGGAAGGGGAGATCGTGAAGTTCGGAGAGAGGGTCTCCGCCTGTTTTAAGGATTATGACGCGTTTTTCTCCTCCCTGGCCATAGACCAGGCCCTGATGCAGGCCATTACGCTCGTCGGCGACGGTGACAGGCATATTTCGGCGACCAAGCTTTGGAAGCTGGCCAAAGAAAACAGGGAGGAAGGCGCCCACCATCTGTATTGCCTTTTGGAGTTATTGAGGGTTGTCGGCTGGATGCTCCTGCCTTTTATGCCGGAGACGTCGGCGAAACTGTGGCAACGGCTGGGGCTTGAGCCGGAGAAGGAGGCGGCCAGGAAATATACAGAGGCCATCCGCTGGGGCGGTTTGCCCCCGGGCATAATTATCCACAAGGGCGAACCGCTGTTTCCCAGGAAATGATTACGCGATTAATACGTTTTATACCATAAATAAAAAAGGCGGTCGATTGTGACCGCTTTTTTTTATTTTTTGCCTTAGTGCGTGTCATTTGTATAAAACCGGTAAAATGTGTTAAAATATAATCAGTAGTGGAAAAATATGATGGTACCGCTTATAGACGTCATTTTATTGATCATTTTGTTCGGTTTCGTGTTTTACGGGCTGTTTTTCGGTATTATCAGGACCTTAGGGCTTCTGGCCGGCGTGATCCTCGCCACGTTTTTCGCGAGCCGCCTGTATCTTCCCGTATCGGGCTGGCTGGACGGACTGTTCGCCGGTTATCATAATCTTGGCCGGGTGCTGGTCTTTTTGATTTTATTCATTATCATCAACCGCCTGGTGGGATTGGCTTTTTATATCATTGACCGGGTTTTCCGTATTTTTTCCATTATCCCGTTCGTCAAGACGTTCAACCGTCTGGGAGGCGCCGTCATCGGCCTGGCCACCGGTTCTTTTTTTCTCGGCGTGATTCTCTATGTGATATCGAAGTATGCATTGCTTGATTTCTGGGCGGGCCGCTGGCTGGTGGACTCGAGCCTGGCTCCGCTTTTCCTCGGATGGGCTAAGCTGGCCCTGCCGCTATTACCCGAGGTACTGAAAAAACTTAACTCAATAATATAATAATTTAAGAAAGTTTAACGCTCAAAATTATGGCAAACTGGCTTACGAAATTGTTCGGCGGCGGTAAGACCGCGCCGGCAGCGGACCAGCCGGCAGAACAGCCGGCCCCAGAGCAACCGGCCGCTCCGGCAGCCGAAGAAACGGCTGCTGCCGGAGAAATCACTCCCGAAGCGGCGGAAGAAAAACCCGCGGAACAGCAACAATAAAATTCGGAAAGGAAGTTAGTTTTTTATCCCGTTAGACGGTAAATGTCTGACGGGGCTCGCGATTTTATCCTTTTTATATAAGTTTTATGCTGATAGACACGCATACGCATGTTAATTTTAACGCATTCAAAAACACGGCGGATGAAGTGATCCAGCGATCTTTGGCCGGGCAGACATGGATGGTGGTGGTGGGCGCGGATTATAAGACCTCGCGGCGGGCACTCGATTATGCCAATAAATACGATAAGGGCGTGTACGCGGCCGTCGGGCTGCATCCCATTCATTTGTATACTACCGAAGCCAAGGGCGATGATTATGAGTTTATTACCCGGGGAGAAGATTTTAATTATGATATTTACGAAAAATTGGCTAAATTCGAAAAAGTAGTGGCTATCGGCGAGATCGGGCTGGACTATTATCATATTGACGCCAATCTGGACCTGGAAGCGGTGAAGAAAAAGCAAAAAGAGATTTTTGTCGCCCAACTGAAGCTGGCGCGCTCGCTTGATCTGCCCGTGATTATCCATTGTCGGGAAGCGCATGACGACATGCTGGCGATACTCTCCGGCTTCAGGAAAGAGCGCCAGGATAATATTCCCAAGGACAGGCCCTGGGCGGTAATGCATTGTTTTTCCGGAAATGAAGACCTGGCCTGGAAATATTTTAACTTGGGGCTAATCATATCTTTTACCGGCCTGGTTACTTTCAGCCGTGAGTGGGACGATCTTATCCGCAAGCTGCCCGCCGACAAATTCATGGTCGAGACGGACTCGCCCTATATGACCCCGGAACCTCTGCGGGGCAGGCAAAACGAACCGTCTTTCGTCAAATACGTAGCGGAACGGATTGCGGCCATAAAGAATACAGATGCGGAGAAGGTGGCGGAAATGACTACGGCCAACGCGAGAAAGTTTTTTAAGATTTAGTTTTTTTGGGGGGCTTGACTTTTTTCGGGAATCGTATAAATTAAGGATATAAGCGTAAATTAATAATCAAATAATCCGGGTTTATGCGTTGGTTTGGGGAAAAATCCCTTTTCTTTATAATGTCGATATCTTACGGAGAAAAGGGAACGCATAAGCCCACCGTGAAAAAGGGTTCTAAGTCAAGGCAATCAGGGCCTTGATTTGTTTTATTTATAAAATATTTTTGAAAAAATTTTCAATAATTATATGACAAATAATAATCCTATTAAGGAGATTAGAGAAGAAGAAAAAAGGGCTAAAGCGCTGATCGAGTCGGCCAAAGAGAATGCCAGGAAAGAATTCGCAGAGGCGATTGCCCGCAAGGAGCGTGAACATAAGGAAAAGATAGAGCATGTGCAGAAGTCAGCGGAAAGACAGGCCGGGGAGGCACGAAAGGAATTCGATCAACGGATAGCCGAGGCCGAAAAAGCGGCGATGGCCAAGGCCGGAAAAATAAAGATCGAATCGCGGGACAAAGTGGCCGTGGCAGTCGATTTTTCCTTAAAACGATTATTGAGCCGGTAAAGAGCGGGTCTTATGGTTTAGTTTTATGGCTGTAGCCAAGATGGAAAAAATAAATATTATCGCTCACCGGGATTATAAGAAAAGGATCCTGGAGCTTCTTTATGATCGGGGATTCATGGAGATTATCGCTCCGGATAAGAAAGAAGATGGTTGCGGACGGGGAGAAAATGACAGCCGGAGAACCGGCGATACGGAATATGAACTGGCGAAGATTAAATACGCTTTGGAATTTTTAACGCCTTTTTTCGTGGACAAAAGGTCTTTGGTGGAAAAAATTAACGGTATCAGGCCGCGCTTCGGCTACGATGAGATCAAAAAGCTGAAAGACGAGTACGACTATCTGAAAATTGCCGATTTGGCCGAAGAATCGAACCGGAATTTGAATACTTTAAAAAGTTTGGCGGTAAAACTCGAGGATGAAAGAGCGGCGCTCACCCCATGGTCCGGCCTGCCGTTCGCGACCGCGGGCGATCTGGAGACGATTAACGTTAAAGTGGTTTTGGGCACGATCGAAAAGCAAAAATCCGAAGGACTGGCCGCAGCCCTGTCGGAAGAGTTTCGCCTGACGGAAATAATGCCAATCGGCGCAGATGAAACGACTTTGTATTTGGCGATAATTTTATTCAAAAAACAGGAAAAAGAGGTCGCGTCCGTTTTATCCTCCCGGGAATTCAAGCCGGTGGAACTTCCCGCGCTCGATACTGTGCCGCGGGAACGGATAGCCGCGATCGGAGGGGAGCTGGCGAAGACCACGGCGGCCATCACCGCCGCGGAAGAGGCGGCGCGGGCGTTGTCGCGCGATCATCTCGAAAAGCTCAGGGTCGTTTTCGACTATTTAAGCTGGGGGAAAGAACGGGAGCAGATCCAGGAAAGGTTCGTTTTTACGGAGAAATCGTTTTCGATTTTGGGTTGGGTCAGGGCATCCGAGCTGAAAGAACTGAAGATCGCCATAGAATCGGTTACCGCTACCGCTGAGGTTATTACCCTGCCCTTGGGCGAGGACGAATCCGTACCGGTTGTGATGGAGAACAGGAAGCTTATCCGGCCTTTCGAGTTCGTTACCGGTATTTACGGTTTTCCCAAGCACACGGAGGTCGATCCTACGCCCTTTTTGGCCGGATTTTTCGTCGTTTTTTTCGGTTTATGCCTGACTGACGCCGGTTACGGCCTGGTGGTGTTGATCGGCACAATGCTTGCCCTTAAATTTCTGCGGTTTACCGGCGGTTTCAAAAAACTTCTGCAGGTCTTATTCTACGGCAGTATCCTTACCATTATCGCCGGAGGGTTGACCGGCGGCTGGTTCGGTATTACGCTTGATGATCTTCCGGCCGGGCTTGACTGGCTCTCCGGGCCGCTCATCGCGTTGAGGCAGATCAATCCGGTCAAGGATCCTATTATCATGCTGATACTTTCCATTATTTTGGGTTATATCCATCTTTTTTTCGGCTGTACGATCGATCTTTGGTGGAAAATAAAGCACGGGGAGACGAAGGAAGGGCTTTTAGGCCCCGCCGTTTGGATGTATTTCCTTTTGTCGATCGGCCTTTGGATCATCGCCGCGCGCGGCATCGCTTTGGCCTCTCTGGCTAAACCGGCATTGTATATGGTTTATTCGTCCGTAGCGTTGATCATCTGCACCCAGGGGAAAGGGAAAAATCCGGTCGCCAAGATCATGGGAGGGTTGGCCGAGCTGTATTTCGGCCTGACCGGCTATATTTCCGACATTCTTTCCTATTCCCGCCTGCTGGCCCTTGGGCTTGCCACCGGCATTATCGCCATGGTCGTCAATATCGTCGCCATAATGATGAAAGATATGATTCCCTTCGTCGGCTGGATTATCATGATCCTGGTGCTTATCGGCGGACACGCGATGAACCTTGTAATCAATTTGGTGGGAGCTTTTATTCATTCCGGCCGTTTGCAGTACGTGGAGTTTTTCAAAAGATTTTTCATGGGCGGCGGCAAGGAGTTTGCGCCGTTCGCGCGTGAAAGCAAATACGTGGAGTTGGTTAAAAAATAATAAAATAATAATTTAATGCGTTTTCCGTGAATCCCGAAATTGCCGGAATTCACGATCGCGTAAAAAAATCTATGTTAGGAATCGCACTTGCTATTCTGGGAGCGGCTTTGGCCGTAGCCTTGGCGGGAATCGGTTCGGCGATTGGTATCGGTATTGCCGGACAGGCCGCCGCCGGAGTGGTCTCCGAGGACCCTGACAAATTCGGTAAAACCCTGCTACTGCAGGCGCTTCCCGGCACCCAGGGAATTTACGGTCTCCTGACCGCCATCCTGGTCATGACCAAGGTTGGGCTTTTGGGCACGGTTGCCATGATCGACGCGCAAACCGGCTGGCAGATCCTGTTCGCCTGTCTGGCCATCGCTTTGGCGGGGTTGAGCTCAGGTATTTACCAGGGGAAAGTTTGCGCCAGCGCCATGTATATTCTGGCTAAGCGTCCGGATCAGGTCGGTAAGGGCATAATTTACGCCGCCATGGTGGAGACCTACGCCGTTTTCGGACTGCTCGCGAGTTTATTGCTGCTCAACGGGATAAAAATATAATGCGAATGCCGCGAATTAATATGCGAATGCCGCGAATCGCGAATTATGCGAATTCACGACACGAAGATTTATTCGCATTATTCGTTTTCGCAGTATTCGCATACATTCACTAATTCGCATTATACTCAATATGTCATTAAAGGATATCACAACTAAAATAATAGAAGACGCGAGGCATGAGTCGGCCGGTGTCGTTAAAGAAATCAGAGAAGAGATGGAGCGGGAGATGGGACGAAAAGACGAAGAGATGGCCGAGGCCGCGGAAACGGTAGAGAAGAGAGGCGCGCAAAAAGCGGACAAAATCAGGGAGCAGGCCGAATTCAGGTCGAGGATGATAGAGAAGAATGCCGTGCTCGAGGCCAGGCAGGAGTTGATCGGCGAGGTATTCGACGCGGTCAAGAAGAAACTGGCCGCGCTTGACGATGAGGCCTTTACGGAGCTGATGGTTTCTGCCCTGAAGGAAAGTCCTCGTCTTGAAGGCGCCGAAGTGATCACCTCGGCCAAGAGACGCCGTCTGATGCCTGACGCGATTAGGCGGGCGGGTGTTGACTATGCGCTGTCGGAGAAAACTCTGCCCCTGGAGCGGGACGGTTTTATCCTCTCTTCAGCAACGGCGGAAGTGAATAATACGATCGAGAGTATCGTTGACAGCAAACGGGAAGAACTCGAGCCGGAGATAGTTAAGAGATTATTCGGTTAGCAGGTAGCGGGTAGCAGGTAGTCAGTATTTGACGCTTCTACCAGCTACCAGCTAAAATAATATGGAGAAATATCTTTTTTCCACGGGCGCGATACGCGAAGTGGAGAAAAAATTATTCGATTATAACGACATGGAAAGAATGATCGACGCGCCGGACGCCGGTCAGAGTTTTAAGATATTCGGCGAATTGAGTTATGCCGACGAACTTTTGGACGTGGATGAACCCGAGAGATTCAGGGAGGTCCTGGCGCATGATCTTATTCAGGTAAAGGATTTTATCGTTTCCATTTGTCCCGATCGGATATTGAACGAAATTATGTTCGCCGCTTATGATTTTCATAATCTGAAAGTGATTTTTAAGGCGGCTTTGGCCGGTTTCGAGGCGGCGGAAGACCTTTCGCCATTGGGTATGGTGCCGGCGGGCAGGATGACGGAAGCGGTTTTTAAGATGCATGAGGCCATCATCATACCGGACGAGTGGCTTTCCCTTATCAAGGAAGCGGTTGTTGACCTGGGAAAAACCAGGAGGCCGCGGGAGATCGATAGTTATTTCGATAAAAAATATTTCGCGTTTATTCTCAGTAAAGCGACCGCGCTAAAGGATAATTTTTTAACCGATTTAATCAGGGCTCAAATCGATATCGCCAACCTCAAAATCGTCATCAGGAGCAGGGCGCTCGGCCGCGCTATCGAAGAAGTGAGGGGCGATTTGCTTTCCGGCGGTAATCTTGAGGAGAGCGACCTGCTGGCCGATTATGAGGGTGATTTGGCGGCCATCGTCAAAAACGCGGAGAAGGCGTTCAAGGAAGCGCGGGTGGTCGAGGAGCTCAATAAATTCGCGGATCATAAGGAAATGTGGCGCCTCGAGAAAGCCATGGATGACTATCTTATGGGGTTGATCAGGGATACGAAGATGAGGGCGGAGGGACCTATGGTGATCGCCGCTTATTTTCTGGCCAAGAAAAACGCCATTAAAAATATCCGGCTGATCATGACGGGCAAGCTTAATCATGTCGAGCCGCAGGAGATAAAGGAGAGAGTGAGGGAGTTATATTAGCAAGTAGCAGGTAGCAGGTGTTTGACGCTTCTACCCGCTACCAACCAACATGAAAGAATATAAGATAGCCATTTTAGGGAGCCATGACGCCGTCCTGGGATTCAAAGGCCTGGGAGTGGAGGCCTTTGGTTTGACGGAAAAAGACGCGGAAGAGATGACTAAAAAAGTGGTTGAGAGCGGGGATTATGCCGTCGTGTTCATTACCGAGGATTGGATGGAAAAACTGGACAGGGCGCTCGAAGATTACCGCGAACGCGCTTTGCCGGCCATCGTTTCCGTACCTTCGCCCAAAGGCACGACCGGCGCGGCTCTGCGCAACCTGAAGAAGATAGTGGAGCAGGCAGTGGGGTCGGATATTTTGGGAGGTAATTAGCAGGTAGCGGGCAGCAGGTAGTCAGCGGACACGTCTTGCTGGCTGCCTGCTGCCAGCTACTAGCTAAATAAAAAAAACAATATGAATAATGCAACTAAAACAGGAACAATTATTAAGGTATCCGGCCCCCTGGTCGTGGCCGAAGGCATGGAGGAAGCCAAGATTTACGACGTCGTGCAGGTAAGCGAGCATAAGCTTATCGGCGAGATTATCGAAATGAGGAGAGATAAGGCCTCGATCCAGGTCTACGAGGATACTTCCGGCCTGGGTCCGGGGGAAGCCGTCTATTTGACGGGCAGACCGTTATCCGTTGAACTCGGACCCGGTCTTTTGACCAATTTTTACGACGGTATCCAGCGTCCGCTGTCGCTCCTCGAAAAAGCGGCCGGACCGTTCATTACGCGCGGTATCAGCGTACCGGGACTTGATCGGGAGAAAAAATGGACCTTTAAACCGGCCGCGCGCGAGGGTGATGAGGTAAGCGGAGGCGACTGTCTGGGAGAGGTGCAGGAGACGAGTTTAATCAGCCATAAAATTATGGTACCGCCCGGCGTATCCGGTAAGGTGGAAAAAATAAACCAGGGTGAATTTACTATTGAAGAGACCGTGGCGGTCGTGGGCGGCAAAGAGATAAGCATGCTCCAGATCTGGCCGATCCGTTCGCCCCGTCCTTATAGGGAAAAATTGGTACCGAAGGAACCGATGCTTACCGGCCAGCGCGTGATCGATACGCTTTTTCCGGTGGTTCGCGGCGGTACGGCCTGCGTGCCCGGTCCGTTCGGCGCCGGCAAAACCGTGGTCCAGCACCAGCTGGCCAAATGGGCGGACGCCGAAATCGTGATTTTTATCGGCTGCGGCGAACGCGGTAACGAGATGACGGACGTACTCCTCGAATTTCCGGAACTGACCGACCCGAAATCGGGCAAGCCGTTGATGGAGCGGACGGTACTGATCGCCAATACTTCGAATATGCCGGTGGCCGCGCGCGAGGCCTCGGTTTATACGGGCATTACCATCGCCGAATATTTCCGGGACATGGGTTATAGAGTAGCCCTGATGGCCGATTCGACTTCCCGCTGGGCAGAGGCCCTGCGCGAGATTTCCGGACGCCTGGGCGAGATGCCGGGAGAAGAGGGCTACCCCGCTTATTTAGGGTCTAAAACAGCCAGTTTTTATGAACGAGCAGGCAAGGTGAAGTGTCTGGGAACCGGAGACAAGGAAGGCGCTTTGACCGTAGTAGGCGCGGTTTCGCCCCCCGGAGGCGACCTGTCCGAGCCGGTAACGCAGAATACTCTGCGCGTAACCAAGGTTTTTTGGGGCCTGGACGACAAGCTCGCTTTTCGGCGTCATTTTCCGGCTATTAACTGGCTTTCGAGCTACTCTTTATATGAGAATGATATACTGGACTTCATGCGCGCGAACGCCGGCGAGGACTGGCCCGAACTGCGCAACCGGATGATGTCGATTTTGCAGGAAGAAGCGCGGCTGGAGGAGATCGTGCGCCTGGTCGGGCTTGAGGCCCTGTCGGACAAGGAACAGCTTATCTTAAATACGGCCAAGTCATTGCGCGAGGATTTTCTCCACCAGAACGCTTTCGACGATGAGGATACCTATACTTCGATCAAGAAGCAGTATTATATGTTGAAGACGATTACGGCGTTTCACGATGAAGCCGTGGCGGTTTTGGAGAAAGGGGCTAAACTCAAAGACGTACTCGCTTTGCCGGTCAAGGAAAAGGTGGTTAAATGCAAATGGATAAAAGAAGGCGAGTGGAAGCAATACGAAAATCTGATGGAAGAGGTGGAAAAGGAAGTGAGGAAGCTTGGTGAATAATTTAATAATTTAAATTAAATAATATGCATAAAGAATACAAGACCATAGAGGAGGTCGCCGGACCTTTAATGATCGTCAATCGTGTGCGGGACGTCAAATACGAGGAGATGGTCGATATCGAGTTGCCCAATGGCGAGATCAGAAAGGGGAGAGTGCTCGAAATCGATCGGGAAAAAGCCGTGGTGCAGATGTTCGAGGAGAGCCGCGGTATCAATCTGGAAAAATCTAAAGCTAAATTTCTGGGCAAAACCATGAGAATTCCCGTCTCCGAGGAGATGCTCGGGAGGATATTCACCGGCGCGGGAAAGCAAAAGGACGGCGGTCCCGATATTATCGCGGAAAAGCAGCTTGATATCAACGGCGCCCCCATCAATCCTTATTCGCGCGATTTTCCCAATGACTTCATTCAGACGGGAATTTCCTCGGTGGACGGCATGAATATTCTCGTGCGCGGCCAAAAGCTGCCGATTTTTTCCGGCGCCGGCCTGCCCCACGCGGAAGTGGCCGCCCAGATCGCCCGCCAGGCAAAGGTAACGGACGATAGCGGTTCGCAGTTTGCCGTGGTTTTCGGCGCCATGGGTATTACTTTCGAAGAAGCGGAATATTTTATCGAACAATTCAGGCAGACGGGCGCAATCGAACGCTCAGTTATGTATATCAACCTGGCCGACGATCCGGTGGTGGAAAGAATTACCCTTCCCCGTATTGCCCTGACGACCGCCGAATACCTGGCTTTCGAAAAGGATATGCACGTGCTCGTTATCCTTACGGATATGACCAATTACTGCGAGGCCTTGCGCGAGGTTTCGGCCGCCCGCAAAGAGATTCCGGGCAGGCGCGGCTATCCCGGCTATCTTTATACCGATCTTTCCACTATTTATGAACGGGCCGGCCGTATTAAGGGTAAAAATGGTTCGATTACCCAGATTCCGGTACTGACCATGCCCGAAGACGATAAAACTCATCCTATTCCCGACCTTACCGGCTATATTACCGAGGGCCAGATCATCCTTTCCCGCGACCTGCACCGCAAGGGTATTTATCCGCCAGTGGATGTTCTGCCGTCGCTTTCCCGTCTGGCGCAGAAGGTTTGGGGGAAGAAGACCAGGGAAGATCACGGCAACCTCGCTAACCAGCTTTTCTCCGCTTACGCGCGCGGCAAGGAAGCCAAGGAACTGGCCGTCATTCTCGGGGAAGCGGCGCTTTCCGAGACCGATAAGAAATATTCGAAGTTCGCCGACGAGTTCGAGGATAAGTATATCCGCCAGTCGCGCGACGATAACCGCCAGCTGGAAAAGGATACGCTCGATTTCGGCTGGAAGCTTTTGACGATTTTGCCCCGCGAAGAACTGAAGCGCGTGAAAGAGGAGCAGATAGATAAATATTTGCCTAAATCTTGATTGATAATTTCTGATTTTATTATTCACCCATTATGGCTATCATGAAAATAAACCCAACCCGCATGGAGCTGATCAAGCTCAAGCGCAAGCTGTCAACGGCCGAGCGCGGGCATAAGCTTTTAAAAGAAAAGCGCGACGGCTTGATGAAGGAATTCATGGCGATCATCAGGGAGGCCAGACGGCTGCGGGAAGAGGTGGAAAAAGAACTGGGGCAGGGTTTTAAAACTTTTCTCTTCGCCAATGCCGACATGAGCCGTGAGGAGATGGAAGAAGCGCTGGCCGTGCCGGCTAAGCGTATCTCCCTTGAGGCGGATACCAAGAACGTCATGAGCGTGAACGTGCCGGTTTTTTCTTATCGCGAAGAAGGCGACTTTCTTTCTTACGGTCTGGCCACCACCAGCGCGTCCCTCGATTCCTCGCTTAAGATTTTTTCCGATACCCTGAAAGACCTGGTGAGACTGGCGGAAAAGGAACACGCGGCCAAGCTGATGGCCGCGGAGATCGAGAAAACCAGGCGGCGGGTGAACGCCCTCGAATATGTTTTTATTCCCAGCATGCGGGAGACGATTAAATATATCACGGCCAAGCTGAACGAGCAGGAAAGGTCGGCTATCATCACCGTGATGAAAATAAAGAAAGAAATGGAACTGGCCAAAGCGGAAAAATCGATGTAAGCCGGGAAATTAAAAAGACCACTAATTCTGTTCGTGAATAGTGGTCTCGTGTTTTTTGAAAAGTTCAGGAAGATCACCGAAAGGCCTGATCGGCTTGCTGTAGTGCTTTTTTCAGTTTTTTGTTTCTTTCGTGTTCTCTTACTAGAGCATCATATTGCCAACCATTTTCCCACAAATTTTGGCATTTGTCATACAGGTCCCGGGAAAGTACGTTAACTCTATAATCCAATAACGTTATTTCGGGAGGGATATGGTATTTAATAAGCTTTAACGTGAATATTTTGTCGCACTTTTCCATCTGCAGTTTATATTTACCATCAGAAAAAACCAGTATATAGGTGCTTCCTAGTTTTCGATCTATTTTCAGGTTTTCATCGACTTTTACCACTTTTTCTATCAGGCGATTTATAATTCCCGTCCATACCTGTCGTTTGCTGGACAGCAGCTGTTTGCTCGCCTGCGTCTTGTCGAGCGCATGGGCGGGATTGACAGCCAAGCCCAGCAGGCATACGCTCATTAACACCAGATACCCCATTATTGTCAGTTTCCTGTGCTTCATTTTTTTTCTCCATAAGTTGTTGGTTGATCTTGACAACAAAGATTACCGAAAGGCCTGATCGAATTGCCGTAATTCTTCTTGCTGTTGCAAATATTCTTTTCGAGTTTGCCTTTCGTTATAAAGCCGCATGGCATTCACCCAAAGGCTATCGCATTGGCGGTAAAGATCGAGAGAAGGGGATTCATATTTGATCTCGCGAACCCAGGTTGCGTTCGCTAAGGGGGGATTTAGCTTAGAGACGCCCAGTGTGAATTTTTCGACGTCTTTCCCTATGGATAGTATATAATTACGGCTGGTGAAAATCAGCGCTTCTATGCTTTTTTCGCGACCGTAGTCGGTCCTCAGTACTTGGCTTATTTCCAGGTTTTCATCGACTTTTACCACTTTTTCTATCAGGCGATTTATAATTCCCGTCCACACCTGCTCGCTGGACAGAGGCCGATTATCCGCCTGCGCTTTGTTAAGCGCCGCATCCGAGGCCGCCGGGTTAAACGCCGCATGAAGCGCATAGCCGGGGTTGACAGCCAGACCCACAAGCAGGCACGCGCACAGCAAACATCCCATCATCAGTTTCTTGTGTTTCATTTTTCTCCTCCTTTTTTCGGTTAAACGTTAATTGTGAAAAGATCAAAATCATATCTTTTTATCATATTTTATTTTATTTGTCAATGGCAGTAAGTAAGAAGTATGATATTTTTGCTTAAATTAAACAAAGAATGATAATTCACAAAAAATTTACATAAAATCCTTGACAAGGAGTTAAAGACGCGTTAAAATCATTAATACAGACGTTAGCACTTGAGCATTTAGAGTGCTAACGTGAATTTAAAAAATTAATAAACGAAGAATCACGGATTATCGATTATGAAGCGATGAAAGTCGGTTCGTAATTCGTAATTCGTAATTCGTAATTCTACGTATGAACATTAAACCATTGAACGATCATGTGATCGTCAAGCCGGCTACGAGCGAAGAAGTCACCAAGGCCGGTATCGTTCTGCCGGACACGGTGGACAAGGAAAAGCCGGAAAAGGGCGAAGTAGTCGCCATCGGTCCCGGCAGGCAGCTCGAGAGCGGCGAGCGGGCCGCCATGAGCGTCAAGGTCGGAGACATCGTCATGTTCAAAAAATATTCACCGGACGAGGTAAAAGTCGATGATGTCGAGTATCTGGTGATCAGCGAAAGCGACATTTTGGCAATTATTCAATAAGTTTTTGTCATTGCGAGGAGCGTAGCGACGAAGCAATCCCGAGGTTATCCGGGATTGCCCCGGGATCGCCACGCCCCCTGCGGGGGCTCGCGATGACATACTAAAATTATGTCTAAACAAATAATCTACAGCGAAAAGGCGCGGAATTCCCTGAAGCGGGGCGTGGACAAACTGGCGGATGCCGTTAAGGTTACGCTCGGTCCCAAGGGCAGGAACGTCGTCATCGATAAGAGCTTCGGCGCGCCGCAGATCACCAAAGACGGCGTTACCGTGGCCAAGGAGATCGAACTCGAGGACAAATTCGAGAATATGGGCGCGGAAATCGTTAAAGAGGTGGCCTCCAAGACCAATGACGTGGCCGGCGACGGCACCACCACCGCCACTATCCTGGCGCAAGCCATGATCGGCGAGGGTCTGAAACTCGTTTCATCGGGTGTCAGCCCCATCGAGATCAGAACGGATATGGAAAAAAAGATCGGGGCAATCGTGGCCAAGCTGAAAGAGATGAGTAAGCATATTTCCACCAAAGAGGAGATCGCCCAGGTGGCTTCCATCAGCGCCAATGATAAGAATATAGGGGAAAAGATCGCGGAAGCTATGGACAAGGTGGGAAAAGAGGGGGTCGTAACCGTGGAAGAGGGACAGTCATTCGGCGTGGAGGTGGAAGTGGTGGAAGGCATGGAATTCGACAAGGGCTATGTTTCCCCCTATATGATCACTGATGCCGATGCCATGAAGGCCGTATTCGAAGAACCGTATATTCTGATTACCGATAAAAAAGTGGCCTCCATCCAGGAGATTTTACCATTACTCGAGAAAATGGCCCAGTCGGGCAAAAAGGACCTGGTAATCATCGCTGAAGAGATCGAGGGCGAAGCCATGGCCACATTTATCGTCAATAAACTGCGCGGCACTTTCAATGTTCTGGGAATAAAAGCCCCGGGCTTCGGCGACCGGCGCAAGGCCATGCTCGAAGATATCGCCGTACTTACCGGCGGACGGGTGATCTCGGAGGAAGTTGGCCTTAAGTTAGAGAACGCCGATATCGACGATCTCGGCCATGCCCGCAAGGTGGTTGCCACCAAAGACAGTACGACTATCGTCGAGGGCAAAGGAGATGCCGATAAGATCAAGAGCAGAGTGGCGCAGATCAAAAAGGAGATCGAGGGGAGCGATTCTGATTTCGATAAGGAAAAACTGCAGGAGCGGCTGGCCAAACTCGCCGGAGGCGTGGCCGTGATCAAGGTCGGCGCCGCCACCGAAACGGAAATGAAAGAAAAGAAGGACCGCATCGAGGACGCCTTAAACGCTACCAAGGCGGCCGTGGAAGAAGGCGTGGTCGCCGGCGGCGGATTGGCGCTGGCCCAGGCCGGTAACGCGTTCGAGGAGTTGACCGATAAAAAGGAGGACTCGGCCGGAACCAGGATCATCGATTCCGCCATCTTAGAGCCGATCAAGCAGATAGCGGCCAATGCCGGCAAGGACGGATCACTCGTTTTATACAATATCATCGAAAAGAACAAGGCCGGCAATAAGAATATCGGCTATAACGCCGCGGCCGACAAGTACGGGGACATGATCGAAGCCGGTATCGTCGATCCGACGAAAGTGGTGCGCTCGGCGCTCGAGAACGCTTCCAGCGCGGCCATTATGTTCCTGACCACCGAAGCGGTAATTACGGATAAACCGGAAGAGAAGACATGCGACCATGGCAGTGGCGGCGGCGGTATGCCCGGCGGCGGCATGGGCGGCATGAATCCCGGCATGATGGGCATGTAAACGATAAAATAAACCTAGCATAAAAAATACTGATTTAAATATATATTTAAATCAGTATTTTTGTTTTTTGCCTTTTTCCCCGCGTTATTGTATAATTTTAACATGGCTGTAAGAATAAAATCATAGATTAAATTTATGGAAACAAACGACAAACGGCCGATTTATATCAATATCACTTCGCTGACCACGATCAAGATCATCCTGATTCTTTTTCTTTTTTATTTGCTTTTTTTGATCCGGGATATCCTGATCATTCTTTTTATTTCCCTGGTGCTCTCAAGCGCGCTGGAGCCGTTCGTTAACTGGCTGCAAAAGAGGAAAATACCGCGCGGTATAGGTATCTTGCTGATTTATTTCATTTTGTTCGCTATAGCCGGCTTCGTCGTTTATTTGCTTATACCGCCGATTATCGCCGAGACCACCGAACTGGCCAATCGGTTGCCGCAGATTATCGATAAAGTCATTTCCGGCGCTTCCGCCTTGAAAGAATTTTCCCTTGAGCACGGTTTTCTGAGCAACATCAAAGATGCTTTAAGTTCGTTCAGTTCTAATTTTTCCGGAGCGGCCGGGGGAGTATTTTCCACCGTTACCAGTATCTTCGGCGGTATTTTCAATTTTATTCTGATTTTGGTCATTACTTTTTACATGGTGGTGGAAGAAAACGCCATGCAGAAAATCGTCCACTCGGTGGCGCCGGCCGGACACAGGGCTTATGTCATGCAGCTTGTCGGCCGCATGCAGAATAAGGTAGGACTTTGGCTCAGGGGGCAGTTGATCCTGTCTTTGATAATTTTTACCATGATCTATATCGGTCTTTTGATCCTGGGCGTAAAGTATGCCCTGATTCTGGCCCTGATTGCCGGTCTGATCGAATTCGTACCCTACCTCGGGCCCATCATGTCCGCCGTGCCCGCCGTCTTCCTTTCTTTTACCCAGGGCGGGATCATGCTGGCGGTATCGGCGGCGGTGCTTTATTATATCGTCCAGCTTCTGGAGAATAATATCATCGTACCCAAGTTGATGCAGAGAATGGTGGGTTTGAATCCAATCGTCAGTATCGCGGTACTCCTCATCGGCTTTCAGATAGCCGGCATCGTTGGCGCCGTTCTATCGATTCCCGTGGCCACCGCCGCCAGCGTCCTTATCCAGGATCTTTTTGGCCGAAGCGCGGCGGGAAGAGAAGAAAGGACCGCAAATGATGAGTAGGTTTTGATATTCGGCCAAGAGGAGCTTAGCTTCTTGGCCGCCAAGAAGCTAAGCTCCTCTTGGCGTTATGCAGAAAAAATATTCAACCGAAAAAATAATATTTTATGTGTCCAAAGGCCTGGTAGCGGCCTTGCCTTTATTTTTTTTGCCATGGACCGCGCCGGTTTTGGGCATGGATAACGGTAATAAGCTGAAGCTGCTTTGGCTGATCGTGCCTTTGCTTTTTTTTCTGTCTGTCATTCCGGCGCTCCGGTCGGGAAAGCTAAGGCTGAAAATAACGCCGCTCGATCTGCCCATCCTCGTTTTTCTTGGTTTGACCGCCCTGTCCGCCCTTTTCAGCATCGACAGGTTCACTTCGGTGTTCGGCGCGAACGGTAATATTTCCGAGCCGTTGCTCGCGGCCGCGGTGATGGTTCTTTATTATTTTTTCCTGACTGATCACCTCGAAACATATAAGCAGGCGCTCGGCTACGTTAAAATTCTGATCATCGATTTCGCGCTGATCCTCACAGCGAGCGCTCTGGCCTTTCTGGCGTATCAAAAGGGCATGATTGCCTATGACAGCCGTCCTATAGATTTTTTGCGTAATCTCGTCGGCTCCTGGGAGGACTTTTCCGTTCTGATCGCGGTTATGACCGTAATTATGCTGGGCGGCCTGCATTTAGGCAAGCGTTTTAAATCAATTTATATTTCCCGGCGCGAGGCGGCGTTCATGAAAGTATTATTGGCCGCTTCTCTTATTACTTTGGTTTTGATCGATTTTTTCGCCGGCTGGTGGTGCCTCTTGGCCGGCGCCTTATTCCTGCTGTCGGCCGATATCTGGATTTTCGGCAGGGGAACGACCGCGATCGAATCGGCGGCGGGCGCGAAGAAAAGAAGGGCGTGGTCTTTCGTTAAAAAATACGCTTTATTGTTGTTTTGTATCCTGTTGTGCGTCAATTATCTTTTGAATCATTATCTCGTCAATCAGGCCGCGGACAGCGAACGTTTGGCGAAGAAGCTGCAGCTAGATATCGCGCATACGCGGGAGGTGGCCATGCGCTCCCTGGGAGATCGTACGCTTTCGGGTTACGGTCCGGATACCTTCGGCTACGCGGCCTCGTATTTTCGGGACGCGGGACTTAATAATTCCGATTTTTGGCATCTTCGGCTCGAACGGGGCACGTCCTTCATCTTCGAGACAGCGGCCACGACCGGAGTTCTTGGCCTGGCCGGTTACTTATTTTTACTTTGTTCTCTTTTTTATTTTTTCGCGCGCGTAGCATCGGCCGTTCGCAGGAAAACAATGGATTGGGGAGGGGAGACGGCCGGCCGGTCAGGCATTTTTCTTGTTCTCGCTACCGCCATCGTGGTTTTGGTCACGGCGCAGTTTGTTTATACGGTTAATATATTGTTGCTTTTTTTATTCTGGCTTTTTGTTGCCCTGCTCGTGGTTTGCGGGCGGGAAATAGTCCGGACAAAAAGAATCAGGTCTTTGTCAGCGCGATTTTCCGAATTGAACGTCGATGCCAAGCGGCGCTATTTCGCTTATCAGGCGGCTGTCATCATCGTTTTTTTCCTTTTCTTCGGCTGGGTGGCGCTTCTCTCCACAGAGACGAAATACGGGCTCGCCGAGTTTTATTTTAAAAAAAGCCGAACGGAAGAGCGGCCGGCCGCCCTGGTCACGCTGCAAAAATCTACGTTTTTGAACCCGCATGTATCGGCCTATGAGATCGCTTTAGCCCGGATTTATCTTAATCGGGCGCTCGACCGCATGAATGAGGGAGCGACATCGTCTTTGCCGGCCGTACGCGATGATATCAACAACGCCATTGACCGGGCGCGTAAGGCCATCGCGGACGCGCCCCGTTCGGTCGCGGCCCGGGAGACTCTGGGCATGGTTTACCGCGATATCAGCCGGTATTCTCCCGACTCGAGAGGCCTGGCTATTGCCGCCTTTAAAGAGGCCGGGAAGCTGGAACCGACCAACCCGGTTATTCCGGCCGAGATCGGCAAGCTTTACCTTGACGCGGGCAAAGCGGGAGACGCTATCGGATATTTCCGCCAGGCCATGGATCTGAAAAACGATTATTACGACGCGCAGTTGGGGCTCGCCAGGAGCTACGAAGACGCGGGCATGGGCGAGGAGGCTATAAAGATACTCGAGCGTGTCGGGGAGACCAACAAGAATACGGATGTGTACTATGAGCTGGCGCGCCTTTATTTCAACCAGCATGATTTCAATATAGCCGCCGATTATTTCAATAAGGTTCTGGCCATCTCTCCTAATCACGCCAATGCCCTCTACGGTCTGGCGCTCTCTTACGAGGCCGTAGGCAAGAACGAGGAAGCGCTTTATTATCTCCAAAAAGTGTCGAGGTTGAATCCGGACAATAAGGAAGTTAACGGTAAGATCGAGGAGTTGAAATAAATATTATTTTTCTATTTTAAAACCCGACATTTTGTCGGGCTTTTGGTTTTTATGATATTGTTTTTTCTTGGGTGGCATACGCCTTTGCCGTTTTAAGCGCTTGTTCGGCGGTAATTCCTTCCCAGTGGTCGATGACGGGGACGTAAATAAGTTTGATTTTAGCATAGTGCATTTGCACGGCACAGCGCAGACAGGTATGCTCTGGCTCTTTTTTTAACCAGGGTAGGCCGCTCGGGTAGATACCGGCGATATACAACTCGCATTCTTCTGTCGGCAGACGGTCATGGACGATCTGCCAAAGCCCTTGTTCTTCCGCGTGGCCGCAGGCGCCGAGCATGGATTCGGTACGGGAGGTAATTCCGAGCCGGATGCATTTCGGCTCGCAAAGCGATTTCAGGGCGTCGATTTTCTGGTTATAGCCCTCATAAACGATTTTGCCGTTATGGGTGATCACGCATCCGAATTTCATTTTTTGACAGGTCGAGTCGAGAGCTTGGTAAAAACATCGGCGGTAGATATCGTTGGCAAAAATCTGATTATCGCCGGAGAGAGTTTTGGCCAGCCGAAAAGCGAGCAGTTTATAGCGTTTCACGGTTCTGGCATGAGAAAGCATGCGGGGACGACGGGCATTATTTGCTTCTTTCAGCAGTCCGATCGGGTAAAGCTCTCCGAATTGCGCCTTGGTAAAATCATCAGTACTACCGTCAGCCAGTTTATTCCAGTAATGGGAATGCATGTGCTCGAAGCCGGGCACGTCGAGTAAGGAAACATAAAGGATTTTTCCGCCGAAGAGGTTTTGGGCAATGAGCGCCACGACCGCGCAATGGCCCCACAGGGGATTTTCCGGAGTCCAGTTTTTCGGGTCATAACTCGTTTCCCGGTCGCAAATAGACGGCAGTATTTCCCTGAATCGTTCAGGCGTGATTTTC